>JBLHTX010000131.1:0-3015 GCA_047627635.1 Alphaproteobacteria bacterium | reverse complement strand
TTATACAAAAAATTTCTGGCTCTGATGGTGTGTTTCAATTAAATGATCTCATTAATGCGCAAAGCAATGGTCAAAATCTCCTTAGAAAAAAAGCGTCCGATATTGGCAAGCATCGGCGTGATATCTTCGACCGCAATGTGATTAGTGATATTATCAATGATTCACAAGTCTCATCATTATCAAATGGAAGTGGTAATACACAATCCCAAAATTCTGATACAAATATGGATGAAGAGGACGCAAATAACAATCCGAACAGTGGCACCAAATCTAGAAGAATAGCCAATCCCGATAACGAAGATCCTATTCCTCCTGCTCCTGCTCCTGCTCCTGCTCTCGCTGATCAAAATCCCCCCTCAGCACCACCAGTTGAGGCTGGTAGTAATACCCGATTTAATGTAAGTAGAGGCAATAAAAGTGCGTGGCATACAGAAACATTCCCCCAAGGAAATGTTGAAATGCAATATGAATCACTCGAACGCCCTTATCGTGGACCTGTTGCAACCGATGGTGCTGACTATATTATGATTATCAAAAGTGGCGGCAGGGTGCATAATAAAATCAATAATCCACAGGATTACTTTGGCACAAATGATGGTGAAATGATTGGTTACTCAGGCGACAAAGATAAAGGAATGATGCTGATTAAGGTATCAGACCTTGATAAAATCAATATGGAAACAGGCAATTCATCGGTACAAATTATCCGCATTAAAACAGATCAAGAGTTAACATTCCTGAATAATGGTGGACAGGCTATTGATGACGAGCTCCTAGACACTAGAACATCTAATGGCGATCAAACTGCACAAAGAGCAGCAGGCGGCACGATTGCACATCGCCGCGTTAATGCCTTTAATCAAGGCAACAGTTTTTTCACAATTTATGCCGACGATGAAAGCCAAGAAGAAGACAATCCTGATCGTGTGAGAAAATACAGCGATGCCTCCAGAATGACTTATTATGGCGGCGATGATTCATCTTATCTCATGGCACCGGGTGCACAAGCTGATCCTAAAGGAAAAGGGAGCGGCAATGGTGCAATCGGTCATCTTGGTTTTAAATAAATCAAGATATTTTGCGTAAATAAGCCACAAAAAAGCCATCATGCCCGCCCGTTTCTATGTCGTGGTGCGGCAATAAGCGAATGCACTGATTATCGGTTAGCGCATTTTTGGGTAATTTATCACTATGCTGAGGCATGATAATTTGAAAGTTTGGATGATTTTTTATAAATTCATCAACCTGATTTTCGCCCTCAGATTTTGATAGACTACAAACTGCATAAATTAATAAACCCTCGATTTTAACAAATTTCTCTACATAATTAAGCATATTTTTTTGTAAGGTTACAAGCTTATCAGCATTTTCAAGCGTAAAGCTTTGAATAATATCAGGATTTTTACGAATAGTTCCCGTTGCAGTACAAGGGGCATCAAGTAAAATAATATCAAATAAAGTATTTGATTTAAAATTCAGCACATCAGCAGTAATAATTTTGGCGTTTAAATGCGTACGTTCCAAATTTTCATATAATCTCTCAAGGCGATTTCTTGAAATATCAACGGCGGTAACATCGGCTTTTGCGGCAATTGCCTGAAGCGTTTTCCCACCAGGTGCGGCGCATAAATCAAGCAATGTTTTGCCTGCAATATCCCCTGCTCCATAAATCGGCAAATGCGATGCATAAGACTGGATCGTGACATCGCCATTAATAAATAAATCCGTATTTTCTGGACGAATACCACCTTGATACCGCATTAAGTTGGGTAATAAATCTGTATAATTTTCTGGCGTGGAACACTCTGTTAATTTTAAAACATCATTCACAGGTTCACACAATAATCCTTCGCAAATATTATCAACTTGGTCAGGGTAATCCTTTAATAAATCATTATAGAATATATCGCCAAAAATAAGTTTATAATCCTTAAAATAATGCATCAAGCTGTCACGATTTTGATCTATCTTCCCTAAAATTGCCCGAATAATACCCGAAAGATGGGTTGTCTTTTTGTCAATTTTTGTAATTTCAGTATAGGAACTGAGGGTTATATTTGTTTTTTGCTGTGATAATAACAATTCACATGCCCCCAAAGACAGGAAAGTATAGACAAATTCAATGGCTTTATTTTGTGGTTTCTTTTGTAAATAGAGTTCAAAAATATGAATTAACGCATTTTGATACCGCAATGTTTGCGTTACCAAATATTTCGTAAATGGCTTGGCTTCTTCTGGCAAATTAATAAATTGCTTGCACTCAAAGGCTTCTTTAAGGTTTATATCTTTATTGACGCAATATAAAACTTCAAGTGCAGCTTGGCGTGAGCGTAATTTTTCGGTATTTGGCTTTATTCCCATGGTGATTTTACTTTATAAGTGTTATTGAAGGACGGTATCGACGTTTTACGTTTAGCTTGCTCTTGATTCAAAGAAGGATTTTTTTTCAAAATGCTGCCGCATCCCTTCATCATAAGAATCTGCAAGCGTCTTTTTGGGCATATTTTGGGCAAGTTTGTGTAGTTCAGCAATACGATTTTGTGTGTTTGGGTGCGTTGAAAACAACGCATCGCCTTTTTTACCAAACAACGGATTGATAATAAATAAATGTGCCATTGCCTGATTTTTTTCAGCGGGCTGATTACGATGCTGTCCGCCTCTGACGGCTTGCTCAATTTTTTCAAGGGCATCGGCAAGGGCAATCGGATCACCGCAAATTTGTGCCCCCATACGGTCGGCTGCATATTCACGGGTTCTGGAAATTGTCATTTGCACCACCGAAGCCGCAAGCGGTGCCAACATAGACACAGCAATCATTATAATGGGGCTTAAACCTCCGCCCTTGCCTGTTCCATCAGAACGATTATTACCGCCAAACATACTTGAAAACGTGGCAATATTGGTAAGCGTGGAAATCGCCCCTGCAATGGTTGCAGTTATGGTCATAATTAACGTATCACGATTTTGAATATGTGCAAGTTCATGGGCAATCACGCCCGCAAGCTCTTGCTTTGA
>JBLHTX010000130.1:0-3268 GCA_047627635.1 Alphaproteobacteria bacterium | reverse complement strand
TGCCGCAATAGTCGAGTCGTAATTGGCAGTGCGTGCATAAGTTTTTGCCGCAAATTTTTGCCTAAAGGCAACAGACGTGCTGCCGCTATGGGTTGTCATTTCATCGGTCAAAGCAGTATAATCGGTGATATCGGTAATGACCGTCACACGGCTATGATTTTTAGCCGCAGATCGCAGCATTGCAGGGCCACCAATATCAATATTTTCAATGGCTGTGTCGTAATCAGCACCTTTGGCAATGGTTTCCTCGAAGGGGTAAAGATTAACAATCACAAGGTCAATATTGTCAATGCCGTGCTGTTTTTGTGCTTCTTGATGTTTAGGATTATTATTGAGGGCCAATAAACCCCCATGAATTTTAGGGTGTAATGTCTTTACCCGTCCATCCATCATTTCAGGAAATCCCGTATGATCGCTGACATCGGTGACAGGAATATCATGGTTTCGCAGGGTTGCCGCTGTACCACCAGTAGAGAGAATTTTAACATGATTTTTTTGTAAAAACTGTGCAAATTCAACAAGGTTTGTTTTGTCGGATACCGAAATTAATGCTGTTTTAATGGGGATAAGCTGCAAAGACACAATAAAATTCCTTAGGGATCATTAATTTATGCCTGTTCTATAAAAGATGTCCCTAAAATACAAGTAAAAAGCATTAAATTAAATTTAAGGATATTGTGCGACTTTATAAAAGATACTGCAAAAAAGATACTGCCGGATAATCAGAGATATGCTTCGTTATGAAATTTTCTTTATGTGATCTAATGAAATTAGAATATTTAACCAAACAAAGAAACTACAAAGCAATTTATAGGACAGCTTTGTTGGTATTTGCATTCACTTTTGGCTTATTTTATATGTTCTTAATGTATCAGCATCCGCATGAAGATGCTTATATTTTATTTATTTATGTCAAAAACTTTGTCGCAGGGCACGGCATCAGTTATTTTGCAGGGGCTGAACCTGCCGAAGGGGCAACCGATTTTTTGTGGTTTATGCTTATTTCATTGGGGCATTGGCTTGGGTTTTATCCTGCTATTGCGGCCGCACTTATAAACGCCTTGTCGGCAGGGGTCATTTTTATGCTGATTGCCAGCATTTTAAAAAAGCATTTATCACTTGAAAATCTGAATATATATCACCTTGCGGTTATTGCATTATGCATTATTATATCGCCCGTTTTTACAGGCAGTATTTATGGCTTTAGTGTTTATTTTTATGCGGCTGCATTTTTATTTTTATTTTATGTAATCGCTTATGCACCAATTAAATATTTGGTTTATATCCCCTTGATTGGTGTTATGATTGCGTTAATTCGTCCCGATGGTGTTATGCCATCGATTGCTGCAACGCTAACTATATTTGTTTATATAATGCGGCATCACAAGGAATTGGTAAAGCCATATTTTAAATATTCAGTAATCGCTCTTGTCATTGGTGCATGTTATTTTATAGGACGATATCACTATTTTGGCCTGTTATTTCCGTTACCAATTTATGTAAAATCAACCAGTACATTAATGTTTCCTGGTATGGAGACCTTTAAATATTGGTGTTTAAATAGTGGCATTTTATTGATTTTATTATCAACAGTCTTTTTAGAGATTATTAAGCCAAAAAATCGAGTGTTGCTTGGGTTAATACCACCTGTGATATTGCTTGTGTCATTTTTATTTTTTGTGCCGTCGCAAAATGAATCTTATCGGTTTCAAAATGCAACTTATTTTATTTTTATCACATTTTTTATATCGCTAATATTCGATAATTCTTTTATTAAGGCAGAGTTCCACAAAAAAATATATCTATTGAATGCAATTTTGTTTTTACTGTTTATTGCCAGTAATATTGATGAAACGATGCATGAAATTAATGATACCAATATAAATCCCTACATTGAAGTCATGTCGTATCATTTAAATAAAGATATGCCCGATGATATGAAAACAGTATTGACCGAAGCAGGCTTGTTTACATATTGGGGTAATGGTGAATTTTATGATGTGATTGGGCTAAACACACCTGAAACCGCAATTAATGGCCCAAGTGCCGCTTGGGTTGCAAGGACAAATCCAGACCTTTTGTTTTTTCATACGGCAGGGCATTTCAAAGTGCCAGCCTATATAACAGATCAAACTTATTATCATTTATCAAACCAAGAATTTCGGGACATTTACAAGCGTGCAAACCTTAAATTCAACAAATCAGAACGCAGTGACACAAGAGGTGCGGCTGAAATGTTGAAATTTTTAAATCAAAATTCAGCAGATTTTTCAATGGTAATCGTTCCTTACCATGATAGTACATATCATAACCAAATACTTGTACATTTTTATGCTGTGCGTAAAACAGGAAAATTAACCTTTGAAAGCGTTATTAGGGCAATTAAAAAAAGCCATCAATCACGTTATCATTACGGATATCTTGCGCTTGAGCGTAAAGTATCAGGTAAATTATTAAATAATGGTCTATAATCGCTTGTAATTTCAAGCGATATATGATACAAGTCAACAGCAAACCAATGATGAATTTTTTATCCCTCGAGGCTTGCATGCAACTCCACGACTTACCCCTTGCGTTAACTTTTGATGACGTGCTTCTTGTACCCGGAGCCTCAGACGTTTTGCCGTCTGATGTGTGTACAAAAACAAAATTAACCGCCAAAATTGAACTTGGTATTCCTGTCATATCAGCCGCTATGGATACTGTATCCGAGTGGGAAATGTGCGTTGCTATGGCACAAGCAGGCGGCTTAGGCATTTTACATCGCAATCTTACCATCGAGGAACAATGTCAACAAGTGAAGCGCGTCAAAAAATATGAAGCAGGTATTGTCGTCGATCCTGTGACTGTTTCGCCAAATGCAACCTTGCAACAAGCCCGTGAACTCATGCGACAGCACGGTATTACAGGTATTCCTGTGACTGATGAAAAACATATACCCGTTGGCATTTTAACCAATCGTGATGTGCGTTTTGTCACCGATGAAACAATTTTAGTATCCGAGTTGATGACTCGTGACAATCTTGTGACTGTTAAGGGCACTGTTAAGTTAGACGATGCAAAGTCAATTTTGCACGCTAATCGGATTGAAAAACTTTTGGTAATTGACGATAATCACGTACTTGTGGGCTTAATTACCGTCAAAGATATCGAGCGGGCAGGGCTATACCCCAATGCCACCAAAGATTCACAAGGGCGTTTGCGTTGCGGTGCAGCTACTTCGGTTGGCGATGCAGGCTTCGAGCGTGCGGCTGCTTTGATTGAAGCT
>JBLHTX010000129.1:0-3272 GCA_047627635.1 Alphaproteobacteria bacterium | reverse complement strand
AGCCCCTTAAGAAGCCAATTTCTATTAACTATTTTCAATTATGTTATCAGACAGATAAAAATGCTTCCTTTAAATCGCTTATGCAATTCGATTTTATAAATCTATTAAAATAATTTATAGCCAAATCGATTTATTAGAATTTTATAGTGATTCACTTATATTAAGTGTATTTTAAGCCATCTTAAATAGAATTAAGCTTCATTATCTTGAATGGATTTTTTTGATGGACCACAATAACCAAAATATATTATCACTCGATAGTCATAATGCAGTTGACCTTGATAAGTTCAATCATATTATTCGGGGAGATATTGACCTTGGTCTGTCGCTTCTTATGCTTTTTAAAAAGCAGGCATTTGAGTATCTGAATGATTTAAACTATGCCTTCTCACATAATACCCAAGATAACAAACCATTACTTGAGGCAATCCATGCCTTAAAAGGCGCTTCATTAAGTGTCGCTGCGGATAAAGTGACAACGCAGTCACAAATTATTGAAGAAAAAATGCGTGCTAAAATTAACATTGATCAAAGTGACTATGATAATATTGCTGGGGCAATACAAGAGTTATTAAACTATATTACTGCAATTGAAGCGAAGACAAAAAATTAAATATAGTAAGCTTATACTATAAAAGTAAAATGGTGCGGATAGAGGGACTCGAACCCCCACATCTTTCGACACTGGTACCTAAAACCAGCGCGTCTACCAATTCCGCCATATCCGCACATTGAATACTATGATAAATAAATTATCACCAGAATGCGCACATACCTATACTGATTATTTATTCAATGCAAGCCATTAACGCAACTTTTTATAAAAAAATGATAAATAATCAGATTTAAGGTCAAAACTTGATTGAAGCCGCTTCGTATTATCCAAGCTTACCTTACGACAATAAGGGCTTATCTCTTGATTATCATCAAGCTTGGTTAAACTTAGCTGTGCTTGGGTGACATTATAATGATAAAGTGCATGATCAGCATCATTATGAGGATGATAACCAAAAACATCAACTAGATCGGGCGTATAGCATGTTATATCATAAGCATGACGATTCCCGACAAGGCATAAAACACGCCCCTTATGGGCATAATTTAAAATATGGTCACTCATGAATTTACTACGGATAATCGCTGCCTCAAGCAATGTTTTTTGCCCAATCGTGGAGGCATTGCCAACATATCGATGTTTTTTATACAAATAAGCTGTGCCATCTATTACTTTTTGCTTGGCAATTTTCTTGATAATTTTTCTTTTATCATCAATCGCAATCCAAATTGTTTGATAACGCTCTAACTGATGGTAAATTAAAAAATGAGCCACCAAGTTACGAATCTGACCAAAACCATGCGGATGTTTTTTGCTATCAATCGGCTGATGGCAAATAGCATACTCTGTAAAGTCGCTTTTTTCATGCCATAAATCATATTGTAAATAAGCATAAATTTGTTTCTTATTCGTTGTATTTAAAAATGCACTAATATAATAATGATATAAATCAAAGGCGTTTTGACACTGATCAAGGTGCTGTTGCGGGGTCGTTGCCCCCTCGAAAAGGCAAAAATCAATATGATGTGCAGGATTTTTTTTTAAATAAAGATATATAAAGTAAGCGGCACGAGAAGCATTATGCCGCTCGGCAATCATTAAAGGACGATGCTGCATGAGTACAAACATAAAAGCTCGGATTTATTGTGGTTTTACAGGAATAATATTTTTGTTAAAATTACGTACAAATTCAGTAATCCCTGTTTGCCTTCTGCGTTTAAGGCGTTCGGCCGTTAAGATTGAACGAATATCATCGGAGCATTTTTCAGGATTATCATTAATTAACACATAATCATATTCCCCCCAATGCGAAACCTCACTGGCTGCCTTGGCAAGACGCTTCTCAACAACATTAGTACTATCGGTAGCGCGTCCCTCAAGGCGACGACGCAGTTCCTTGGCATCGGGCGGCATAATGAAAATAGAAACCAAATCTTGCGGAACATTGGCACGCAATTGCTGTACTCCTTGCCAGTCAATGTCAAAAACAACATCTTTACCGTTACTAAGGGAATCTTCTACATATTGCCTCGGTGTGCCATAATAATTTTCATGCACAATGGCGTGCTCAAGTAAAAGTTGCTCATAGGCCATTTCTTCATATTGTGCTGGAGTAATAAAATAATAATCTTTACCATCCATTTCCCCTTTTCGAGGCTCGCGGGTTGTAACTGAAACTGAAGAAACAAGATTTTTATCAGACATTAACAAGATTTTGGCTAGGGTTGTTTTCCCTGCACCGGAAGGCGATGATAAAGCCAACATAAGGCCACGACGAGTAAAATACATAAGTCTCTAACGCTTTACAAAGAATATAATTAAAAAAATATTTTTAAATTTAGCACACCACCATAATAATGTATATTGATTAATAAACAAGTAATAAAAGGCTATAACATTATGCGTGTTCTTTTGGTATCTGGCGGTAATTTTAAGCATTGCGGTGATCGTGCTCATATTTTCCCTCAACGCATTTACAATGGTCTTGTGCGTAATGGTCACCATGTTTATTTTTTATCAGACCGTGATGTTGCACGTGAAGGTGGCTTTTTAGGAAAAATTTTTGGTAAATCACGGGTAGATACCAATTTTTTAAAAATATGTCGTCGATTTCAACCAGATTTTATTATAGTTGGTCAAGCTGATTTTCTCTCGACCGAAGCATTGTTAGAGGCAAAAAAAATAAATCCTTATGTCAAAATTTCTGCCTTTTGTGTTGATCTTATTTTTTATAGTCATATTGAAAAAACAATCATCGATAAACTCCCTGCCCTTGATAGCGTTTTTTGCACAACAGCAGGCGAAGCAATCAAGAAACGCTTTAAACAAGATCATGTAACCGTGGGATATATTCCAAATCCATGCGATACGTCAATAGATTATGTACGTGCTGAAACACGCACAGATCAACAGTTTGATATTTTTTGGGCCATGCGTGGTTATCGGGATAGCTGGGACGGTGATCCACGGTTTGCAATCCCTCGTTATCTTGACAAACAAACCGATATTGATATTGATTATTATGGCTTTGACAATAAACCTGTTTTAATGGGGCGTAATTATTATCAGGCCATTGAAAAATGTAAAGCAGGATTAAATATAAGCGTCAGTCGATTAAACGAAATTGAAAACCATGATCCAAGCAATCTTTATCTTTATTCCTCAGATCGTATTGGGCATTATTTTGGATGTGGTTTATTAATGTATATTATGCGTG
>JBLHTX010000128.1:0-3298 GCA_047627635.1 Alphaproteobacteria bacterium | reverse complement strand
AAAGGAGAATCGTCATTGCGAGTCCTTGCCTTGGCAAGGCGAAGCAATCCAGAATATTATATTTATACTCGCTTTAAGTTTTACTGGACTGCTTTGTTTTACTGCGTAAAGCCACGCAGTGACGGGTTTTGTGTGGTGTTCCTTCCAAAACTTGTCATTCTTGTAAAGGTTCATCAATGCAGTTCCAGAATGACGTGGGGGGTGTTGATAACAACAAATAATCGTCATTGCGAAGGAGCGTAGCGACTGCGGCAATCTTAGGCTAAAAAGTCAGATCACCACGTCAGGCTTTGCCTTACTCGTGATGACGGTGTATGAATAGGGTCGCTAATAAAAATTAAAAGCAAAGCAGGGGGATTATGAATTATACAGTTTTAGGGATTATGACGGGCACATCGTGCGACGGGATTAATGGGGCATTAATCGAGACTGACGGTGTGGATTACATAAAGCGTTTGGGATTTTGTGAAGTGCCATTTTCGCAAGATTTAGCAAATCAGTTACGCCAAGCAGGCAAAGATGCACACCAAAACGGTATAATAGACCAACAATCACCCAAAATAAAAACGCTTGAAACCGCATATACACAAGCCATTATTAATTTTATTACTGATAATTTTGACATTAACACGCTCAATTTAATTGGCCTTCATGGGCAAACAATTTTGCACCGTCCCGATCAACAAATCTCGGTACAGCTTGGCAATCCAAGCCAATTGGCACAGGCAACGCAAACTAATGTGGTTTTTAATTTTCGGCATAATGATTTAATCAATGGCGGGCAAGGTGCACCGCTTGCCCCCTTATATCACGAGGCTTGCTTATCCGATACAACCAAGCCTGCTTTGTTTGTGAATATTGGCGGTGTTGCTAATGTTACTTTTGTTGGGGCTGAAATTATGGGTTTTGACATTGGGATTGGGAATTGTATCAGCGATGATTTATGTCAAAAATTCTTCAATAAACCTTATGATCCAAATGGCGAAATTGCGGCTTCTGGCACTGTGCATTACCATATTGCGCATCAAATGGCACAGATGAATATTTTTTTGCAAAAGCCACCTAAATCATTTGATCGTAATGAATTTGACATCACGCCTTTGGCGGCTTTATCACCGCTTGATATGTTGGCAACCATTAATTATATGGCGGCTTATTGCATAATCCAAGCCGATGCGTTTTATCCACAAAAACCCAAAATGCGGATTATTGCAGGGGGGGGCGTGCATAATCAAACGACTTTGGGGCATTTACGCACCTTGTCAGATATTCCCGTAAAAACAGCACAGGAAATTGGCTTAAACAGTGATGCGATTGAAGCCGAATGTTTTGCATGGTTGGCGGTGCGTTCTATCAAAAATTTGCCTCTATCTGTGCCATCCACAACAGGCGTTACGCACCCTGTTTCAGGAGGCGATTTATATCCTTATCATCAGTAAGCATAAAAAAAGGCCCAGATATAAATATCTGAGCCAGTAAGCACGCGTCACTATGGAGGCGTGGCGTCGGGGAAAATAAGGGAGGAAAAACCCGACGACTTAAAGATCAATTTCGGTATCAACTTAAAGCTGAATTTCGGTCAAAAGCAATTACATATTGCTCTCGAATAGGGCATAATAATAACGAATCATTTTGATAATATTTTCAATTTGTCCGCAGAAACTTTCAAGCTTCAGGAAATACTCATCAAATGTTTCGCCGCTACCATGGTCAAATACTTTGTCAGAGTAAGAAATAATATCATTAAAATTATCCATTAAGCGCACAGTTTGCTCTTTGCCATAAAGATCGCTAATGCGTTGTTCAAGTGTTTCCATACGCTCATAAAGAATATGAGAGCGTTCAATAATATGGTTTGCTTGATCTAAGGTAATCATGTTAAAAAACACGCTTACTGGGAATTGTTTGTTGGCTACGTCTAAGCTATTACAATTCATGAGTTTATCTAAGTAGTGTAGGTTAAGATTTTGTGTACTCATCAAGGCATCTCCAGTATGTCATGCGGTGTTTCTATATACCTATTGTACATATTAATTACATATATGTCAACAGTATGTTTAATTTTTTTTTAAACAATGTTTGCATACAATCAAACAAGTTGATATATACAAAGAAAATTAAATTGGTTTTTGATATGTTTTTTTCACGATTAAAGTTCTTGCTAACACGTTCATTCACTTGGTGGAACGGGCAAACATGGGGTACATGGTTATTCACAAGGCGTTGTGGCATACAAGTTGGTACAGATGATGTGGGCAACTTATATTATGTAAATGCTGATAAGTCACGGCGCTGGGTTATTTATCCTAAATATTCCGAGGCTTCTTCTGTTCCGCCCGATTGGCATGCATGGTTGCATAAAATGGTTGACACACCACCCTCAAAGCAAGCATTCGTTGAAAAATCATGGGAAAAGCCGCACCAAGATAATGCAACAGGTACGCCCGATGCTTATACGCCACCTGCCAGTCTTTCAAAGACATCAGATATCAAAAGACGCAAAGCCAGTGGCGATTACGAGGCTTGGAAACCAAATTAGAAGATAATATGCATAAAATTGTTGGCTTTTAAAATAAAATGCCACATACTTCTATCGCATACGCTTATATGTGTATGCGTGATTCTGATTATGAAACATAAATAACAAAAAGAATATGGGTGTTTATGACACAAAAATTTGAGGCTTTTATCGGTCTATGCGTCATTTTGGCGGCGGCTACCTTTATGTATGCGCTTATGCAGGTCAATGCATATTCTTTATCTAATCAGTTTTATCCAGTCAAAGCATATTTTAATAATATTTCGGGTATTACAACAGGTTCGGAAGTTAAAATGTCAGGTGTCAAAATTGGGTCGGTTACGGCAACAAATCTTGATGCTAAAAATTATCGTGCTGAACTTGTTTTATCAATTAATGACAATATTAAATTACCAGTTGATTCGGTTGTTAAAATTGCCTCCGATAGTTTGCTTGGTGGTGCATCCATTAATATCGAGGCAGGCTTTGAAGAGCAATATATCAAGCCCAATGGCAAATTTAACAATACCCAAGGGTCAGTTAATTTAATGGATCTTATTTCCAAAGCAATTTTTAGTGCAGGGAGTAACAATGCGGAATAACTTTGTATCTATTGCTTTATTGCTTACATTCGGGTGTATTTTTCCATTAAGCGTTAATGCCTTTGAGCCTGTCAGTATTGATGATTTTTTTAAAAAATACACGAATGAAGTTCAAGGATCAGGCAGTGGTGCTTCAGCGCAAGATGATTTTTATAAGCGGCCAGTAACCAAAAGAGTG
>JBLHTX010000127.1:0-3411 GCA_047627635.1 Alphaproteobacteria bacterium | reverse complement strand
GTGAGATGCGTAAAAAATATTCTATATTAATGGAGAATAATAACCCTGTTGGCGGTGAATGGAATTATGATAGTGAAAATCGTAAGCCCCCCAAAGCAGGATTAAGCGTTCCCGAAACCTATATCAGTGAACCAGATACCATTACACAAGAAGTCATGGCCTTGGTTGCAGAGAAATTTAACACACATTTTGGCGATCTTGATCCGTTTCATTTTGCCGTCACCCGAGAGCAAGCATTACAGGCACTTAATCAGTTTATTCTTCAACGGCTTGCTTTGTTTGGTGATTATCAAGATGCGATGATTGAGGGCGAGCCATGGTTATTTCATGCACATTTAAGTTTTTATATTAATTGCGGTTTGTTAAACCCACTTGAATGTATTAAAGCGGCTGAAAATGCATATCACGCACAAGAAATCCCCCTGAATGCCGCTGAAGGGTTTATTCGGCAAATTTTAGGATGGCGTGAATATATTAGAGGGATTTATTGGCTGAAAATGCCCGAATATGCAGATTTAAATTTTTTAAATGCCCAACAAAAATTACCCGAATTTTATTGGAACGCAAACACAAAAATGAATTGTATGCGTCAAGCCGTATTGGAGACCAAGAAAAATGCCTATGCCCATCATATTCAACGGCTGATGGTGCTTGGGAATTTTGCCTTATTAACGGGTATTGATCCGCAATATGTGAATGAGTGGTTTTTAATTGTCTATGCCGATGCCTATGAATGGGTTGAAATGCCCAATGTCACGGGCATGGTTTTATTTGCCGATGGCGGCGTTGTTGCCAGCAAGCCCTATGCAGCAGGGGGCAGTTACATTAATAAAATGTCGAATTATTGCAAAAATTGTTCTTATAAAGTGACCAAGAAAAATGGGCTGGATGCCTGCCCGTTTAACTATTTATATTGGAATTTTTTACAAAGCCATCGTGATAAGTTTGCTAATAATCCACGCATTGCCATGATGTACCGCACTTATGATCGTATGGATGATGAGAAAAAACAAGCGATTAAACAGGATGCAAGCCGATTTTTAACCAATATGAATGCAGGCGAGTGCATATAACATTATGCATTGTACCCTTGATACATGATTTTTATTTAATAAAAAATTGACATAAAGTGAATAATTTGATACAGTTTTTTTAATTAATGTTTTAGTGAATTTGTATGTCAAGTAACCCACCCATAATGAACAATTTTAAAGCAGTTAAGTATGATTTTAATCGTCACCGAGATTTAGATAACAACCATCTTGATACTGTGCCTCTTAAGATAAAAGAAGACCCACAAAAAGATTCTAAGCCAGAAAATATTACTGAGAATATTTCTGATAATAAAGAACCCCTTAAAAAACCTCCTAAACAATCCGATAGCATAGATCATAAGCCCACTGTTAAGGCAAAGACAATAATTACTGAGAATTTAGATAATATTGATACGCGCAATATACCAGTTGTATCATTTGTGGGTAATCCATATTCTCGGGATATAGTATTGCAGGAAAATGGCAAGCCTGCCACATTAAGGAAATTTGATTTTAGCTATGCAGGAGAAAATTTTGCAGGCGTAACCACTGATGCAAGCGGGCGGATTTATCTTTATGATCGTGAGGAAAAATTTTATCGGCCCTTAAAGCATTTAAAACGCACTGGCGATCAATTCTCTGCTTATCATGCAGGATTTCGTGAAAAGATAAAAAGTAACAAGATTTCAAGTAATTATATTGATCTTGGATCCCTAGAAACTTTGCAAGCCGCATTGCAACAAAGTAATGGTGATAAAAATCGTATTAAAATTAATAATGATAGCATTGATAATGCTGGGTTTTTAATAAATTGGATGCTGGCTACGTCCCCAAACCTAGACCATAAAACGCGATATTGGAACGATAACATTATTAAAATGCGGAATAAGCGTGAAAAAAACTTATTTACCTATTTATTGCCTTTATTAATTGCAGCACCTGCTTTGGGGGCAATTATTGGCCTGAGTGTGAATGCAGCATTTGAAGATCGTATTAATAAGGATGTAGAACGCCAATTAAATGCTACGAATAATAATCAAAGCTTTGAAGTTCAATATAATGATGCAGGGCAAGTGAGTGCACATTATGATGATGGTAGTTCGCTTGCTTTAACAGAATCTCAGCTTTCACTAGCAGATGCACAAGCATTAGACATTGATGGTGATGGTAAGTTAACAATGGATGAATTAACAGAAAATGAATCGCCCTTAAGCGCTTCCGAGATTAATGAGATTAATAATCACAAAGAAGTTGATGATATTTTAAATCGTACTCGAGGTGGCGCTAAACCGCTTTCAGAAGGGGGTAAAATTGCCTTGGCAACTGTGGCATCAGCCTCAGCGGCAGGGCTTGGAACTTATGGTTTTGTGCGGTGGAATAATCGTCAAAAGCAAAAAAGAATAAATACAGCAGATAGCAATATTATTGCCCCCAATGATACGCAAAGTGATATAGCGATTGCAAAGCCAAGAAAACTAAATAATTAAGGCTTTGATTATTTTAACAAGCTTATTGAGATGTCATGCCTCAGATCGTTTATTAATAATGCCCCCTTGGCTGGCATTAGCGATTGCATTAAGCCTTTTATCCCCATTTTATGGGCCAATTATCATCGTAATATGTAGTATTTTACTGTTATATGTTTGGTATTACAAAGCACACCGTACCATTTTTTTAATATGGTCATGCCTCGCATTAATTGTCGGCAGTTGCCTTGGTATGCTTACTTATCACATAAATTATGAACACAAACCCATTGACAAAATATATGCATCCTTAAAGGTCACCGGACAGATTGTTGATATTCAGGATAATGCCCGCAAGCCTCGGATCATCCTCGCTATTGATAAAATACACGATAGTGACGTAAAGTTACCCAAAAAAGTCCGCTTAAATATTACAAAGCAGGATTATCAAATTTTATATCCTTACGATACAATAACCGCTTTTATATTTATTGCACCGCCCGAGGGGGCATTGTTCAAGGGCGCTTATAATTTTAGGTTTTATGCACAGCTTAATGGATTTGGGGCAACGGGTCGGCTAAAAAAAATTATACATCACAATCCTACTGATATATATGCACTTCCTCGGTTTATGCCCCGATTTATTCATAAGTTGCGATTAAAAATTGCCGATAAAATTAATGCTATACTCCCCGAGAAAACCGCAACACCCTTAATTGCCATGATTACGGGCTCAAGATTTGCAATCCCTGAAGCCATTACGCATGCTTGGAAAGTGAGCGGTATTTATCATTTGCTGTCAATTTCAGGGCTGCACATGACAATTATTGCGGGTCTGTGTTTTGTTATGATACGTCGATTATTACTGTGTGTACCAATACTTGCACATAGCGCTTATATTAAAAAGATAA
>JBLHTX010000126.1:0-3616 GCA_047627635.1 Alphaproteobacteria bacterium | reverse complement strand
CCCCATAGAAATATTCTGGGCGAATATGAAAAAATGGATCAAATATAACATACCCAACATCACAAATACTTGGAACGCAATCGTGCAATTCTTTGATAAATCAATATCAACTTAGTTCACTATATACACTAACTTAATAAAATTGTAAATAAATATTTATATATGTTTATTTTAATTCATATATTATAACCCAAGGGCATCTTTAAGGTTATTACCCAAGCCTTTAAGTGCGTTGATGTCGCCTTTCATAGATGATTTTAGCAAAAGTTCATTTGCCCGTATTTCATCTTTCGGCACACCAATGCCGTTTTTATACATTGCCGCAAGTTTTAAAGTTGCAGGTGCGTAATCCTTATCACTTGCTTGTGCATAAAATGATACTGCTTGTGTGTATTTTTGAGATGCATAATACATGTCACCAATTTTTGTCAATGCTTCTGGATTGCCCACATCAGCTTGTTGAAAATGCTGGGGCGTTACAGTATAATCACTAAAAATCCATGTTGTTAAATGGGGCATCATTGTATGATAAATCATGCTTAGGACAATAAGAATTGTCAAAATAATCGTGATAAAATAACGCATCATAAATTATGCTGCCAATTTTTTATCAAGATCACCAGAGCGATCGGCTGCTAATAAATCATCACAGCCACCAATATGGGTATCATTAATAAAAACTTGTGGCACTGTATGGCGACCATTGGCTTTTTCCATCATTTGTGAACGCAGGGTATCGTTACTAGAAATATCAATCTCGGTAAATTTTGCCCCTTTATGGGTTAATAATGCTTTCGCTTTTGTGCAAAATGGGCATGTTGCTTTGGTGTAAATAATAATATCGGCCATTTTAAAATCCTGTTTTTTGTGTATGCTAGGCGTGATTATAGGAAAATATGGGTTTAAAAGTCAATCTCTAAATTATGGGTTTGCATTGTGACACGGGCAAGCGTCAAAACATGGATTGAGTGTGGCTTGGCTTTTAAAAGTGCCTTGGTGCAGGCATTAATAGTTGCGCCGCTTGTCATCACATCATCAATTAATAAAATATTTTTCCCCTTAATACGATCATGCAAAGCATTGGGGCAGATAAAGGCATTTTTTAAATTCTGTTCACGCTGCAACCGTGTTGCATCTTTTTGGGTATTATATTTAACCCGTTTCAATCCTTGCATTAACGGTTTCAAATGATGGCTATTGTCGCTTTTAACAATATAATCAGCCAATAATGCAGTTTGATTATACATACGAAACCATAAACGCCGATAATGCGAAGGCACTGGTATAATATAATCGGGATTAAGTGCGTGAATTTTCATGTAAATCAACATCTGTTCCCCAAGAAACGGAACAATATGATGGGCATCGGCGTATTTTAATTTTAAAATCAAAGGTTTAATACCGTCTTGATAGTAAAAAATAGAGCGTGCTTTGGTATAAAGTGGTGGATTTTGCAAACATTTGGCACATAATATATCTGACCCAATGGATAAATCAAATGGATATCCGCAATGATTGCAATAATTTTTTGCAATATAATCAAGATGCTGTGCGCATATATGGCAAAGCCCTGAAAAATCATCCAAATGTGTTTGGCATTTAAGGCAGGCATAAGGATAAATAAAATTTTGCACTGCTTTTAGCTGTTTAACGTATTTTGAAACTATGCTAGTAACTTGAAACATTATTAATAAACTTTACTTATGGTATCTTTGGTTTTATGCACAATTTTTATTTTATCCGTCATGCACAAACAGAAGCTAATTTTGCACAAATTATGTGCGGCGGCGGCGTTGATACACCGCTTACTGCTCTTGGTATCGAACAAGCACACAAAGCACAAGAAATTTTACACACGCACCATGAAAAAACCCCAATTCATGTCCTTATTAATTCCGATATGCAACGTACTCGTAAAACATCGGCAATTTTAAATGAGGTGTTAAATTTACCAATCATCAAAGATAGCAGCCTTAAAGAGCATGTTGTGGGCGATTGGGAAGGCAAATCATGGATTACCATTGCCAAGGAATATACAAATATGAGTGATCCGCCAAATGGTGAGCCTTTTGCAGATTTCAAGCATCGTATTTACACCGCAATGCATCATCACTTGAAAACGACAACAATCCCCTTGTTTGTTGCGCATGGCGGTGTGTGGCGTGCTTTTATGACATCCTATAATATCACAATTGACACGCATCCAGATAACGCTCAGCTATATTATTTTGAAGTTCACGACAATAACACAGCCTTTCCTTGGACTATTTATCACTGCCAAGAAAATGGCATACGGATTAAAATAACATTATGATTCCTGTCATTTTTAACATCTCTAAACGGCTTGCTTTTAAAAAGCGTAATGCAAAAAAATTCCAAAAAAGTGATTTTTTACATAAGGAAATCTTTTTAAATCATCTTGATCGCCTATCCATGATTTTACAAGATATGCCCTCTATTACCTTGATTGATGTTCCTGAATATTTCCTTGACCTGCCTGAAGCCAAGGCATTTTTTCAATTAAAAAAAACAACGCATATCACCAATATTCAGCGTGACAATGAAATCCTCCCCCAGCATATTCACACTCAAAATGCAATTATTGCCTTGCTAACCTGTCATTGCATTAATGATCTTGTCGGATATTTAATTCAAATCAATAATGCTTTACAAAGCGATGGTGTGTTTGTTGGGTCTTTTATTGGTGAAAAAACGCTTGGTATTTTAAAAAAATCATTTACGAATGCCGAGCTTGAAATTACAAATGCCTGTCATAATCGGTTTTTTCCGACAATCGATATTCGTGATTTGGGTGGGTTACTACAGCGGGCAAAATTTGCATTGCCTGTTGCCGATAGCGAAAATTATCGCATCCATTACCAAGATTTAAAAACCATGATTAATGATATCAAAGCGACTGGAGAAAGCAACTATCTTGAAAATGCCTCCAAACCGCTTAATCGTAAAACATATCAAAAAGCACTTGAAAATTTGCATAATCTTGTCCCCAATCATATTTTCGATATCGATATAATAACGATAACAGGACGTAAGCCCAGCGATGCACAGCAAAAACCCCTAAAAGCAGGATCAGCACAAATATCCCTCACTAAAATACTTAAGTAAAAATAGTGTATTAATTTTTATAATTACTTTTGTTGTAATGTATAGTATAATAATTGTATATAAGGGAAATTATATGCCAAACACAGCCAATGATTTTAAGAGTAAACAAAAAAACGTTGCAAGAAAAACACAACAAAAAAAGTATGACAAACCCTTAATGCGTAATAAACCCAACGCACACATGGTGAAACGCCAAGCGCTAGCTAAGGCAATTATAAATATAAAAAACCTTCAATATAATATGTCAGATACAAATATCACGAAACTAGTTGGTGATATTGGTACTCTGCTTCCATATGGTGGCCCTGAAGCATTTAAAGCTATAGAGGCCTTAATAGATCATCGATCCGAACAATTAAATTGTATAAAGGTGATGCCAAAATTTTCAGCATCTAATCCACACCCTCAACCACAAAGCTGTTTAGAGACTCTTTACATCAGGGTGTTAAATAGTTCTAGCTCCTAAGCTCCTAAGCTCCTAAGCTCCTAA
>JBLHTX010000125.1:0-3818 GCA_047627635.1 Alphaproteobacteria bacterium | reverse complement strand
TGATGATTTACCCAAATATGATTTTTTTATTGATCCACGTGCCAATGTCAGTATTAAAGTTATGGATAAACAAGGGCAACTTATTGGCGTAAGAGGGGCTTATTATGGCGGCCGTGTGGATTATGATACAGTATCGGAACATTTAATTCATGCCATTATTGCGATTGAAGATCGTGGATTTTTAAAGCATGGCGGCTTTGATGCTTTGGGTATTTTACGGGCAATGGTCACAAATTTAAAGGCAGGATCGGTGGTGCAGGGGGCTTCAACCTTGACACAGCAACTTGCGAAAGATTTGTTTTTCTCGGCGGAGCGTTCATATTCCCGAAAGATAAAAGAATTGCTTTATGCCATCAAGCTTGAGCAAAATTATACCAAGCGACAAATTATGACTCTTTATTTAAATCGGGTTTATTTGGGTGCTGGTTTATATGGTGTTGCCGCTGCCGCAGAGCGTTATTTTGGTAAATCTGCCCAAGATTTAACGATTGCAGAAAGTGCCATGATTGCAGGACTTTTAAAAGCTCCATCTCGATATAGCCCCACAAATTCCTTTGTCAAAGCCGAAAAACGTGCCGCCATTGTTGTGGGTGCGATGTATGATGCGGGATATATTACCAATCATGAAAAGCAAAATGCCCTTGAAAATCCCGCCCAGCTTGTTGTTTATTCCTCAACGGGGGGAGGGGGATATATTGCCGATTATACCGCCGATGAAGTTTCGCGTTTAATTGGCGATTATTCCGAGGATATTATCGTGACCGTATCGATTGATATGAATTTACAGAATCTATCCGATACCTTATCAGAATTTTTTGTCAATAATCAGGGCAAGCAATATGATTTCTCACAAGTTGCCTTTACTGCCATTGATGATAAGGGACAAATTTTAGCTATGACAGGCGGAAAATCATATCGTCAATCTCCCTATAATCGGGCTGTAACGGCATTACGGCAACCTGGTTCAGCCTTTAAAACCTTTGTTTATGCAGCAGCATTCGAGGCAGGCTATAGACCCAATCAAACAATTTCTGATGGCCCTGTGAATTATCAAGGCTATAAGCCCTCAAATTACAATAACAAATATAAGGGTGAAATGACTATTCGTAGTGCCTATATTCAATCTATTAATACGATTGCCGTCAAGCTTGCCCATCAAGTCGGGATAAAAAGTGTGATTAATACGGCTTATCGTGCAGGCATAGAACAAAAATTACCCCATTTTTTATCCCTAGCCCTTGGGGCAACCGAGGTAAGCTTGCTCGAGCTTACCAGTGCTTATGTGCCTTTTTATAATGGGGGCTATGCGTATAAGCCCAGTATTGTCACTGAAATTCGCAATAGTTCAGGAAAATTACTCTATCAATATGATCTTGATACGCTGAAACAACCCGTTTTCCCGAGCCATGTTCTGCGTGATATCAAAGATATATCTGCTTCAAATGTTGCTTATGGTACAGGAAGAAGGGCTCAAATTAAAAATGTTGCGGTTTATGGCAAGACAGGCACAACATCAAATTATCGGGATGCATGGTTTTTGGGGCATATTGGTCTTAAAAAAGGCATTACTGCGGGCGTATGGATTGGCAATGACAATACGAAGGTGACCAAAAAAGCCACAGGCGGCGGTGTTGCTGCGGTGTTATGGCACAATATTCTTGAGAATTATGTTTATAATCATAAGACCGATTTAATTAATCAAGCATTGCCCGTGAAAACACAGCCCAAGCTTATTGATGATAAGCATATTAAGAATTTAATTGAAACCCTAAGCCAACGCCAAGAAACAGTGACCGAGAATAAACCAGAAGTAAAACAAAAACCGAAAAGCGTTGAGGCAATTATCCAAAAAACTCAGGAAAAACCTAAAGCCGTTAAGGCAATTATCCAAAAAACCAAGAAAAAGCCTGAAAGCATTGAGGCAATTATACAAAAAATCGAAAAAAAATCGCCTAAACCTATTAAAAATGTTGCACCAAAGGTAAAAAATGTTAATATTGAATCCAAAGAATATAGCGAAGATAGAATTGAAAATTTACTTCGTACCCTAGATCAATAATGATCATTATTAATAAAATAATTAAGTTAAAAAAATATGGATAATACGAAATTAAGCGATGTACGTCAAAAAATTGATATGATCGATACAAAAATCCATGATTTGTTAATGCAGCGTGCGGAAACAGTGGATGATGTAATTCAGGCGAAAAAACGTGAAACGCCAACAGAATCTCACGCTGATATCGAAATTTATCGCCCTGCACGTGAGGCAGAAATTTTAAAAAATCTTCTAAAGAGACATCATGGGGCTTTGCCGCTTTGTGTCATTATTGGGTTATGGCGTTCTTTGTTGTCGGCATTTTGTAATATGCAGGCAGATTTTTCAATTGCTTATTTTGGCAGTAATGAATCGGATTCCCTGCGTGACGCAATACGCTATTATTTCGGCAGTATGCTGAAACTTAAAAAAGCAGGCACCGAGCTTTCAGTTTTGCACACCGTATCCAGCAAAGATGCAACGCTTGGGATTTTACCTGTCAATAATGTCGATATTGTCAATGAATGGTGGCTTAGGCTCCCTAAAGGCGTTTATGTGTCTGGTGTTTTACCTTTTGTCAAAAATGACATCACAGTGACCACACGCAACGATTATATGATTGTTTCCCACAGCAAGCCCGTTGCCACAGACGATGATAAATCATTGTTTAAAATTTCAGGCAATCCTGATATTGGGCGTATCAGCGTTATTAATTGTTTCGGTGAATTACAGCAAACCGCCCGAAGCGTATCAATTTTCGACTCAAAAGATTTGTCACAGCGATTTCACCTCATCGAAGTTGATGGTTTTTTTGATGAAACAACAATTCCTGATTTTTCTAAGAAATTAAAAAACACCTCAAAGGGTAAAATTCTTGATATTGATTATCTTGGCAGTTATCCCGCGCCGATTAACCTTGAAGATTATCAAAAAAAATAATATATACAAGGTAAATGTTTTACTCAGGATTTACAATCTATGGATAATTTATCATATAATGATAATCTAAACGATATTGCCGTTTACAAAGCAGGCCAATCAACATTGATTGGTATCGATAAAGTCATTAAATTATCGTCGAATGAAAATCCTTATGGCACGTCCCCCAAGGCATCCGATGCATTTAATGAGTGCACCCATAGTTTGTTTAAATATCCCGATGGCAGTGCCGCAGCATTAACCCGTGCCATCAGCGAGTTTTACAAGATTGATTATACCCGCATTATTTGTGGGGCAGGGTCTGACAACATCCTTGAATTGCTGTGTTTGGCTTTTGCTACCAAGGGCGATGATGTTATTTTTTCAAAAAACTCGTTTCCTGTGTATCGTATTGCAACACAAATGGCAGCGGCGAATACTGTTGAAGTGCCTTATGCCGCTGATTATCGTCACGATATTGACGCAATCATTGGGGCAATTAATCATAAAACACGGATTATTTTTATTGCAACCCCCGATAATCCAACGGGGCATTATGTGCCGCAATCGCAAATGCAAAAACTGATTGATGCTGTGCCGTCAAATTGCTTGCTGGTTATTGATGAGGCTTATTACGAATATGTTACAACCAACGATTATAAGTCGGGGCTTGAATTTGCTAATGAATATCCGAATATTGCGGTAACACGGACATTTTCAAAATTATTTGGCCTTGCAGCACTTCGTGTTGGGTGGGGATATGTGCCTCCCATTGCAGCTGAGGCCTTAAATAAAATCCGTAGTCCGTTTAATGTTTGTTTGCCTGCACAAAAAGCGGCAACCGCAGCGCTTCAAGATCCTG
>JBLHTX010000124.1:0-3822 GCA_047627635.1 Alphaproteobacteria bacterium | reverse complement strand
GAAATTGTGCCACATTAATCCGTTCACATTCAAAACCGGCTGCACATAAAGCAAGATAAAACTGCCAAGATTTTAAGAAACCTACGCCTTTATTGCGTATAATATCTGCTTTGGTGGCGTTTAAATTATCCAACCAAATAAGCAGTGTTTTTTTGTAATCTTGTCCAAAATGAAAAACATTATTAACATCCAAAGATGTTTTATTTGCTATGGCTATGAATTTTTCAGTCGAGGGCAGCATCCCTCCCGGAAAAGTATAATACCGAATAAAATCATTACGTTTACGGTAATCATCAAATAAATCATCTCGAACCGTGATGGATTGAATGACCGCTTTTCCTTGAGGCTTAAGGCACGCTTTGATTGTTTCAAAATAGCCCGCCCAAAATTCTTCGCCGACAGCTTCAAACATCTCAATGGAGACAATCGCATCATATTGTCTCTTTAAATCTCGATAATCACAGAGTAAAATTTCGGCAGCATTTCCTAGTCTTTTTTGTGCATGAGCATATTGTGCGGGCGATATTGTGATCCCTGTGACTTGTTTGCCCTGACTGGATGCATATTCGGCAAAGCCGCCCCAGCCACAGCCAATTTCAAGAATTGTTTGTGTATCTTGGGGAAGTTCGTCAAGAATACGTTGATATTTGGCGGCCTGTGCTTCCTCAAGAGTGATAGTATCATTTTTAAAAATTGCCGCTGAATAGGTAAGGCTTTTATCAAGCCAGCTACTGTAAAAATCGTTGCCAACATCGTAATGTGCCATAATATTTTTGCGACTTCCCGATTTCGTATTACGACGAACGAATAAATTAATGAAACGCCATATCATTTTTTGAAAAACGGCACCATCGGCAAAACGCCCCATATTATCGGCATTGACAGCACAAAGAGATAAGAACTGATATAAATCAGGTGTGTCCCAGTCACCATCAATAAAGCTTTCACCCAGCCCAATATCCCCTCGAGAGAAAACACGCTTTAAAAATTGGGTATTTTTAATATATAAAATCGCCTCAGGACCCTCGTGCTTTTTTTCTGAGTGAATACATAGCTTCGATGGCGTAATAACCGTCAGGCGACCATATTCGATGCGAGAGAGCACTTTTGCAAGCAATTTATCCGTGAAATTTCGAGCAGTTTTTATGAACTGATCGGTTGAGATGGAGGGGGCGGCTTCTTGAAAAACCGTATTTTTTTGAGCCATAGAAGAACCGCATGATAATGAATTAGGAGTAAAATTTTAATACTTATAAATGGATAACGTATTGCAAGCATCAATGGTTTAGTTTTTTTTAATTTTTCTTTGGTTGCCTGTATTCCAGTTGCTAAAGTTTTTTGACCTTCTTGATTGTAATAATCAATTTTTATCATTAGACGCTTATTTGTATCATGAAATTGAAAGTGATAAAAGCCCAATACAGGAAAAAAAGGGGACACATGAAATATTTTTTTCGCACGCATAACATCATTGGATAAAATTTCACGCCCATCACAATGCTGACTTATATAACAATGACGCTCTTTGAATGTATTGTGAACCTCGGACAATACGGCACGTAATCGTTTTTGTGCATCGTAAAATAAAAAGAAACTAACAGGGTTAAAACTATGCCCTAGAAAACGTGGTGTGGTTACTAGGTAAGTTTTCCCTTGTGGAATATGATAATGTTGCCTTATTTCGTCAAAGCGTTTTGGGTTTAAGCCATCACCATCAAAGCCATAATCCTTTGAATAAATCGACCAAACATGAAATTTATTATAGGCTGAAATTGCATAATTATGAATATCATCTAAGGCATCCAGATCAATCATATAATAAAAAATATCATGATTTAAAATATGAGTCTTGGGTAAAAAACGCTTATGATAAACTTTTGTTGGTAAAAATTGTATCGTCATAAACTACTTATAACATAAATATTAGAAAAACCAAAATTTAGATGTTAATTTTTCATGAAATCAATTATGCTTCGTGCCATGAAAAAGCAACATTTACCAACAAAAATATGTATTATTTGTCAACGCCCTTTTGCATGGCGTAAAAAATGGGAAAAAGTCTGGGACGAAGTGAAATATTGCTCAAAACGCTGCCAAAGTAATCGGCAGAAAAATACAAAAACATCTCAATAAGTGACCATAAAAAGCAATCTAATAAATGTAATCTATAGAATATTCTATAACTCTGCTTTTTTTTGAATAAGATGTGCTTGCTTTTAAGGCTATTTGTAAGTATGTCTTGGTGCTAAAAGATGGTGTATAATATGCAATTTAGCGATACTTATATTGTTTATGGTATGGGAAAATCAGGTCTTGCAACCGCAAGTGCTATTTTAAAAGCTGGCGGCACAGTTTATATTGGCGATGATAAAATTATTGATGATACAGTGCTCCCTAATGCACATCGCCTTGATAAATCACTTAAGACACTGCCCAAGGCAACAGCACTAATTGGGGCCCCCGGCATTGCGTTAACGCACCCCAAGCCACACCACATTTATGAACTTGCTAATGCTGTCAAAATGCCAATCCTATGTGATGTTGAGTTATTTTACCGGGTATATCATCGCCAAAGTAATGTACAATTTATTGCAATTACAGGCACGAATGGTAAATCAACAACAACGGCGATTACAACGCATTTATTAAATCATGCAGGACATAATGCAGTTTATGGCGGCAATATTGGCACAGCCGTCTTTGAGCTTGTCATAGATCATAAACCGATTATTTATGTCCTTGAAGTCTCATCCTATCAAGCAGATATGTGTTTTGATTTCGCCCCCGACAGCATTGGATTTTTAAACTTAACCCCTGACCATATTGACCGTCACGGGACTATTGACACTTATTTTGCAAGCAAAATGCGGTTGTTTCAGCATTTATCAATCAAGGGCAAAGCCCATATTTCTGGGCATGAGTTTAATCAGCTTGGTGCTTGGGAAACCAAGGCTGTTCATCTGGCTAATCAGCATAATGCCCTTATTACTCTTAGTGAAGCACAATGTACACAGATCAAGGAATTGATTAAAAATAATCCATACTTGGCAGGCAATCACAATTACACAAACAGCTTAACAGCCTGTGCCCTAATTTATGCATTGGGTATTGATGATTTTTCAGGTTTGTTAACCTATCAAGGATTGCCGCACCGTACCGAGTTTGTAACCAAAAAACATGAAATTCAGTTTATTAACGATTCAAAGGCCACCAATGCTGAGGCAACACGCCCTGCCCTGAATGCGTATAAAAATATTTATTGGCTTGCCGGTGGTGTTCAAAAGTCCGAAGGCATAATGCCGCTAATTAAACATGATGTATCGCAGGTTAAGCATGCTTATTTTTATGGCGAAGCAGGAGCAAGATTTTATGAGGTTGCTGAGGCACATAATTTGCCTTGTACATTAAGCGACACACTAGAAAATGCATTAAAAATTGCTTTTAAAGATGCAAAGGGTGACGAATCACTTGAAAAAACGGTATTACTATCTCCAAGCTGTGCTTCATTTGATGCTTTTAGCAATTTTGAACATCGGGGCAATTTTTTTAAACAGCTTGTAGAAACATTATAATCTAGCATTATTAGGGCTTTATGGCATTATCATTATCGCACCAAAATCGTCACTTGATGGTTAATCATCATTCTTTTATTGCAAAATGGTATCGAACGATTGATCCGGTTATTTTAACATGCTGTTTGTTGCTGATTTTTATTGGTGGTATTTTAATCGCTTCGGGCGGTGCTGCCATTGCACGCAAAATCCATATTTCAAGCAGTTTATTATCACCGCAATGGTGGTTCTTTACAAAACATAGCATTTT
>JBLHTX010000123.1:0-4065 GCA_047627635.1 Alphaproteobacteria bacterium | reverse complement strand
CCACCATACGCATTTAAATGCACCATAAGGGCTGTTAAATTAATTTAATGTTTAATGCATAAGGTAAAAATTTACACAGCCTAGGATAGCATTTAAATGCGTATTTGATGATTTAAGTATCGCCTATGGTTTGGGATTGTTAAGACTGTTAAATTAGAAAAGAAATATTGCCCCAAATATTAATAAATGCTAATAAATCAAACAATTTAAAAATTTATTCAAAATGGATATTAAGAATGTTTAACAAAAAGAATATTTTAATTACTGGCGGCACCGGATCATTCGGGAAAAAATACGTTGAAACACTGCTAACACGTTACACACCCAATCGTATTGTCATTTTATCAAGAGATGAGTTAAAGCAATATGAAATGCAGCAACAATTTGATCATCCATGTCTGCGTTACTTCATAGGAGACGTTCGTGACCTAGAGCGTATGAAAACAGCAATGCAAGGAATTGATTATGTTATTCATGCGGCTGCTTTGAAACAAGTGCCAACTGCTGAATATAATCCGATGGAATGCATTAAAACAAATATCCATGGCGCAGAGAATGTTATTCAAGCTGCACTTTACAATAATGTTAAAAAAGTAATGGCATTATCGACAGACAAAGCAGCAAACCCGATTAATCTTTATGGTGCGACAAAACTTGCATCTGATAAATTATTTGTTGCAGCTAATAACATTGCTGGCGGTGACCATAAAACATCATTTAGTGTTGTGCGCTATGGCAATGTTGTGGGTTCTCGTGGTTCTGTTGTTCCATTTTTTGAAAACCTTATTAAATCAGGGGCACAAGAAATTCCGATTACCCATAGCGATATGACACGTTTTTGGATTACCCTTCAAGAAGGCGTTGATTTTGTGCTGAAAAACTTTGAGCGTATGTATGGCGGAGAAATTTTTATTCCTAAAATTCCTTCAATCCGTATCACTGATCTTGCAAATGCAATGGCCCCAAATTTAAAAACAAAAATTATTGGGATCAGACCTGGTGAAAAACTCCATGAAATTATGTGTCCAGCCGATGATTCACATTTAACGCTTGAATTTAGTGATCATTATGTAATTTGCCCAACGATTAGATTTCATCACAAAGATATAGATTATAAAACAAATAATATCAGCGAACAAGGAACGCTTGTTAAGCAAGGATATGAGTATAATTCAGGCACAAATAGTGAGTTTCTTTCAGTAGATGGTATTATTGAATTTAATCACAAAGCGCTTGAATGTGTCAATGCAAGCTTCAAAGAACCTGCTGCATAATAAATTAAATTGATAAAATAAAAAACGGGGGTGTGCTATGATTCCTTATGGAAAACAAAATATCAATGATAATGATATTAATGCTGTGATTGATGTCTTGAAATCTTCTTTTATTACTCAAGGTCCTGCTGTCCCCCGTTTTGAACAAAAAATATGTCACTTCACAGGGGCGCATTTTGGTGTCGCAGTCAACAGCGCAACCTCTGCTTTGCATATTGCGTGTCTTGCCTTGGGTATACAAAAAAATGATCTTGTTTGGACATCGCCAAATAGTTTTGTTGCTTCCGCAAATTGTGCTTTATATTGCGGTGCCAACATTGACTTTGTTGATATTGATCTTAAAACCTATAATTTATGTGCTGATAAGCTTGAGGAAAAGCTTAAAACAGCATCACAAATCCCTAAAGTGGTTATTCCCGTAGCATTTGCAGGGCAATCAGCCAATATGGAAAAAATTAAAGCATTATCGCAGCAATATGGCTTTTATGTTATCGAAGATGCTTCGCATGCCATTGGCGGATCATATAAAAATAAGCCCATTGGTTGTGGCGATTATGCCGATATCACAATCTTTAGTTTTCACCCAGTGAAAATTATTACCACAGCAGAGGGCGGCATTGCAGTCACGAATAACGAGACCTTGGCGCAAAAAATGGCTTTGTTACGCTCTCATGGCATCACCCGTGATGCAGAGATACTAGAAAACCCCACAGAAGGGGGCTGGTACTATGAACAGCACATGCTTGGTTTTAATTATCGTATGACAGAAATGCAAGCAGCACTTGGATGTTCGCAAATGGATCGCCTAGAAAGCTTTATTGAAAAACGTCATAAAGTCAAAGATCACTATCACAAGATTTTACAAAATTTACCCATTACTTTGCCCTACCAAGAACCTAATGGTTATTCTGCACTGCATCTTTATCCAATATGCCTTAAGGATATTTCACAGCGTAAAGCCGTTTTTACGCATCTTAGAAGCCATGATATTGGCGTAAATGTGCATTATATTCCAATTCACACACATCCTTTTTATCAAAAATTAGGGTTTAAATGGGGGGATTTCCCAATCGCAGAAGCTTATTATCATTCAGCGATCAGTATTCCAATGTATCCAGATTTAACGGATGAAAACCTTTCGACAGTCAAAGAAACCTTAACATCTGCATTTAAGAGCATAGCGGCATGAGTAATTTATGTATTATTCCAGCAAGAGGCGGCTCGAAAAGGATTCCCAAGAAAAATATAAAACATTTTGGTAACAAGCCCATTATTGCATATTCGATTGAAGCGGCCTTAAGTTCTGGATTATTTGATAAGGTTATTGTTACAACAGATGATAATGATATTGTAAAAATTGCTCAATATTACGGCGCTGAAACGCCTTTTATACGCCCCGAACATTTATCTGATGATTTTACAAACACATCAGACGTCATAACACATGCCATCACAAGCTGTGAGACATATTATAATATGTCTTTTAATATTGTGTGCTGCTTATATGCTACGGCGCCTTTTATTCAAAATACAGACCTTAAAAATGCCTATGAAGGGCTGATTAAGGCCAATACAAATTTTGTTGTACCTGTAACAAATTTCCCGTTCCCCATTCAAAGAGCCCTAAAACAACAAGAAAACCTTGTCGTCCCTTTTTGTACTCAAAATATGAAAAAACGCTCACAAGATCTCGAGGAAGCATTCCATGACGCTGGGCAGTTTTATATGGGGTATAAATCAGCATGGCACACATATCCTGATATATGGTCAGCGAATATATCACCCCTTGTTTTGTCAAGATATGCCGTACAAGATATTGATACTATGGAAGATTGGGATCATGCTGAATTATTATATGCGCTTATTAATCAAAAGATAAGTGACAAGCTACCGGCATGATTATATTTCGGGTTGATTCATCGTTGCAAATTGGCTCAGGTCATGTGATGCGCTGCCTAACCTTTGCGGAAAATATTAAAAAAAAAGATCCCGATATTCATTTTATATGCCGTGATCTTGTTGGGAATTTAACCGATTTCATTCAAAAGCAAGGATATGGCGTTCACCTTATCAATCCTTTTTCAGGCAATGAAAATCGCGCGCCTAGTGATCTATTTCATTATGACTGGCTTGAAGGGTGCTATCAAGAAGATGCCTCTGAGACGCTAAAAATTGTGCTAAAATTAAAGGATTCTAACAATCAACAAAAACCGCATTTAATTATTGACCATTATGCACTTGATATTCAATGGCAAAATATTATTAAGTCTTATGTTGATAAAATTATTATTATTGATGATTTAGCCGACAGAAAGCATTATTGCGATATTTTAATCGATCAAAATTATCACCCCAATCAAAATCGCTATGCTGATTTAATTCCCAAAACAGCAAAAACATTTTTAGGGCCGCAATATGCCTTATTAAAGCACGCATTTTTTACACAGACACCCCGCCCCAAACAGCATCAAACGCCTGAGAATTTATTTATCTTTTTTAGCGGTATGGATAAAACAAGTGAAACGCTTAAAACGCTTCGGGCACTTGATCGGATTGACTATCATTTTAAAATTGTTAATGTGGTTTGTGGGTCAAAAAATAGCGACCTAGAGCAGATTCAAAATATTTGTCAAAAAAATTACTATCATCTCCATATTGATACGCCGTATATGCCAAATTTAATTGCACAAGCCGACATGGCGATTGGAGCAGGCGGCGTCAACACATGGGAGCGATGTTTTCAACATGTGCCAACATTAGTTATTGCAATTGCAGATAATCAATATGACAT
>JBLHTX010000122.1:0-4091 GCA_047627635.1 Alphaproteobacteria bacterium | reverse complement strand
GTGCTGAATTTGATAATCAAAATCAAAAAAACTTTTACTGCGTGGGTGGCTCGTGGCGTGCTTTAATGCGGTGCTATATACATATTCACGATGTGCCTTTGCACGTCCTACAAGGCTTCAAAGTATCAGCCCAAGATGTTGTGATATTCCTTGAAAAAATTATCACCGATAAAATAGACTATGATTACAAAGATTTCAGTCCCCATATTTCCAAACGTCGCTTTGCAATGTTGCCAGTGGCGGCATTATTATTGCTGAAACTGATTAAAAAATTTAAATTTGAAACCCTTATTGTTTCCATAGCTGGGCTGCGTGAAGGTGCTGTGGTTGACAGTCTACCGCATAACCCCGATGATTATGCTTCTTCATCCGTTGCATTTGCGTTTAGCGAATCTCAAATGCGGGCAAGAAATCCCCTCTTATATCCCTATTTCATTCGGGCAATTCAGCAAATATTGCCAAATTTAACGCCTAAATTTATGATCTTTGTACAAATCATGACCTATTTATCCGATGTTGCTTTTCGGCGACATTCCGATTATCGAGCGCAATATGTCTTTGACTTTATCCTATATGCAAATCTGGACGACTTAACCCATACGCAACGTGTCCTAATTGCATCGGTGATTGCATGGCGCTATGATCCTGATTTTATGGTTCCCAAAAAATTTTTCCTTCTTTTAAAGAAGCACGATGATTATGTCCATAATGGTCGCACCATTGCCCTTGCACTTCGTTATTTATATTCTGTGACGGGCATTTCGCATCTTGTTGCCAAAGATCTTGAACTCATACGTCATCCAACTTTTATCGAGCAAAAAAACTTATCCCATAACGATGCCACATTATTACCAAGTGGCGAAACAACACAAAAACGCTTTAACGCCCTCCAAAAGCATTTATTTGCTTAGTGCAGTTTTACCTTGAGTACCAAAGAAAATCGCTTTATGTTTAAGTAACTATAAAAAAGTAAGGATCAAGAATGACTGAAAGTGCTCCACTATCAGAAGAAAAAAAACAATCCCGAACATTGGCACGTCTTTTAAAAGACTTCCTAGATACTGAGGCATCGGGCGGTATTATTATGATGTTTGTCGCATTATTAGCCATTGTAACTGCTAATTTAAATGGCTTTGATGCAATATATCACGATTTTATTTATACGCCCATCAGTATTAATTTTGGAGATATTGCGTTAAATTTGCCGCTTAAAAAATTCGTCAAAGATGTCTTTATGGTGGCCTTCTTTCTTTTAGTTGGCCTAGAGCTTAAACGTGAAATGCTTGAAGGATTTTTATCCCAAAAAGGGCAAAAATTACTGCCTGCCATTGCGGCACTTGGCGGCATTGTGTTACCTGCCCTCATTTACTACGTTATGAATATGCATGAACCTGCTTATTTAAAGGGCTGGGCAATTCCGACTGCCACCGATATTGCATTTGCGGTTGGCGTGCTGGCTATTGTTGGGCGTTCTATGCCGCCTTCAGCAAAAATATTTCTTTTAGCAATTGCCATCTACGATGATCTTGCGGCAATTGTAATTGTGGCCTTATTCTATGGCAATGGCTTTAACGTTGAATATGTACCTGTTGTATTGTTTCTTATTGGTACATTATTTATGATTAACCGCTTAAAAATAAGCTATTTAACACCCTATTTTTTCCTATGCGGATTTTTAGGAATCTTCCTTTATAAAACGGGCTTACATTCGACAATTGCAGGTGTTATCACCGCATTATTCATCCCAATCCGCCTTGAGGAAGGGAGTTCTAAATCACCACTAGGGACTGCAATGCATTATTTGCATCCGTGGGTTTCATATTTTATTCTGCCTTTATTCGCTTTTGTCAGTGCAGGCATTGTCTTAAAAGGACTATCAATCGAGAATTTCTTTGACACAGTGCCCCTTGGTATTATCCTAGCATTATTCCTTGGTAAACAACTTGGTATTATGGGATTAACATTCCTAGCCGTAAAGCTTAAGATTGCTGACAAGCCTCAAGGTGCTGGCTGGTTACAGCTTTATGCCATTTCTGCCCTTGCTGGTATTGGCTTTACCATGAGTTTATTTATTGGCTTATTAGCTTTTAGTGATCCAATTTTACAAGCTGAACTTAAAATTGGCGTGATTGTTGGTTCTTTATTATCCACAATATTAGCGGTTATTTTAATTCAAATCTCTAAAAAATATGCGGTCGCTCCTGAGGCTACTCAAGAAGCAACACAATAACGGCTTTATCATAATAGATTAAGGGGATACACAAATATCACCTTAATCTATTTTACTCATATTTTTTACTCTGAAAAAGCATTCATAATTGCGCAAAAATCATCTGCGTTCAACGATGCCCCACCAACCAAAGCACCATCAACATTATTCAATGCCGCAATTTCTTGCGCATTATTTGGCTTTACCGAGCCACCATAAAGAATTTGTACTTTATTGGCTTTCTCAATCCCCAGCATATCGGTTAAAGTATTCCGAATAACGGTATGAATATCGGTAATTTCCTCAAGCTTCGGGATAAGCCCCGTGCCAATCGCCCAAATTGGCTCGTACCCGATGGCAAACTCGTGATCAGTAATTGGTACAGAATTTATAATTTGTTCAATTACAATATTTTGCGATGTGCCAGCCACATATTGCTCGTGCGCTTCGCCAACACAAATAATTGGTTTTATGCCCGCATTAAAAGCTGCATTTGCTTTGGCGTGAATTTGAGCATTTGTTTCGTGATGGTCGGTACGGCGTTCACTGTGCCCTACAATAACATGTGTTGCGCCAATATTTTTTAACATATCCGCTGCAATATCGCCTGTATGTGCACCTTTATTAAGATGGTGGCAATCTTGAGCACCAATATGTATTAAATTTTCAGATGCAAAGTTTTGGATAAAAACAGCAGGCACACATAAAGCAGTTTCAGTTTTTTGGGTGACAATTTTTGCCGTTTCAGCAATTTTTTTGACAAGTGCAAGATCGCTTATAGTCCCGTTCATTTTCCAATTACCAACAACAAGGTTACGCATCATATTATCCTTAATAAAATTCTATATGCCCCTTTTAAAGCGGATTAAGCAATCTGGCAATCATGTTTTTATTAAGCGGTTTTTAAGCCCATGCTTTTATTAAGGATATTATTTTTTTAAATGCGTATCCCATAATTTTTGTACTGCAAAATATGAAACAGTGACCGACCACCCAATTAATATAAGACCATTAAGCACCTGAACCCCCGTGATAAAACGTAAAGCCCCATGGGGATAAACATCGCCAATACCCAATGAGGAGTAAGTTGCAGCCGAGAAATAGATATAATCAAAAAAATCATCCTGAATTGCACCACTAAGGGGCTTGAAGTCCCAATAATGCACCATTGCCCAGTAAAAAGCGGCATAGCCCCAGACAATAATCGTATGTGCAGCAAAAATCATCCCAACCAATAAAAACATAAAAGGGCGTGCCCTAAGGTCATATCGTGTGATTAATTTGAAGGTAATATATAAAATTTCATAAAAAACGAAACAGGCTATAAAAACCAGTAAAATACTACTTGTTATCGCAAAAAACATATCATCTTTCATAATTTTTCTTAATGATATCCGATAAGCCAAAAACAACAAACACTAACATTGATATTATTGAAGGGGTAACATTGCTTGACTATTTTTCACCTGAATTTCAATCACTGTGATATATAAAAACACCTTCATTTTTTTCAAATATTCTTCATATCTTTTTACTAATTATAAACTATTGTAGAGCAAAAATCAAATAATAATACATAATAAGGTCCCGTCCCTTACCGCCTGACATAAAATTATAAAATGTAGCAAGATGTATGATTATATTTTATAAATGGCTAAAAAGAGGTTATTTATGAGAGATATAGTGAACTAAGTTGGTCTGTTTTAACTGGTTTGGCTTTGTACCATCAGAGTAATAAAAAAAACCTTATGTAAAATCTAAAAAATTCTGGAGAAGCCTTACCTCCGCTTTTAAAAAAGGCCTAAGAGAAATCTCAAAAGCACTCGATAAATTAACGCATATCCCAGTCTATGGAAATATTTCGATTGTGTCAGGTGGCGAG
>JBLHTX010000121.1:0-4094 GCA_047627635.1 Alphaproteobacteria bacterium | reverse complement strand
ACACTATAAAATAGGATTAAATCAAATATATTTATCCGTACAATGTTGAAATACCCATAATTTTTCTCTATATTTTATTATTAACGCCTTATTAATCTTGTTTTTATAAGATTTTGATATAAAAATATCATAAAAATGTTTGACGATATAATATATTTACGATAAGCATAATAGCGTTATGTATAGTGATATGTTTGAAGACAAACAATCAGTATGAAATGACTAAGTAAGGGTAATCTTGAAGATATCTAAGACACCCACCTACTGGAGCTTGTGAATGACGATTTATAATTCGACCTATAATTTTAACAATACATCGCAGTATCCAGTGAAAATGGACGCTGCAAAAGTAAAAAAAACAGTAATACTCACAGGTTTTGGCCTCACGATTCTTTCCATGATTTATTTCTCTGTACAAGGCTATAACAATCATCAAGTGCCACAAGTCCCTGTACAATTCATGCTTCCAAAGCAATATCTTTCAGTAAGAACGCCTGCACTCCCAAAGCGAATTACACCGCCTCTGTTCTCTCCTCTGAAAAAAACACAAAGCCCAGTTAAATTAGCATTTCCAATATATGGGACTTTTACAAAAACGCTTTTAAGTTACGGTGTGCCAGAAGATCAAATTGAGAATATTAAAAAAACAGCCCGACCGATTTCAGATTTATCAAAATTGCCTGCTAGTCATGCAATAAAAATGACCTTAGATACTGATAAAAATGCTAATCTGAATGATATTGATGATGCAACGCATATTGTGCGTAATATGTCATTTTATATCTCACCAGGTGTTCGCCTCGATATTATGGGCGATGGTGAGCGGTATAAAGCTGAAAAATTCTATGAAAAAATTTACGAAACCCCGACCCTAGCGGCTGGAAAAATAACCGTTTCCTTATCATCTGATGCAAAGCGTGTTGGTGTGCCTAATAATATGGTGCGTGAAGTCATTAAGCTTTTCAGTTTAAATGTCGATTTTCGGCAATTACAAAAAAATGATTCATTTGAATTTGGCTTTAATAAATTCACCAATAAAAATGGTGAAAAATTTGGGCTTGGTAAGCTTAATTATGCTTCACTTACTGTTAATAATAAAAAGCATGAGATCTTTTATATTATAGGTTCCGATGGTAAGGGAAGCTGGATTAATGAAAAGGGTATGAACAACAAGCCTTTATTAATGAAAACCCCAATTGATGGTGCAAGGCTCAGTTCAAAATTTGGTCGCCGTCGTCATCCTGTGCTTGGTTATACAAAGCAGCATACAGGTATTGACTTTGCTGCCCCTACTGGTACGCCAATTTATGCATCAGGCGATGGTGTTATTGTTAAGAAATATCGTTCAAGCTCTTATGGGAATTACATAAAAATCCGTCATAATAATACTTATGATACGGCTTATGCACATATGTCACGTTTTGCAAAATTTTCTGAGGGGCAGCGTGTTAATCAAGGCGATGTCATTGGGTATGTTGGCACCACAGGGCGCTCGACAGGGCCACATTTACATTATGAAGTTCATAATAAATCAGTACCAGTGAATCCGCATTCCAGCGATATTCCAACCGTCAGTACGGTAACAAGTACAATGAAACGCAATCTTGATACGATTAAAAAAAGACTTGTTAAATTGCGTGCGCATCAAAAGATTGAAATTGTACATAACAGCATCAATGAAATTAAACATAAATTATTATAATTTATCTCTTATTGATTTTCATCTTTTATACTATGTGAATCCCATTATAAATCTTACGATAAATAATGTTTTATGGGTCTTGTATTTTAAAAATTAATGCTTAAATATATGGTATAATAATTATCAATAAAATAGCCACAAAAGGAGTTTTGAATGGTTGATTATCGTCCTAATACAACGGCTATGAATAATAGCGCCGTGAATGTCGATCAAGGCCTTCGTAGTCACATGCTTAGAGTTTACAATTACATGTCTGCTGGGCTTGGGATTACTGCGGTTGTTGCTTTTGCTTTTCTCAATTTAATTACCAATGAATCGGGCACTGCCTTTAACGATTTTGGCATGACATTATTTGGATCACCCTTAAAATATGTCATTATGTTTGCCCCACTTGCAATGGTTTTGTTTCTTTCAATACGGATTAATAAAATGAGCAGCAAGGCGGCACAGCTTTCATTTTGGGCTTATGCCGTATTAATGGGCGTTTCGTTCTCGACGCTTGGGCTTGTTTATTCTGGTAACAGTATTGCTTCGGCTTTTCTTGTAACAGCAGTAACATTTGGCTCTATGAGTCTTTGGGGTTATACAACAAAGCGTGACTTGACTGCAATTGGCTCATTTGCCATGATGGCAGTTATTGGGCTTGTTATCGCGAGCGTCGTTAATATTTTCCTACAATCAAGCATGATGCAATTTATTATTTCCTGTGTCAGTGTGATTGCATTTACATTGTTGACTGCTTATGATACGCAAAAAATCCGTGATTACTATTTTCAAGTTTCGCATGATACCGAGCTTATGGGAAAAGCAGCAATTATGGGCGCACTTGCCTTGTACCTAGATTTCATTAATATCTTTGTTTCCTTGTTACATTTAACTGGTAGCCGTGATTAAATAATAATTTACGACACATAAAAGCCTCAGTTACATCATGTATCTGAGGCTTTTTTTGATCTTTGGAATAGGGGTATTTATTATTTTAAACTATATGGAATGTGATTATCGTCAAGAAATTCTTGTATATCTGAGCTATTAAAGGATTTTTTAATCCCTGCGATTTCTCTAAATATTTTCTCGGGCTTTCCGATATATCCTAAAAAATTAACTAATTTAAGGACATCATGTATGTCTTCTAATTGAATGTGAAGGGCTTGAAACAAGGATTCAATGGCAAGCTCTAAATATGTTTTATTATGAAAGTTAAAAAAATTATAAGCAACTTTATAGCTTACTTCTTTTTTATCTTGCACATATTCCACGAGATCATTATGAATGCCAAATAAATGGTAAATATTATCAACATGATTATTACTAATGCCGCATTCTTCCATATAGCTTGTGATGGCATCAATATCGATAACCCATTTTTTATTTTTTTCGATTGATAACAGTTGAAATACACCTTCTGCATCTAATGAAAAATTATCCTTATGATACATTGATGTTGGATTATCAATAATATGATCAATAATTTGTGATGCGATTGATGGATCAATATGATAGGAAATAACAAAATAATAAATATCAGCAGTCAATAAGCGGTTATTTTTATCGGTAAAAATTTCAAACTCTTCACGCTCAATAATACCATCATATAAAAAAAACTGTGTTTTATCTTCTAATGTGGCTTGATATTCCCGATATTTTTGTGGTGCTATAAACCGAATAACATAATTATAGAGCCGCATAAAGTTTATTTTTTTGCCTGTCTTGGTATTCTCAGAGTGATTAATAATAATCGCTTGTGCGAGAACAGGGAGGCGTTCTTGATCTTCATTGGGAAAGACATCAGTAAGAATATGAATTAATAAATCTTTTGCATTTTGCCATAAAGAATCAGCATCAGCTATTTGACTAAAGTATGAAAGCCATTCCTCTGGATCAATAATTTGATTACCATCAGTATCAAAATGCTGTAACGCTTTGCCTAGGTAATTTTTATTAATTTTATGTTGCATCGTACACCCTTTAATCTTAAACAGATTATAAGATTAATGTTAAATTTTAATAAATATTTGCGGTGGAACATATTACCTTAGGCTCCGAGAACGCTTAATATTTTGCGCAATTGACCGTGTTAATTCATGATCTGCATTATAATGGCGATATGCAAGGTGATAGGCCTGCTGTAAATAAGCCAAAGCAATGGTACGATTATCATTTTCTTGCTGCGTTAAGCCAAGATTATTTAAAACAACAATAAGCTCGGGTGCATCAATCCCATAGCCTTTTTCAATACGCTTAATGGTTGTCATCAGAATCATTTCAGATTTTGCCAAATGTCCTAATGTACGATATTCTTGCCCTAAATTATTCATTTCAGAAATAAGCTGTCCTTCATCAATAAGGTTGCTATCGAGCCTTAGTGTTAAATTAACTGCATTATGGCGCA
>JBLHTX010000120.1:0-4485 GCA_047627635.1 Alphaproteobacteria bacterium | reverse complement strand
ATTAAAAGATAAAGTCCCTTTTGATTTATAAATATCATGTGCTAAATCTTGAAGTTGTGCATCGGTTAATTGCCCAAGTACAGGGTTTAAAAAATTATAAATACCATCAGTATTTCTTACGGCGGCAACAAACTCACTTTCGACGCTATTAATATCATCGCCTTGACCAAAATCACTATTTTCAGGCCATTGCAGATCACTACTATCTGTTGATATTGAAAATACATCATTAAATTCAAAGGCAGATATACTACCATTCTTGGGCTCTTGATCGAAAATAGAAATAAAATTTTCTGCATTTAATTCAGTAATATTATTAAATATTTGTTCTTCAAATGCTTCGCCCGCACCATCTAGATCAATCGAAAGCTTATTGTTCTCATATTTAACGGTCGCTTCTTCATATCCCCAAGCCTCGAGGAATTTTTTTACATCTTCTTGAGAGTTGAACTGATTATCTGTATCGCCAAAGGTCGTGTCAAGATATACAGCATTTATTTCATTTACGGAATCCATTAAAACATTTCCTAAAATTTATTTACAGTTAATAGTAATATATTTAACTATAAATTGCAATAAAAAAATATTTAAATGATTAATTTAAGAAAATATATGGATTTATATCTGTTGTACATGTATATAAATCACTTTCTTCAAGTGCAATATTCCCTCCAATTTCTTGAAAAAAATGAATGTAATTTTTTAATTTTTCTGACATTAACTTAATATCTGCTTGGGATTGGCAATAAGGATTGCCCTTAATTGTAAAGGATGATGAATGATAAGAGAGGTGAAAATAAGTTTGCCCTTGTTTTAATAAAGAACGGGTTAAATCTTTCATCTCATTCTCACTAACGCCTTCGGGGGTTAAAGGAATAAAGTTTAATAAACCAAGCCGTGCACAAATACCCCGAATTTTAAAACGTGTTAAGAGATCGTTATTATAAAGTTTTTTTATCAATGGATTATGCTTGGATGAACCAATATAATCGGCCGTTGCTGGAAAAACTGTGACGTCTTTGCTTTTGGGCGAAAAATAGGGTGTATTATTAATGTGGGTAAAATTAGGCCCCGATACCGCTTTAAAATCACGCTTTGCAAATGGCGTAAAGTCAAATTCATAACCCAAATTTTCAAGCATTGGATAGCTGCGATTAGAAATGCCATAGCGTCCAGATTTGTAATAAATTGGATGATAGCCCATAACCTCGATAAATTTATCGGTTAGAATTGTTAGTTTCTTGAGGAGTAAATCATGCGGCAAGTTTCGGGCAAAACTATTATCATTAGATAAAATTTCATCATAGGGAGGCGTAACCCAACTATGTAAATGTGTGCCCATAAAATAGCGTTTTTGAGCATGATATGTTTTTAACAGTTTTTGACAATCAGGGTCATTTAATAAAGGATAAGAAACGATTGAGATTGGTTTTACATTATAATTTCTGTAAAAACCACTCATATGAAAATCATGATTAAATAATGATTCAGTCGTATAGCCCGTGCGTGAAAATGGCTTGCACCAATCAAAACCTTCTTCTGTATCAATCGTAATAATTAAGTAAGGATGCTTCATTAATGTGCCTGTTTTTGAGATACTTTAAAGCAAACACCAATGAGTGAGAAAATCAGAATATGATAAAATGCAAATAACAAAGCACCTAGGGGAATTGCGATGGTTGCGGCTAGTTTTAAATTTAAGATTATAATACCGCCAAGGCATATTATTTTCGCAGCACTTATTGTTGTAAATAGAATAGTTGCATAGGGAGAAACTCTGTTTAATGCATTTTCAATCCCTTCTTCATCTTCAATCATTGTCAGTGGCACAAGGAAACTAAACCGTGTTAAAATAATGCCAGTTGTTACGCTGCTTATGGCAACGCCCACAATAAGTGCAATTGTTTGGGGTATAAAGCTTTGATTGATTAATGTAATCATATTACTTGCAACAAAAATAGTGGCGATAATAATAAGACCTGTTATGAAATATAGGCCTAAAAGCTGTGAAAATCCTTTAAAAAATGGCGTTATTGGCCGTTCTTTTTTTTTTAAAACACTTTGACGTAAAATATACATACCAATTAATAAAGCACTTGTCATAATGATGGCTTTAAAGATGAATTGTGTTTTTAACGATGGTGTGATGAAAAATTGTATCAGATTACTCATTAAGTAAATACCAGATAATGCCAGACCAGAAACAGCCAAGATTTTAGCATGTGTCCGCATAAATAATTTTAAATAATGCCTAACAATCTGTAATGTTGTTGGGTTATGATTTTTTACAGATTTTTTGATTGATGTTATTTTTTTTGTAATATTATTATTATTGTTATTTTCTTGTATGGGTACAAAATTTGGCTCGGGTTTAGCTTTAATTTCAGCTTTCATTTCAGGGGGTGATTCAATCAGTGGCTCGGGCTCAGCTTTAATTTCAGGGGGTGATTCAATCAGTGGCTCAGATTCAGTCGAGGGCATATTGTCACTGATCTTATTTAATTTATCAATATATTCTTTTAATAATTCTTTATCTATTTTTTTAGAAGCAGGCTTTGTATTAACTGTGTTTTGTTTTTTATTAAGCACACTATTTCCATTCAGCTAAATAATTATTGAATATATTAAAGAATATGATAGGTATTATTAATAGCAAAATTTTCTTAATTTACAGTAAATAAACATAGTTGGCATTTATGCATTCACGGTCAAGACGTTCATTGTTACGGTCATTTTCACATTTAGGGGGCGCAACATTAATTGGCAGTGCTGCGGCAACGGCATCGGTTGCTTCGCCTGCTGTGCATAATGGTAATCCCAAAATTCATTGGCGTATGACATCAAGCTTTCCAAAGTCCTTGGATACGCTTTATGGCACGGCTGAATATATGGCCCAAGAAGTTTTTAAAATGACCGATGGAAACTTTAAAATTTCTGTATTTGCGGCAGGCGAGCTTGCTCCTGCACTGGGGGCACTTGATGTGACATCGAATGGGGCTGTTGATGCATGTCATACGACATCCTATTATTATGTCGGTAAAAATGAGGCATTTGCCTTGGCGACAACTATTCCGTTTGGCTTGAATGCACGACAACAAAATGCTTGGCTTAATTTCGGCGGTGGTAATGCAGCATTAAAACCCTTATTCGATAATTATAATATTATTCCCGTCGTTACAGGCAATACAGGCACACAAATGGGTGGTTGGTTGAAGCGTGAAATTCGTACGGCTGATGATATAAAAGGTTTGAAAATGCGGATTGGTGGCCTTGCAGGGCAAGTCTTTTCTGCCCTTGGCGGCATACCACAACAAATCCCCGGAACCGATATTTATCCATCCCTTGAAAAAGGCGTGATTGATGGTGCCGAATGGGTTGGCCCTTATGATGATGAAAAATTAGGGTTTCACAAGGTCGCCCCATTTTATTATTATCCTGGTTGGTGGGAAGGCAATGCGGCAATTCATAGCTTTTTCAACAAGGATTCCTATGCAAAACTGCCCGCTCATTACAAAGCAATTTTGCACGCCGCCTGTGCCAAGGCAACCGAATATATGTTGGCACGCTATGATATTTTAAATCCGCCTGCCTTACGTCGTATTGTTGCAAGTGGTACAGTTTTAAAAAAATATTCAAAAGATGTGTTGCTGAAATTTAACGAGGCATCGCATGATATTTACAGTACAATTAGTGCAAAAAACCCGTTATTTGCCGATATTTTTGCCAAGCATGAGGCGTTCCGCAAGGAAACATCGCTTTGGCATCGCTTTGCGGAAGCACATTTTGACCATTTTATGATGAATGATGCGCTTTAAAAGAAAATAAAAAGAAAAAATACTATTGTTAATAAGTGCAAAATAATTTATGGCATAATGTATGAAATTTATTTTATGCATCATGTTTATCGGGATCAGCCAAATTTGTTGGGCGGCTGACTTTACGGGGGTAAATTCTTTAAGCGGTATTGCAGGCAGTGTTTACACCTATCCAAGCCTGTTGCGGCACGATAATCGTTATTGGAATAATACACGTTTATTATACGAGAAGGTTCACCCCCGAGAGGGGCAGGGCGATCTTGAATGTGTGCAAGATGCCGTTGATACATTGTCGTTGTCAATGCCGTATTATGCGTTTTATTATAAGAGAGATACAAAAATTATCACCGATATGCCCAATGTACCAAGCGATGTTGGTGTTGTGGTCTTTAGTAGTTATTTGACCCAAGAAGCCGAATTATTGCCCAGTGGAGGTGATATGTCGCCCGTCTTATACTTATCATCTTTGTTGAAAATTATGTGTCCCCTTATTATCAGCCGTACGGGTTATGATCGCCATGATCCAAAAAATTACTATGATTATGTATTATTTAAATATGATCGAGAGATTTAACCTTAACCCTTATATAGTCCCCCACACACGTCATTCCCGTCCGAATATAATGAGGGAAAGGGAATCTTATTCAGCACAAGACTCCTATCAAAAACC
>JBLHTX010000119.1:0-4489 GCA_047627635.1 Alphaproteobacteria bacterium | reverse complement strand
TAATACTGCCTGCTGTTTGTGAAAATGTAATGATTTTACTGCGTTCAAAATCCGAGAAATCAGGCTGTAAAAAAGCCGATAAAATTTGCTTTACCCGATCTGCCCGAAAATTACTCATTAACAAGACATCATTATCCTTGATCCCTTGATAATCACCAATAATTGTTGGCACAATAAATTCATCATGGATTTTATCAGCATAAGCATTATTAATGGCTTCGTGGATTGTGGCGGCCTTATTCCCTTGTCCTGACATCATTGCGTCATAGGCAAGCTGAACACGCTCCCACCGATTATCTCGATCCATGGCATAAAAACGCCCTGAAACTGTGACAATCTCAATATCATAGCCTGCACAATCAGCAATAAATTTATCAAAATAGCCAATAGCACTTTGGGGCGGCGTGTCACGACCATCACAAAATGCATGAATTTTCACCGATATACCAGCATCAGCAATCATTTTTGCAAAACCAACCATTTGATCTTGATGCGAATGGACACCGCCTTCGGATAGTAAACCCATTAAATGACATTCAGAATTATGGTTTTGTGCTGCTGTAATTAACGCTTGTAAGACTATATTATCAAGCATGGATCCATCACCAAGCATGGCATCAATACGCCCAAATTCAGGCAAAGCAACCCGCCCTGCCCCAATATTCATATGCCCAACTTCTGAATTTCCCATTTGCCCCTCGGGCAAGCCAACATGAATGCCATCTGTGCCAATTAAGCTATTTTTATATTCTGTTTGCCAGCGATCAAAAGTCGGCGTGTGTGCCAAGGCAATCGCATTATGAGCTGATTGCGGATTATGGCCAAAGCCATCAAGGATACATAAAATTGCGGTATTGTGCGATGAAGAAGACATAATATGAACTTTTAAAAAATGTTACTGATTAGATTAAACGTCTTATAACTGAATTTGTATTTTTTTCAAAATATTTCAAATTATAATCATGCTAAAATTCCTTAATCACTTTTTAAATTTTATTGATTATCTTAAGGTTTGTCATAAATGTTGGTTATTCATGTTTAAAAGCACCCTTATTAAGTTTTGTAATATGATTAAAAGGCTTTTAAGCGCAATCTTTAGAGTTGCAATTTCTAGTATTATATTTTTTTATTTAATTGCTCAGATTACTTTTCCAACGGCAACATTTGATGATTATTTCATTCATTTAAAAGCTATATGTTATAGTAAGACAAGCAATCAAAGCGAAACATCACAAACAGAAAAAAATAATCCTATACAATCTCAATATAATGGTGCATCTATTGAGGAGATAAAGCAAGATTCAAAATTACAGTTTTTAAGTAATAATTTGCCATTCGATGCGAAAAAAATTCCTTTTATTTTAAATTTTAATAACCATAATAAGCTTATAATTATTGTATATATCTTTAGTGTTTTTTCTGTTATTGGCATTATCTCTATATTAATATTTATTGATTTTCTTGTTAAGAAAAAAATATTAACACCCAAAAGAACGCTCATCATTTTAACAGTGCCATTGCTGTATGTGTGCATAAACATTGTCAATATGTTTTACAAACATGATTATTTAAAACAATATTATATAGAAGCTAACGATAATATTATAGGCAATAATATTACTGCACAGCCCGAAAAAAACTTATTATTTCTTTATGTCGAATCTCTTGAGAGTTCATTTTCTAATACTGAAAATTTTAAAGAAAACTTATTACGGCCACTCGAAAACTTAGGCGGTATTCAGATGCCCCTTATTTCGAATGTTGGCACAACAAATTCTTTGACAGGTGTCTTTGCAAGTCTTTGTAGCATTCCCTTATATATAAATTACAATGAAAATTTAAGTGATAATTCCCTATTCAATAATAAAATATGCCTTGGTAATATTTTAAAATATTATCACTATAAGCAAGGCACAATTCAAGGGACCGATGAAAGAAGTATTTATACACAGGAATTTAAAAAAATTTTTAATAAAAATAATATTACATTTTCTGGCTGCAAAGAACTTGTAGACAAAGGATATAAAACATCAAACGATACTTTTGATGGTTGCTTCCATAATCAAGAAATTTTAGCCGAAACCGAGATGCAGCTTAAAGCATTTCAAAAAACACCAAAAGATAGATTTTTTCTGTCTAATTTCTTAATTGATACGCACGGCCCTCGTGGTCTGTTTAGTAAAAATTGCACCGATAATGAGCATAACGATTCTAATCAAATTCGCGGCAGTGTAAAATGTGCTGTGCGTAATATTGAACAACGTATAAAATCTTGGCAGAAAAAAGGCTATCTTGATAATACTGTTATTGTGATCATGGGTGATCATTTATTTATGCCTGGTTTTTCTAATTCAGATTATTTTCAAGATGACCGTCATGTTTATTTTCAATTAATTGATGCTAATAATACACAGTTAAGTGCCAAGCGTGATACCATGAATCATTTTGATGTGATGCCAACAGTCCTTGACGCCCTTGGCATCCTCCCACAAAATCAAAATCGCCTTGGTCTGGGAAGTAGTATCTTTCGAGAAGATCAAGAATTCGAGAAAAGACAAGAAAAATTCAAAGATGATTCTTATTTATTCTCAGATTTATAAAAAATAAGATCGTCTGATTGCTTTATCAATAGAAATAAGTTATAAAAAAGAAAAATAGATAATATTATTAATCGAGAACAAAAATGCCAAAAAACACCTCATATTCGCCTGTTATTACAGAATGTCAACTCAATAGCCTTGAGTTTGAAAATGAAATTTTCATAACCCCAACTGGGTTTCGTGAATATGATGCGCGGTGGCTTTATCCTCATCAAGTGAATTTATTGGGTATCCGTTCAATTGGTGCGGCCCTTGGTACACAGATCATCGAGAATAATGTAACGCCTAAAATTATTGTCGCCCATGATTATCGCAGTTACTCGCAGGAAATTAAACAAGCCTTTATTGGCGGTCTTATTGATAGCGGTATGCAGGTTACTGATATTGGTCTTTGCTTGTCACCAACGGCTTATTTTGCACAGTTCCACCTTGATTGTCCAGCGGTTGCCATGATTACCGCAAGCCATAATGAAAATGGTTGGACAGGCATTAAAATGGGCTTTAATCGTCCATTAACCCTACAACCCGAAGATATGATACGTCTTAAAGAGATTGCCTTGGGCGGACTTCAAGTGCAAAAGCCAGGCGGCACTTATACCCGTTACACCAATATTATTAACGATTATATTGCCGATTTCACCAGTAAATTCAAGCCGTTTAACCGTAAAATAAAAGCTGTTATTGCAACAGGCAATGGTACGGCAGGTTTATTTGTGCCAACGGTGCTTGAAAAACTTGGCATTGAAGTTGTCAATTTACATACAAGTCTAGATCATACTTTTCCGCACTATAATCCGAACCCCGAAGATATGACAATGTTGCATGATTTGGCAAAAAATGTGACCGATCATAAGGCCGATATTGGTCTTGCCTTTGATGGTGATGGCGATCGTTGCGGCGTTGTGGATAATACAGGACGTGAGATTTTTGCCGATAAGGGCGGGCTTATGCTTGCTCGTGATTGGGCAACACAATTCCCCAATAGTCAATTTGTGGTCGATGTAAAATCAACAGGACTCTTTATGCGTGACGCTGTTTTACAGGAAAATAACTGTAAGACCGATTATCATAAAACAGGTCACAGCTATATGAAGCGCCGCGTGAATGAACTTAAAGCACTGGCAGGATTTGAAAAATCTGGGCATTACTTTATTGGGGGTCATTTGGGGCGTGGCTATGATGATGGTATTTTATCCGCAATCCTGATGTGTCAATTGCTTGATAATAACCCAAAGCGGACAATTGCCAATTTATATGATGATTTACCAATTACTTATTTATCGCCAACAATGTCGCCTTATTGTGGTGATTTGGTTAAATACGGTATTGTAGATCAAATTACACAAATATTATCCAAGAAATTTACCGGCAAAGAACAATTCCTTGGGCGTGAAATTGTTGATTGTAATGCCATTAATGGCGTACGCCTTACCCTTGATGATGGGTCATGGGTCTTAGTACGCGCTTCATCGAATAAGCCAAATCTTGTTGTTGTTGTCGAAAGCGTTGTTTCCCATGCCGATATGGTTGCATTATTCAACGAAACAGATAAAGTCTTGGGTGGTTTTTCACAAATCGGTGAATACGATCAAAAAGTTTCTTGAGGTAATTTTGTTATGACACAAAAAATTAATTTTAAAAATGCCGATTTTCCCATTAAGTTCCCTAATAAGGGTGAGCCGCAATATCTTATGGTGATTTTGCATGGTTATGGTTCTGATGGCAATGACCTAATTGGGCTATCGAATATTTTTCAGCAAGCCTTACCGCAAGCTGTGTGCCTTGCACCCAATGCACCAACATCGACAGGTTTTGGAGGTTATCAATGGTTTCCCATAACTGATCTGTCAAATCGTGAGCTTGAAACAGGGACAATTTCAATTGCCCCC
>JBLHTX010000118.1:0-4554 GCA_047627635.1 Alphaproteobacteria bacterium | reverse complement strand
AGCCTTTCCTTCTTTTGTTTCTTGGTCTTTATGTGTTTGATAATCCTTCAAACTCTTATTTAATAATCCCTTAAAATTGTCATTTTGTGCTTTTGTCCAAAATCCGTTGATAATTAATTTATTAATTAAAATATTCAAATCATAAAAATTAAAGTTTTGAGAGTTACTAATGCCATATTCATTAAGATATTCTATATGTTTTTTTCTATTATCTTCCTTTTGTTTATCTTCTTCACTGGTAAAATCGGATTTTTTCTTATAAATATGCTCATTATAAAGATTATTAAAATATTCTATTTGAAATTGCGTATGCGCATCAATCATAATTTGTGAATAAAATTCAACAGCATACAGGCATAAGCCTGAAATTATATTATGATAGATATATAGCGATTGCTCATTAGGGTTTGCATTAAAAGCATCGATTATATCATGTTTAAAGTGGCATAATATTTTTTGAATAATGCGAATATTGTTTAATTTCAAAAAATCACATTTTTCTATTATAATATTCTTGTAATCCTTTAATTGTTCATAAGGATTTTCATTGGTTTCACCTTGATAAGCCAGTGATATTGTGTCGTTTACAGAAGGGCTATAAATAAAATGCTGGTCAATAATTTTTTCTCTGAATTCAGAAATAATCTGTTTATTGTTATCACTACATAGTTTTTCTTCATTATAAATTAATACGACTTTACAATTTTTTTCTTTTCTTAAATATGAAACAAACCCTAGTAAATCTTGAATATCAATTTTTGACCTTTCAAGATCATCAATGCAAATAAGTTTATTATTAAGGCTTTCTTCAATGTAAATGTCTTTACCTATCGATGCTACCCCTCCAATTGCACCGACTATGCCACTAAGTGCAATATTAGTTTCATCACCCTTAGCAGTTATAGAGGATGTTAGTTTAGAAAAAAAACCACTGATACCTTCAGCCGTTTTTTCAGTTTTTCCACTGAATATAATTTTTGATTTTAAATTCTGAACATTATTAATGCCAAATAATGAAACATAAGTATAATTTTTAGCCCAATTATCGCTTTCATTATCCTTTTGGAATTTTTTAAATTCGCTATCCCATGCAAATGTTTTACCAACGCCCCATGCACCAGATATTGATAAAACATGCATATGCTCGAAAACAAGAAACTTTTTAATCATATCTTGTAAGTCTACTAGGTCTAAATCATTCATATCTGATACTTTTAACTAAATTTTTTATGAAAACATCTATGCATATTACAGAAAAAATTTCAAGTCACAATCAAAGTAAATAGCATAAGGCAGGAAATTTTAAAATCACTAAAATGGAAGCCGATCACATTACCCCGTGGCATACAGCCCTGCCCAAAATAAAAATCCAGTAATATCAATGCCTATGTCGATGGCTTGCTTTTTTTGTCGATCTATGGTATAAATTTTCTATAATCTGTGTATTATATTATTTTTCTCCGACTATTTTTAATATAGCTATTTTTAATAATTTATTAAATGCCTCTGTGTAATCTTAAGTGTAATCTGGCCTTATACACATTGGAAGAATCTTATGTCTCGTTATTATTTCATCATTTGTCAGCATGTTATTGTTTGCTTATTATCATTGTTCAGTTTATTAGCCTCCTCACAATATCTAGAGGCATCGACCGCACGCATCAAAGATATTGTTGATATTGAAGGTGTCAGGGGCAATGATTTGGTCGGCTATGGTCTGGTTGTTGGTTTAAACGGTACAGGCGATTCGGTGAATAATTCACCTTATACCGAAGAGGCATTACAAAATATGCTGGAACGACTGGGCATTAATATTTCTGGTGAAAATTTTAGACCTAAAAATGTTGCAGCCGTTTTGGTGACTGCCGTTCTGCCCGCCTTTGCGCGTACAGGATCAAAAACCGATGTCACGGTTTCGGCTATTGGCGATGCAAAAAGTCTTTTGGGTGGTACATTAATTATGACCCCGTTAAATGCCCCCGATGGACAAATTTATGCCGTTGCACAGGGACAAATTCTTGCAGGGGGTGTTTCAGCTGAAGGGGCAGCAGCCAGTATTACCAAAGGCGTTCCCACCGCAGGTATTATCCCATCAGGTGGTCGGATTGAACGTGAAGTTGAATTTATATTTAACGATCTTAACAGTATTAAACTTGCATTGCGGACTGCCGATTTCACCACTGCATCAAGAATTAGTAATGTTATTAACAATCATTATCAAATGCAATGTGCGGCAATGACTGACCCTGGAACAGTGCAAATTGATATTGCAAGTTTAAAGGCTCAACAGCCCAATATTCAAACGGCACAAATTATGGCAATGATCGAAAATTTATCCATAAGCCCCGATAATCCCGCAAAAGTTGTGGTGGATCAACGTTCAGGTACAATTGTTATGGGTTCCGATGTCCGCATTTCAACCGTTGCCGTATCGCAAGGTTCCTTAACCGTCAAAGTCCTTGAAACACCTATTGTGTCACAGCCTAATCCATTTGCCGATGGCGTAACGGTTGCCGTACCCCGCACAACTTTGGGGATTGATGAAGACACCGAGAAAAAAATTACGGTTCTCCAAGAAGGCCCTTCTTTATCTGATCTAGTGGCAGGGCTTAATGCCCTTGGGATTGGCCCACGAGATATGATTGATATTTTATCAACAATCAAAGCGGCTGGTGCTTTGCATGCTGAATTTATTGTACGATAAAATAATTAGAACAGAATTGAGTTTTTTATTGAAAAAATTATAGTGTCCCCTAGAATTGTGTTCTATAAAGAAACAACTCAATATAAACATCAAGGGATACACTATGAAAAAAGTCGAAGCCGTTATTAAGCCATTTAAACTTGATGATATCAAAGATGCACTCCAAGAAATTGGCATTCAAGGCATTACCGTTGTTGAGGCAAAAGGCTTTGGCCGTCAACGAGGACATACCGAATTATATCGCGGTGCTGAATATGTTGTTGATTTTTTACCCAAACTTTTATTAACCGTAATCGTTAGCGACAATGTCGTTGATGAGGTTGTTGAAGCTATTGTGAATACATCACGGACTGGACGCATTGGCGATGGTAAAATTTTTGTCTCGAATGTCGAAAAAGTTATTCGTATTCGTACAGGTGAAACAAATGATGATGCTTTATAAGCATTCACTTGAAAAACAAACTACTATTATTTTATATAAAATATATCGGAGGATTATATGAAGGATGCTGAAACCATCTTACAAGAATTAAAAGAACATGAAATCGCTTTTCTTGATTTGCGTTTTTCTGATATGCGCGGCAAATGGCAGCATGTCACATTCCATATCGACATGATCGATGAGGAATTTCTAGAAGAAGGCACTATGTTTGACGGTTCGTCAATCGCAGGTTGGAAAGCCATTAACGAGTCTGATATGCTGTTAAAGCCAGACCTTGATACCTTATTTATTGATCCATTTTTTGCGCAAAAAACAGCTGTGCTTGTGTGCGATATCCTTGAGCCACTTACTGGCGAAACTTATGTGCGTGATCCACGTTCAATTGCAAAGCGTGCTGAAAAATATGTGCTTGAATCTGAAATTGGTGATACTGTTTATTGCGGGCCCGAGCCAGAATTTTTTATTTTTGATGATGTTAAGTTCTCAACCGAGCAACATCATACATCCTTCAAGGTCAATTCAGAAGAAGGCCCCTATAATTCGGGAGCCGAGATTCCAGGTGGCAATCTTGGACATCGCCCCAAAACAAAAGGCGGCTATTTTCCTGTACCCCCGATTGATTCCGAGCAAGATTTACGCTCAGAAATGCTGACAGCCATGACCGAAATGGGTGTTGTTCCTGAAAAGCATCACCATGAAGTTGCTCCGTCACAGCATGAACTTGGTATGAAATTCCAGACACTTGTCACAATGGCAGATCATACGCAAATTTATAAATATGCAATCCATCAAGTTGCCCATACTTATGGTAAAACGGCAACCTTTATGCCCAAGCCAGTTTATGGCGATAATGGTTCAGGAATGCATGTGCATCAGTCAATTTGGAAAAATGGCAAGCCCTTATTTGCAGGTTCTGGTTATGCTGATTTATCTGAAATGTGTCTTTATTATATTGGCGGAATCATTAAGCATGCAAAAGCCCTTAATGCCTTCACCAATCCATCGACCAACAGTTACAAGCGTCTGATCCCTGGCTTTGAAGCACCTGTTTTATTGGCTTATTCAGTGCGTAATCGTTCGGCATCAATCCGTATTCCGTTTGCACCATCACCAAAAGGCAAACGCATTGAAGCACGCTTCCCTGATCCTGCGGCTAATCCTTATTTGGCATTTTCTGCTTTGTTAATGGCTGGCCTTGATGGTATTCGTAATAAAATTCATCCCGGCAATGCAATGGATAAAGATTTATATGCCCTGCCACCCGAAGAATTAAAGGATATCCCTCAAGTATGTGGCTCATTGCGTGAAGCCCTTGAAAGTCTTGACAAAGATCGTGAATTCCTCAAAGCAGGCAGTGTCTTTACCGATGATATTATTGATGCTTTTATTGAATTAAAAATGGCAGAAG
>JBLHTX010000117.1:0-4597 GCA_047627635.1 Alphaproteobacteria bacterium | reverse complement strand
ATGGCCGCACTCAATTTAGCAGTGATGACGAGCATATTTACCATGATATGCTTGTGCATCCCCCAATTATGGCATCGGCCAAGCATGATAATATTCTCATTATTGGTGGAGGAGATGGGCTAGCCCTTAGAACTGCGCTTGAATGGAATCCTAAAAAAGTCACATTATTAGAACTAGATCGACAAGTGATTGAGTTATTTTCAACTGATCCGCAACTACTACAATTAAACAGCAACGCATTTAATGATCCACGTGTTACGGTATTATATGGAGATGCATTTCACACCATTGAGAGTTTTATAAAAGAACGTCAAAAGTTTGATACCATTATTATCGACTTACCTGATCCATCGCATCCAAACTTAAACAAACTTTATTCAGTGCGTTTTTATAAAAAAATCCATGATATTTTAAATGGCGATGGTGCTGTTTCAATTCAATCAACCTCGCCTTATCATGCTAAGCGTGCTTTTTTAACGGTTGGCGTAAGCATGAAAGCAGCAGGATTTGACCATGTCGAGCGTTATCATCAAAATGTCCCCAGCTTTGGTCAATGGGGCTGGACCATTGCAACAAAATTTGGTGCTTCGGCAAAAACACGTATTCGCAAATCAGAAAAATCATTACCAAAAAATGCTTGGGCAACGCAAGAATTAATTTTAGCCTCTTTTATTTTTAGTAATAATTTTTTTATGATTGAAGAACATCTTGAACCAAATCGTCTCGGAACGCATCTCATGTATTTATTACATCAAGAGGCATGGATGAATGATAATAAGATGCATAAAGATTTTTAGAGATATTGACATAATATGTCTTGACATATTATGTCAATTGTAGTATAACAATAATGAAAGCAAAAAGGAAAACCAATGGTAGATGTTGCAAAGCTAGGTAGCCAACTTATTGAAAAAGGACAAGAAGGCATTGATGGCTTTATATTCGATATCCAGTCTATTCCGGGTGAAATTGAAGTCTTAAAAGTTTCTATTGAAGGTCGTGAAGAACTGCCAATCTTTTTATCCAATGCTTCAACCGAGATTTTATGTATTTCCTATTTATTCAAAGAAAATGAAATTTTGGAAAGTGCAAATGATAATATGCACAGTGCAATGATTACAATGAATATCCCAATGCCTTTATCGTCTTTTGGTAAAATTCGGGATCAATATGTAATTTTTGGTGCATTATCAACAACATCAACGCTTGATGACATTGTGCATGAAATTATTACCCTCAGTGACAATACACTTGAGGCCATTAAAACAATGAGAGAATATCTGAAATAGAATTCTACATCATTGATAAAATAAATACTTTAACAGGAGTGAATTATGGGATTATTTAAAAAAATTATTGATGCTATCCGTGGCGGTGCGCGTGAAGTTGGTGAATCGATTGTTGATGCCAATGGTATTCGTATTTTTGAACAAGAAGTTAAAGATGCCGAAGCACATTTACTACAAGCCAAAAAAGATCTAACCGAGGTCATGGCAAAAGAAATGCAAACGGGTCGTAAAGTTGAAGATCTTAATCGCAACGTCATTAAGCATGAAAATTATGCACGGCAGGCTTTGGAAAAATCAGATGAAACTTTGGCGCTTGAAGTTGCTGAAAAAATCTCTGAATTTCAGTCAGAAATTACCGTACAAACCAAAGCACTTGATAGTTTTTCTGCACATGCAAAACGCCTTAAAGGCATGATTAAAAAGACAGAAAAATCTTTATCCGATATGAAGCGTCAATTGGTAATGGTCAAAACAACCGATAGTGTGCAAAAAGCAACACAAACAATTTCAGATAATTATGCCAGTAGTGGATCAAAGCTTTTATCAGCCAAAGATTCCTTGGATCGTATTCAAAAGCGTCAAGAAGATCTTGAGGATCGGCTGACGGCTGGTGAAGAATTACAGGGTGAATGGAGTGGCTCAGCCTTAGATGATAAGCTGCGTGAGGCAGGTATTGGTGAAACTGCCAGCAATGCAAATGATATTCTTGCTAGACTTAAAAAACAAGCATCATAGAGGGGTATTATGCAGTTTCTAAAGAAACTTTTTGGAAATGATACACCACAAGATACACGTTCTGCTCTGGACCATCCAGAGCAGTTGCGTAAGGGGGATATTGTTAAATTTGGATTTCTTGATCAACAAGATTTATCCAATCAACGCTTTGAAGTTGTTGCCGTCAATAGTTATGATTTTTCAAATGAAAAGAGCTATTGCCTCACGTTAAAGGGCGAGAAAGGTAATAATTTTTGGCTGTCAACATATACCGAAGATGGCGAGGAATATTTATGTGTCTCAAAAAAATTATCACGCGGCGATGTCAAAACGCTTTTCAATGAAGACGCATTTGCAGAAGTTTTTGAAGAGGGCACAGGAACCGAACTTCAACGCCTCAAGGTCAGTGATCACTTGGTCGAATGGACGGCTCCGCTTTATACAGAAGAAGAAGATTGCGCCAAAGGCTATTATCATGATGGAGATTATCGCGATAAATCCATACCACAATATGCCGATGAAGCATCAGCCCTAGATTACTACCTTCTTGAGGATGATAACGAAGCATACGCCATCGAGATCGAAGTCTATGAAGATGGTGATACCGAAGTGAGCGCAACGATTTATTTAGATATTTCAGTAATTTGTGAAATGTGGCCTGGGGATGTAAAGCAATCTAATGAGTAATTTTTTATACCACCTTGCCAGAATATATCTACGTTTGCCAATGCCTTTATATGCATCTGTATTATCAACAATTGCCTTAATTGTATTATTATTTTATTGGATTTTTTTCTAGTAATATGGCACAAGAAAATCATCATAAAATACCTGAGAAATGGCAAAAGCCTGAAAAAGAAAATTCTTTAAAGGCAATACAACTTGCCTTTGAATTAGAGCAAGAAATTGCGACAAAAATCAAGCTTGAAGCCGCGCATAACAACCTCAATCCATCCGATCAAATTAGGAAAATATTGGGGCTATCCTACTCCCCCCCTAAACGTCCAAGGTTAACCGTGTCATTAAAGCCTGAGGATTACCATATTTTAGGAGAAAAATTTAATATCTCTCCAGATAATCAGCTAGAAATTCGCCGTCAAATTATCGCATTTCTAGCTTCACAAATCTAAGCTTTAAATCATTATTTTATCAAAACGCATCGCTTTTTAGGCATGTATTCTCGTTTGTTCTACGTTAAATAGTATTCTCGCTTATTTTGATCAATGATCCCTAAACTACCTTATTTCCTTTAAAAGCCCTCCCTCTTTGGGGAAGAGGTGAGCGACGAACCCGAATCATTTGGTGGCGGCAATACAGGACCGTCCCCCTATGATTTATTGCTGGCAGCACTCGGGGAATGCACCGCAATGACTATGCGTTGGTACGCTTTGCATAAAATACACTCATTGGGTGGTTTTTACTTGACTTTTACCCACTCATTGGGTTAGTATAAACTATGATTACGATTGTTGAGTTACCAACTTTTTCTAAAGCTGTAAAAAAGCTCTTTTCTGAAAATGACAAAGAGAAGCTTTATACATCTTTGATACAAAGCCCTGAACAAGGCGATATAATACAAGGTACGTCTGGTATTAGAAAAATGCGTTTTGCTTTGGGTAATAAAGGTAAAAGCGGTGGTTCTCGTGTTATTTATTATTATCATGTGTCGGAATCTGAAATTTTAATGCTAACTGCTTACCCTAAAAAAAAGCAAGAAGATTTGACAGAAGATCAGAAAAAAGCAATGCGTAATTTTATCAAACAATTAAAGGAGCAATGATATGTCTGAACTTGGTGATGATATTCTACAAGGTCTAAAAGAGGCTGTTGCCTATAAGCGTGGCGATTTAACAGAGCACCATGGTGTTAAAAAATATACACTTCCTAAAATCCCTGAAACGGTTGATGTAAAAGCAATACGCTCTAAGCTGGGATTAACACAAGAAGAGTTTGCTCAATTTGGGTTCAGCGTGCGTGCCATTCAAAATTGGGAGAATAATAAGCGTAAACCCGAAGGTGCTGCACGTGTGTTACTTAATGTAATATCACATCACCCTGAGATTGTACTCGATACGTTGCGTGGAGAACATTAAATCAATTCCTGCTCTCACGCACCATTGTGCCTGCTGTGCTCAGTAATTTATCTGTGCCTGGAATGTCGGGGAAGCCTGTAAAATTGATGATATTATTAAACCGTCCTGAACAGATGGAAGCGGTCTTGTCATAGCCAGCAATAATATCGAAACTATCCCCGACAGCGATATCACTGCCCATTGGCAAAACTAAAGTCACTTGTTCAAGTGCAAAATCCTTGACCTCCATCCGTCTGTTTTGATTATTGCCAGATGTCCAAATCACTTCTCCAACTGTAAAATAGCCTGCTTCTTGGGTTAAGGTTGATGCTTTAAATGTCTGGTGATCAATAACCTCAGTTATAGTGCTTGAGATGGTAAAAGCTGATGCATCCACCTTGCAATGATCGTCGCCTAACTTTACCGAGCAGGACGACGTATAAAAATAAGACAAGAAAAGATCAATTTTTGTAAATTCGATTAATTCTATTGTGAGGGTTACTTACAAAAGGCAACATTTTT
>JBLHTX010000116.1:0-4669 GCA_047627635.1 Alphaproteobacteria bacterium | reverse complement strand
GGGCTTTTTTGGGCTAATTTTACAACAAAATCATTAAAGGGCTTGGCAAGCATTTGACCTGTTTCTTCAATAACTTGATTACGGGTGCGGCCATCACCAATATCTTCATTGCGTAATTCTTTGATATTTTTTTGTAATTGCGTTATCTCGTTATTATAATTACCAATCTTTTTTTGATCGCCTTTGGATAATTCTTCACGAATATGATCTTTAAGAGTTTCAATCTTTAAAATATGCGGTTTAATTTGTGCAATCGCTTCTTTAAATTCAGGCGATAATGGATTACGTAAATCTACTTCGGGTGTTGGGATCCGCTGCGATGGCTCGAACATTGTATAAACCGATAAAATTGCACCATAATTACCCGATGGATTTAAAGCCGCATTAATATTCGTATCTGGACTCGATTTAGCAAATTTTGTATAATCAGTTAAGATTTTATTCAAAGCATCTTTGAATTTAATGAGGTCAGTTTTACCTGTATCAGGGAGTTCTTTAACTTTATCGGCAAGTTTAACAGAAAATTCTTTATTTGTTCTAGTTTCTCGTAAATCTTTAAGCATAATATTAATTGGATGATTTTGCTTTTGCTCAGCAGGTAACGATTTTGTTTCCTTATCTGAAAGTACGATTAACGGATCAAGTAACGCTTCCTTGTAATTCATAATCGCATTAAAGGCGAGTGAAGTACCGCAATCTCCTGTAATTTGCTTTGCTAGCTCGGGCGAATGCTCGGAGGCAAATAAGTGGGTGAACATTTTGCTACATGATTGAATTGTAGCTTCATAACTTACATTCCCTTCATCGCCCCTAGAGATGTCAGCAGAAAGATTTTTTTGCACAACCTTACCATCTTTAATAATTGCGGCACCGACGTTGAAAATATCCTTATTGCCAAGACTAAGCTGCGGGATATAATCGGCATTTTTTGCCTCAGATATATCAGCTTCTTTTGCTTTATTAAAGCAATTCTCAGTATTTTTAAAGAACAAGCTTACAGCTTCATTTTTTGTAATACCTGATTGAAGCACAATTTGTGGGCTAACTTTGATTGTTTTTGATTGTCCGCTTGGAGCAAGATTAACGGGATTGTTTTTTGAGATATTTGACATACACACACCACTTAAATATTTTACTAAGGGTAATATATCATAAAAAAACGTAAAAATATATATAAATTTTAAATATATTAAATATTTGTTAAGTTTTTATTCATTATATATGTAAAAATTGGCATATTCAAACAATAATCAAGCCATCTTTGAACATTAGATAATGACAGCGATGAAAACCAATCCTTATCCGTATTAATGGCTTGGCGTATAAAAGGAAAAATTGCAATATCACTTAATGTTACAAAATCTTGCGATAAAAATTGTGTTTCAGCAAGGCGATCATTTAATAAAGTCAGAAATTTCAGTACAGTTTCTTGCGCCCCAGTACAATCTTCTTGGGGATAACGTGCTGGATATTTATAACGATCTAGGGTATGTTTAAACCAGCTATCATTATCGTTAATCAAAGATATATCATGCCCCAACCAATTATCTGGGTCAGACTGATTTAAGGCCCAATCCATAATGTTACGACTTTCATCAATAACACTGCCGTCACTAAGGCATAATACTGGCACAGTGCCTTTAGGGGATATTGCAAGCATCTCGAGTGGTTTATCCCGTAGGGAGATTTCAACAATATCACACGCAATTAATGCTTGTTTTAACGCCATTCGTGCACGCATCGCATAGGGACATCGCCGATAACTAAAAAGCCTATGCATTTGATAAGATTGCACGTGATTCTTCAATCTGTTGTGCTTTTTCTTCGACTAATTTTACCAAATGATCAACAATTTGGTCGTTATGAATTTTATGATCCGTTAAGCCATTAATATAAACCATACCGCTTTGTGCACCACCACCAGTAAACCCAATATCGGTTTCTTTGGCTTCCCCTGGCCCATTGACAACGCACCCAATTACCGACAGGCTCATGGGGGTTGTGATGTGATTGAGGCGTTTTTCAAGAATCTCAACCGTTTTAATAACATCGAAGCCTTGACGCGCACATGAAGGGCATGAAATAATATTAACGCCTCGATGGCGTAATCCAAGCGACTTCAATAAGTCAAAACCAACTTTGATTTCTTCAACAGGATCAGCCGACAAAGATACACGGATTGTATCGCCAATGCCTGCCCATAATAACGAGCCCATGCCAATTGCACTTTTAATAGTACCAACACGCAAACCACCTGCCTCGGTTATGCCTAAATGCAAAGGATAATCGCACGCCTCGGCAAGGCCATGATATGCCGAGGCTGCAAGGAATATATCAGATGCTTTGACGGAAATTTTTGTTTCAAAAAAATCATTATCTTCAAGTATTTTTAAATGGTTCAAGGCACTTTCAACCATAGCTTCGGGACAGGGTTCGCCATATTTTTCAAGAAGTTCTTTTTCAAGTGAGCCTGCATTCACGCCAATACGAATAGAACAGCCATAATCTTTGGCCGCTTGAATAACGTCTTTGACCCTTGCGGACGAGCCAATATTACCAGGATTAATCCGTAAACAGGCTGCCCCTGCCTTGGCGGCTTCAATGGCACGTTTATAATGAAAATGAATATCAGCAACAATAGGCACAGATACTTGTTTTACAATCGATGATAATGCCGCCGTCGATTCAACATCAGGACAAGACACACGCACAATATCGGCACCAACTGCCTCAAGGGCTTTAATTTGTGCGACAGTGCCCGCAATATCGGTTGTCAAACTGTTCGTCATAGATTGCACAGAAATGGGATGATCGCCACCAACCTTGACAGATCCGACAGAAATTACCCGACTTTTACGACGATGTATCATGCGATAGGGGCGTACAGCAGACATAAAGAACCTTGTATTAAATGTATAGAAAATATTTCGTGCGACAAAATTTATTGCATTTTATTGTAATAATCTATTAAAAATGCATGATCAATATTAAAGTTACGCAGAACACGACTGTTTTTAGGTAATAAGCCTAATTTTTTACCATTTACTTCGATGCTTAAAGGTGCTGAATTGCCTGCCTTAAGACGTAAATCATTAATATTGCTAGGGATTTTATAACTTTGACCATCTTTTAAAATGGCTGAATAAATAACACGCCGATTTGCATTACTTTTAACTTCAATCCAACTATCACCACCATTAGATTTTAAAAAAACATCATAAGCAGCCAAAATCTTAAAGTGTAAATTAGGGATAATCTCTAGCGTAGCAATATCATTTTGCATGCTTAATGCTTCATCACTCATATCAGCATCATCAAAGGCACTTACATTGGTAATCATATCGGAAATAGGTGTAATTTCTGGTAAAATATCATCAATATTATTGATAAATTGCCAGCCAAAATAAGCGATAATCATGAAAAGCGTTAAAAATATTGCATTTTTAAAAGGTCGAAAAGAAGAAGGTAATTTATCTGGAAAAACAACTTCTATTTTTTGATCCGTTCCCTGCATCTCTTGCTTATAAAGATGCCCAATCTCGGTCGGATCAAGCCCTAAAAAATGTGCATATTGCCTTACAAGCGCTGAAACTGTTACAGTATCGGGTAATATTGTGTAATGTTGATTTTCAATAGCCTTAATAATGCGTGCTTTTATTTTAAGCTTTTGATGCACATCATCTTCTGATAATCCTTTTTTCAAACGCACAGAACGTAAATAAGCACCCATTGCTGGCTTTTTAGAGGGGGATTCTTCGTTTTTAGGCTTCTCTTTGTTATTTTCCATGACGGTGTTTGTCATATAATTCCTTTAAACTGCTTGATAAAATGAAAGCGTTTGATTGTATAATTCTTCATTGCATAATGCTTTTAATGTTAATGGATAAAGTTTATGCTCAGCACTTAAAATACGCTTTGCGAGCATATTGGGCGTATCATTCCAGAGCACTGGCACAACTGCTTGGGCAATAATTTTTCCTGAATCCATTTTCTCAGATACATAATGCACAGTGCAACCCGAAAATTTTACCCCCGCTTCAATTGCCTTTTGATACGTGTCCAAGCCTTTAAAGGCTGGCAATAAAGATGGATGAATATTTATCATTTTATGCTGCCATAAATCGCATAAATAAGCTGACATTAAGCGCATAAAGCCTGCGAGGCAGATAAAATCAATGTGATGTTTTAAAAATGTTTGATGCAAAATAGCCTCATAGGCTTGTTTTGATTCATAGCCTGAGGGATCAATAAAATAAGTTTTAATCCCTAATTCTTGTGCCGTCAACAAGCCCTTTGCATCAACTTTATCACTAATAACACACGCAATATGTGCCAATGAATCCCCGTCACCTTGAGTTGCCTTAATTAAGACCTCCATATTAGAGCCTGTGCCAGAGATTAAAATTGCAATATTTTTTTTCATAGCCCTATAAATACCCTAATTGCCCAATATAAGCCACATCAGATTTATCAGATAGACTAGGCTTTAATGTCCCTATATTATAAAATGGTTGATGCATAAGGGTGAGCATTTCTTGGATTCCATCAAAGTTTAAAGAATCAATAACAAGCACCATACCAATGCCGCAATTAAATGTTTTTAGAAGTTCGTGCGTATCAATATTGCCGCTTTTTTGTACCCATGCAAAACATTCAGGTAAATCCCATG
>JBLHTX010000115.1:0-4862 GCA_047627635.1 Alphaproteobacteria bacterium | reverse complement strand
GATTCCGTGCTAGAGTGGTACGAACTAAAGGATTGTTATCTGTTGAAAGCGTGTTCATAGCTGCATCTGAGACCTTCCGATTACGTGCTAGAGCTCTACGAACGTTATAATCGTCATCTGTTGCAATCATATCAACGGTTACGGCAATGCGTGGATTATAATCATTGCGAAACTGTGCCAAGGTTGATTTGGGATCTTCCTCGGCTTTATAGGTTATTTTCTTACAAAACGCATTGCTTTCACCAAATTCCTCACGGACAATTTGAATAATATCATCGGCATGACTGTCGGTTTTGGCAAAAATTAATGTTTTCGGAACTTCTGTTCGATTGGGAAATATTTCAGGTAGGCTTTCTTTGAATGTCCCAATAATCGTGCGTATTTGATCGGGGTTCACAACTTTTCTGTCAAGTTGTGTTGCAGAATAGGCTTCATCTTCGTCTTGTGTTTCCCATCGCCTTTGACGGGTCAAGCGTTCTCTTTTTTCAACAGATTGCTTGGCCTTAAGCGTTGCCCCTGTTTTTGTGCGTTCTGTCTCAATTATAAAAATTTCGTTCCCAACATTAACACCATCCGCAACCGCTTTTTCATGATTATATTCACTGACAATATTTTTACGAAAAAATCCATATGTTCTGTTATCAGGTGTAGCCGTTAAACCAATAAGGTAACTGTCGAAATATTCTAAAACTTGTCGCCATGAATTGTAAATTGACCTATGACATTCATCAATGATAATAAAATCAAAAAATTCAGGTGTTATTTTCTCGTTATAAACAACAGGCAAAGCGTGTTTTGGCTTTGTTAATTGCTCTGCTGGATTCAGTTGATCAATGGAATCGTCTAATTCTTCACCCTTTAAAATCGAATGGTGCTGATACAAACTTGTGCATCACTCGGTACATAAGACGAGGATAAACGCCGTACATTATATAATTCGGTAAATTTACGATTATCATCATTGGGCATAAAAGATAAGAATTCTTGCTCGGCCTGTTCCCCTAAATTTCTGGTATCAACTAAGAACAAAATACGCTTTGCCTTTGCATGTTTTAAAAGACGATACACCGATGAAATGGCCGTAAAAGTTTTCCCCGATCCTGTTGCCATTTGCACAAGGGCACGGGGCTTATCTTTTTTTAGGGACTCTTCAAGGTTAGTAATGGCTGTAATTTGGCAATCTCTAAGGCCATCAATATTTAATTCAGGCATTGACTGAAAATGCCCACGCAATGTGTTTTCCTGTTTTGACCATTCTTGTAAGGTTTCAGGTCTATGAAAATTAAACACTTCCCTTGATCGTGGCTTTGGGTCTTTTAAATTCGTAAAACGTGTAATTACACCTGTGCTTTCATAAATATAAGGCAATGGCTCTTGGTTGTTAATCCATTTTAGCTTTGCTTCTGCATACCCAGATGATTGCTCCTCAACAGTGGTGATATTTTGTCCTTTATCTTTTGCTTTGGCTTCAATAATACCAACGGCTTTTTTATCGACGAATAAAACATAATCTGCAGGGCCAACATCCGTTTGATATTCACGCACGGCAACACCAAGCGATGCATTAAAATCAATTTTCTTTTTACTCTGAACTGTCCATCCCGCAGAATTAAGCAGGGCATCAATCTGATCTCGGGCAATTTGTTCGGGGTTTTGATTAATTGATGACATTTTGCTTTTCCTGCTTTTCAATCCAACGATCAATTTCCAATTTACGGAAGCGCCATGACCCACCAACTTTAAAGCCAGGTATTTTGCCTTCTGAAACCAAGCGATAAGCTGTTTTTTCTGCGAGCTTTAGATAAGCACATAATTCACTTATAGTCAGTATTTCATCATTGTTCATTTTTTGATTGTACGCTTTGCATTAATATTCTAAATTGAGAAAATAGTAGAAAATTATGCTAATAGCAAGATTCAAATTTTTACTTTCTGACGAATTAAAATAATAGCAAATTAAAAAATGGTAATGTCATGACAGATTTACAAGAAGACCTAGGTTTTGATGATAATACAACACAAAAAATTATCATTGAAGCCGATATTGCCACACAAATTAGTTATGCCTCTATTCAAAATGATATTGCCCTCATTAAATCTATTGCAATTCACAATAACAGCGATCATGATTTAGAAGATTTAGAGCTTGAACTTTCCTGTACCCCTGAAATTATTCCATCTAAAAGATGGGTTATTGATAAAATAGCAGAAAAATCAATGCAAAATATCAAAGATAGATTGATCTCCCCTGAAATTACACGCCTTGCTAACTTAACAGAAAGTATTAAACTTAATCTATGCCTTACTTTAAAAAAAGACCATGAAATATTGTCTGTACTTGAAGTGCCCATGCGTGCATTAGCTAAAAATGAATGGGGTGGCAATACATATAATGACCATTTGTTATCGGCCTTCATTATGCCTAACGACCCGGCTGTCGAAAAAGTGCTTAAAATGGCCTCTGATAGCTTAAAAAAATCTGGCAAAAACCATTCCATAGAGGGCTACCAAGGAAATTCTCGAGAACGTGTATGGGAAATTGCATCTGCTTTATGGGTTGCAATCTCATCATGCGGAATTGCGTATGCAGAACCGCCAGCAGGTTTTGAAGAGGTTGGACAAAAAATAAGAACGCCCTCTCATATTCTCGATAGTGGGTTTGCAACATGCCTAGATAGTGTTGTTTTATTTACAGCAGCCTTGGAACAGGCTGGCTTAAATTCTGTTGTTATCTTTACTGAAGGACATGCTTTTTGTGGTGTATGGCTTCATTCGCATAATTTTCCTGATGTTATATGTCATGATGTTGTGCAAGTTAGAAAATATGTTGATTTAAACGAGCTGTTGGTTTTTGAAACAACCTTAGTAACAAACTATCCACCAGTCACATTTAAAAAATCAATCGATCATGCAAAGGATCAAATCAAGGAAGAAAATGAGCAAAAATTCAGACATATATTTGATGTAAAGCGTTCACGTTCGTATGGTATCAAACCACTCGCATCAATAACGACAATACATGATATTGATGGTCATGAGCAACATGAGATTAATCTTGCAGTAGAAACAGCACCATCAATGCCATCCAATAGTACACATATTATTGATAAAAATGAAGAAGAAAGCGAAAATAATCGTATTACAAGCTGGAAAAGAAAGCTCCTTGATTTAACAAAACGCAATCGGTTATTGAATGTAAAGCCGTCTAAAACCTCTATATTTATTTCATGCGGAAATATTGGCATTTTAGAAGATAAGTTAGCAGGTGGAAAGCTTATACATGTCAAGCCTAAGCCCGAGCAACAAGCAAATCGTGATGAGGAACTATATGCTCAGCAAAATGGTACTGGATTGGCAGATCATTATATTAATGATGCTTTAGAGCGTAACGAAATTATTGCACATTTATCCGAGAAAGAACTTAAATCTGCAATGACAGATATTTATCGGACTGCTAAAAATGATATGCAGGAGGGAGGAACCAATACATTGTTTCTTGGCATTGGTATCTTGAAATGGAAACAGTCAGAAAAAGAAGACAAAATATATAAAGCACCGCTTATTTTGTTACCAATTACTTCTGAACGTAAAAGTGCCGCTTCTGAGGTTAAATTGAAAAAACATGAAGATGACCCTGTGTTTAATATGACTTTATTAGAATTTTTACGCAGAGATTTTGAATTAGAAATTCCTGAGCTACATGGCGAACTCCCCGCCGATCATTCAGGACTTAACATTGATCTTATTTTAAATATTGTTAAAGAAGCAATTAAAGATATTAAAGGCTTTGAGGTGAGTAATGAAAGCGTATTGGGTATTTTTTCTTTTGCCAAATATCTTATGTGGAAAGATTTGTCAGAGCGTACTGAAATTTTAAAAAAGAATAGTTTTGTAAAGCATCTTATTGAAACGCCCAAAGAAGCTTATGCTGGATCTGCACATATACTGAACGTTTCCTCGAGCGATGAAAAAATAAAAGCAGGTGACCTTTTTATGCCCCTTGAAGCCGATGGCTCGCAAATTGTTGCAGTACATGCTTCTGGTCAAGATGGTGATTTTGTATTAGAAGGCCCCCCTGGAACAGGAAAATCACAAACAATTGCAAATATGATTGCACATAATTTAGCTTTAGGGAAGCGTGTATTATTTGTTTCAGAAAAAATGGCTGCGCTTGATGTTGTTTATAAAAGACTTGTTGATAAGGGATTAGGACGTTTTTGTCTTGAATTACATTCCAATAAAGCAAATAAAAAAGAAATACTGGCGCAGCTATCAGAAGCATGGCGTGGTGATGGGAAGGCGGTATCCAATCAAAGAGAAAAGTCGGCCGAAGCGTTAGAAAAGTTAAAACAAGATTTAAACAACTTAGCAGCCGAACTTCATAAAAAGCATTCATCGGGCTTTAGTTTTTGGAGTGCTGTAGGTAGACAAGCAAAATATGCTGGGCAGCATCACTATCGCTTAAATGACAAAGACTTTCCAAGGGTAGATCTTATAGAAACGCCCGAAGATTATATGAATATCATGGAATTCCTTGATAATTTATCGATTCTTTATCAAGAAATAGATGTTGACAGTTTTCAATATTTATCAAATATTAGGCTTACTCAGTGGTCTAATGAAAATCAAAGTCAAGTTTTACAATCAGCTGATAAACTGCAAGAAGCATTTTCTTTATATCAAAATAAACTGTGTAAAATATTAGAAAAATTAAGAATTAATGATTTTAAACCTCAAACGCTTGAGGATTTTGAAAGATTTAATGGTTTAATACGTTCACTTTTAGCCATAGCTGGTGATAAAGCAGATTTTATTTTTTCAGCTACTTATGGAGAAGATATTAAAAATCTTGAAGAATTAAC
>JBLHTX010000114.1:0-4876 GCA_047627635.1 Alphaproteobacteria bacterium | reverse complement strand
GCCGATATGTTGCACTGTTTTTTGCCATAAAGACGAAAATGTATCTTTGTCTTCTTCATATTTTTGCTGATAGTAGTCAAGATAATTTTTCAGTGTTGCTTCAAGTACAGAACCTGCATTATGAACGGAGGATAAAGGATCTTTTTCTACGTTACTTAATGCTCTATTGATTTCTTGTTCAATAGAACTAAGTCCACGATTTTTTATATTTTCCCTTAATGACAAAGATGGAATTGATGCTCCCTTTGTGATAATTCCGCCTCTTAAATAGGAAAAACCGTCTTTAGAAAGGCAGTCTATAACTTTTTTACGATCATGATGATAATCTTCAAAATTTATAGTGCTATCACTAGTCTCTTTGTCCATAAATTCTGCAATAATATTACCCAATATTTCTAATGGATTATTAGATTGATTATTAATGTTTCGTAACCATTGAGAAACCTTAATTTCTTTGTTTCCAACAGGTACATCTTCTGGTGCTGAAGCAGATAAAAATAAACACTCTAATCCGCTATGTGTATAATAATCGGGTAATATTTTTGCTAATAACCCAATCATAGCAGGCGGTATTTTTTTATTCATAAAAGTCCTCTCTTATTTCTAAATATCTAAATTGAGATTGTCACGTAAGCCTGTTGGGCTTACTCGCAATTGTAACGAATGACTCGCAATTGTATGTTGGAAGTGTGTTAAGATGTGGTGTGGTAGGCTACCGCTCGCAATGAGAATCAACAAGTTCGTCGTCATTTTGGTTACCTACCACATTTCGTTCCATCGTTTGAATGGTAGTATGGGTTTATACGCCCGCATACAATCTTAAATACAGGAATTAACCATGTCTTATTTATACTTTATCGGCATCGATATTTCAAAGGATTCTTTCGAAGTCGCTTGCTATAATCAACCTGACACACCACGCACACAACAATTCTCCAACAACAAAAGTGGCTTTGCACAGTTCATCAAGACACTTGAACATTCCATTACACACTATTTCATTACCCTAGAAGCCACTGGTGGATATGAACAAAACCTTCTTTTTTATCTATGCCAAAATAAATTAGCAACGCATCGCTTACAAACCCTAAAATCATCTCATTATATGCGTTCCTTGCGCGTTTATGGCAAAAATGATGTCTTAGATGCTGAGGCTCTCGCACGTTTTGGGGCTGAACGCCATGCAACTTTACCCCTTTTCTCAATGCCTTCAACAGCTATGATTATGTTGCAAAAATTACAAGCAAGACGTGATGATTTGATCGTAATCAATGTTGCTGAAAAACAGCGCTTAAAACACCCAACCTATGATGATATGGCACCTTCAATTCTCAGGCATTGTGCTTTTATCAAGCAAGAGCTTGCAGAAATTGAAGTAAAAATGGCAGAAATTATTAATCAAAACCATCTTTTACGACAAAAAAAGGAGATTATGATGCGCTTCAAAGGTATTGGCGAGCAGACCAGTTGTGTTTTATTAACGATATGTCCTGAGCTTGGAACATTAACGCGGCGTGCAATTGCAGCCCTTGCAGGTGTTGCACCCCACCCAAGGGAAAGCGGTGTTTATCAAGGGTATCGAAGCACAAAAGGAGGGCGTTCTCAGATAAAACGTGCGTTATTTATGGCGGCATTATCAGCAAAAACCCATGATCCAAAGCTCAAAGCGTTTTTTAATGGACTGGTTGCAAGAGGCAAGAAGAAAATGGTTGCATTGACAGCAACAATGCGTAAAATGATTGTGATATTGAATGCTCAAATCAGAGACTTCCTCATAGACCAACGGCCTCAACAACACACTTAAAACTTTTTTTCATATTACTCATCAACATGGTAGATGACGATAATGTCTGTTTAAAGCTTCAAAAATATTATTGTGATTATCCCTTATTTCATATAATTTACTTGTTATACACATAAAAAATAAGGTTATTTATGATTATTGAATTATTCTCGAAAAGACAGGCAAAAGCTCGTGGTGAAATCATAGATGTTTACACTTATGATACATTTTCAGATAAATTCAGAAGACAAATTATATTAACGTTTCGTGATATAGATTTGGGGCAATATTCACATTCCAAGTTAGATAATGTCTGTTGTTTAGTGTATAAAAGTTTATTAAAAGAGTATGGGCTATATGGGCTTACAAGTACAAAAACATACGAACAAGATATATTTACAGTGCTTTTATTTGATTTTATTGAAAAAGAACAAAATATTGAAAAAGTATTAGATGCCATTGAGCTTTTATGTAGAGTATTAGAAAGCAGTAAAGAACTATTTTCTTCCCAAAATATAATCAAAAAAGCAATCAGTGACATTAATTATCGCTTTAAAGAAAATGGCTTAGGTTATGAATATATAAATCAAGAAATCATCCGAATTGATAATAATATTCTTCATTCAGACATTGTCAAACCGAGCTTAGAACATTTAAGCAATAACCCCCATTTTAAAAACTCTTTAGATGAGTTTTTAACCGCCCACAAAGACTACCGCCATAAGAAATACGATTCTGCATTAGTAAATTGCCTGAAATCTATTGAAAGTACACTAAAAATTATTTGTGATAAACGTAACTTTGGCTTTGATAAAAATGCCCCCTGTTCCAAATTAATTGATATATTAAAAAATAATGACTTTTTACACTCTTTTGAAGATAATTCTTTAAATCATTTAATTGGTTTATTACAAAGTTCAGTGCCAACATACCGCAATAAAACGGCACATGGTCAAGGAAATCATAAAATAACGATTGAACCGCACATTGCCTCATATGTTTTTCACATGACAGCGTCAACTCTTTTGTATCTTATAAATTGTGATGAAAATTTTAAATAATATCGCTGTTTTTTATGGCTTATTTGGTGAATTGACTGGCATATTTGCCCCATTTAATGGTTTTCTTTTTCAAAAACGGGAGTACATCAGCAGTTTTCATCAATGACGCTTTTTCAGTATCAATGACCACCAATAAAGGCAAAATTGGATTGCATAAAATGGTCTATATAGGTTGATATTTAAAATAGTTTATTTAAGTTATTGCAATCTTTTAAATCTCTTACTTTTTAAATGACCACATATCCGATAGTTTTTGTGTGCGTGTAATATGATTAATAAGTGCCATTGCCGCATGAATACCAAGATATATCCACGCATAATCCCCAAAAACATGATGCAAGCTACGAATAAACTCAACTAAAGGGGTTTTAGTAATCGCATATTCATAGACAATAAATCGAAAAACACCAGTTGTCGCCATGATAGACATAATGATAATGCCAAGCCCGTGAAAGGCACTCGATAATGGTGACGTGATGGCATGATTGGGCATTTTACGTTGCCAAGCGAGGCTTAATGATTGGGTAAAAGCATCCTTAAAGTTTTTTAAGGCTGAGAGTGAAAACCACGGAAATAGTTTTTGCACCGATGTGCCTTGATGGCGTTTAAAAAGCGTAACCCAAAACAAAAACAATATAACAAAGCTGGTTATGCCGCTATATTTATGGATTGCAAATAAATTAGTGCTTATTGATTTACTAAAAAATTGATTATCAATGAAGAAAATTGTTGCTAATTGCACAATAATTAACAGTGCGATAATTGAGTGTAATAATCGTGTTTTAAGGGTGTGATGTGACATTAATATTGTCTACTACATAATATTTGAAATTAAAAGAAAAAATGTTAAGTCCATAACCCACGTGTATCGATCACAATTTTTTGCATAATTTGCATACGATCAACATTTTTAAATACTGAATGATCGGTCAATAACACAATAATATCGGCTTTTTTAATACCTGCCTCAAAATCAATGAAGGTTACATTTTCTGCCTCAAGCATTTTGGGGAGTGTTGTTAATAAGGGATCAGAAACAAGTAAATTACCTACTTTTTTATCAATTAAACTTTTTACAATTTCAAGAGATGGGCTCTCACGAATATCGTCAACATCAGCCTTATAGGTTAAGCCAAGGCATTGAATAACAGGGTTTTTAATGCGTGATGCTGTCTTGATAATTTTTTCAACAATATGATGCGGTTTTGCATCATTCACTTCTCGGGCAGTACGCATTAATTTAGCATTTTCTGGATCACTGGCAATCAAAAACCATGGATCGACAGCAATACAATGTCCGCCAACACCAGGGCCAGGTGATAAAATATTAACACGTGGATGTTTATTAGCAAAATAAATAACATCACGGACATTAACAGAATTTTTATCACACATCATAGAGAGCTCATTGGCGAATGCAATATTGACATCACGAAAAGCATTTTCGGTCAATTTTACAGTTTCAGCAATATTCGCATAGGTTGCATGGCAATTCCCTTTGATAGCAAATTGATACAGATTAATAGCTTTTTGTGTGCAGCGTCGGGTAATGCCGCCAATAATTCGATCATTATGAATTAATTCATGGATAATTTTCCCTGGTAAAACACGCTCAGGGCAATGGGCAATATGAATGTTAACTTGATCGTCAAACACCCCTGCAGGGCGTAAATCAGGGCGTAGATTATGGATTAAATGAGCCATTTGATCGCAAGCACCAATTGGTACGGTTGATTCAATAATCACTAAATCATCGGGCTTTAAAAGATCAGAAATACTTTCAACAGCTTGTACGACATAAGATAAATCAGGTTTTTTATCCGACGAAATAGGTGTTGGTACAGCAATAATATAAGCATCGGATGGAATAATTGTATTTGAAGCAGTAAATAAACCATTTTGACAGTTTTTTTTCAGCAAAACATCAAGATCAGGTTCATTAAAATGAGGAATCCCTTGGCTTACCTTATCAATAATATTATCATTAATATCGTAACCATGCACCTGAAGACCAGCTTCGGCAAATAAAACA
>JBLHTX010000113.1:0-5202 GCA_047627635.1 Alphaproteobacteria bacterium | reverse complement strand
GGGGCGTGCCTTGTCGTATATTAATTTTTTTGGTGCTTTATTAATGATTGGCATGGCAGTTTATTTATTTTTATATTTATAATAATAATTAATTTTATCCTTGCTATATTATAATAAGTTATGTTATTTATTTTATGTAGTGTACTTTGTGGCTATATGTATTTGTATTAAAAATATAATATAATACAACAAGGAGATTGTTATGGATCATCATGTATCCCATCTTTTAAAATACCGTAAAAACTCAACGATTGACTGGCTGTGTCATCATTTGAACAAAGCGACAGGAAAGCCTTTTTTAACACTTGAAAATCAAAATGCTGCTGACAAGTTTGCTGGTTTATGTGAAAAAATGATCGCCAATTATCGCCTTTCACGCTGGGATGATTATGTGGATAAGGGGCATTTAAAAACACATACATCATTAATGGGGAATGTGCGTAAAATATTGCATCACTCGCTGGAAACGTTGGGAAAAGATGCCGAACTTACGGCAGATATTGTGATTAAAAATTTTTCTTTATCTGCTGTTGAAAAAAAACATAAAATAGGACGCGGAAAAGCGAAAATTATCCTTAAAGATGCCCTTGATAGATTGGTTGATTTATTTTTATTGTCCAAAAATAAAAAATCATAAATTCTTAAATATAGTGGATTAAGTTTGGGTAAATTTCAACTTAATCTACTATAAAATAATAAAAAATTACAGCATATTTTTTGTTGATGGAATAATGTTTGCTTGTGATGCATCAATTTTAACTGCAAACTTCAAAGCCTTCGCAAGTCCCTTAAAGCAGCTTTCGGCAATATGATGATTATTTTCACCATAAAGATTTTCAACATGCAGCGTAAGACCTGCTGCAAAGGCAAAGGCACGGAAAAATTCTTGGAATAATTCAGTATCAAAATCCCCAATTTTATCCCGATCAAACTTAACTTTCCAAACCAAAAAGGGTCGCTTTGAAATATCCAGTGCCACACGGGTCAAGGTTTCATCCATTGGAATGTAACTATGGGCATAACGATAAATTCCTTTGCAGTCGCCCAGTGCTTTGGCAAATGCCTTGCCAAGGACAATGCCTGTATCTTCGACGCTATGGTGAAAATCAATGTGAATATCGCCTTTGGTCACCAGTTCAATATCCATACCTGAATGTTTTGAAAGCTGCTCAAGCATGTGATCGAAAAAACCAATTTCAGTTTTAATATTATATCTTCCAGTGCCATCAATTTTAATGGTTGCGGTGATTGATGTTTCAGCAGTCGAACGCTCGGTTGTTGCAATACGGTTCATAAAAAATCCTTAGGAATATTTTGAGGAATATTCTGACATGTTATTCAGTTAACGACACTATATAGGAAGTGGCTTTATAAATAAAGTCTATAAAAAATCTTAATGCCCCTTGTAATGTGCCCCAATGATGATTAATTATCAGGTAATACAAAAAATAAAAAGAGTAACCTAAATGACATCACACAATCCTAATGATCTTGTCGGTTGGCATGGAACAACAATTTTCTCTGTCCGACGTGGCAATCAAGTCGTTATGGCTGGCGACGGTCAAGTTTCCCTAGGCCCCACCGTTATTAAGCCAAATGCAAAAAAAATACGCCGTATTCAAAATGGTCAAGTGCTGGCAGGTTTTGCAGGATCAACCGCTGACGCTTTTACACTTCTTGAGCGTCTTGAGGGTAAGCTTGAAAAACATGGTGGTCATTTATTGCGTTCCGCCGTTGAGCTTGCCAAAGATTGGCGTTCGGATAAATATTTGCGTCGTCTTGAAGCAATGCTTGCCGTCGTCGATGAAAGCTGTTCCTTGGTTATTACAGGGCAGGGCGATGTATTAGAGCCCGAGCATGGCTTAATTGGTATCGGTTCAGGTGGTCACTATGCGTTATCAGCAGGCAAGGCTTTGTTTCATAATACAGACAAAACAGCCCTTGATATTGCACAATGTTCCATGAAAATTGCTGCTGATATTTGTGTATATACGAACGAGAATGCTTTATTTGAAACTTTGGAAACTGCGGAAAAATCAACATGACACATTTAACGCCAAAAGAAATTGTAAGCGAACTTGATCGGTATATTATCGGTCAAGCTGATGCTAAACGTGCCGTTGCGATTGCTCTGCGTAACCGTTGGCGTCGTCAACAAATAGAAGGTGCAATGCGTGAGGAAATTTTACCAAAAAATATCCTTATGATCGGCCCAACTGGTGTGGGTAAAACCGAAATTGCACGTCGTCTTGCAAAATTATCCTCTGCGCCTTTTGTTAAAGTCGAAGCCACAAAATTTACCGAAGTCGGGTATGTTGGGCGTGACGTTGAGCAAATTATCCGTGATTTGGTTGATGTTGCCTTAAATGATGCCCGTATTCAGGGTCGTAAAGAAGTTAAAGAAAAGGCCATGCAAGCCGCCGAAGAACGTGTTCTTGATGCGCTTGTTGGCGAGAATGCTTCAGCCGTAACCCGTGAGACATTTCGTAAAAAGCTCCATGACGGCGAACTCAGTGACAAAGAAATTGACATTGAAGTGCGTGAATCCGAAAGCAATTCAGGGCTTGATATTCCTGGAATGGGCGGCGCATCTATTTCGATGGTATCAATCGGCGATATGCTTGGTAAGTCATTCGGTGGGCGTAAAAAGCAAAAACGCACAAGCGTCAAAGAAAGCTATGATATTTTAATCGAGGAAGAGTCTGATAACCTTCTTGATGAAGATAAAATTAAACAACAAGCAATCTATGCCGTTGAAAACTCTGGTATCGTGTTCCTTGATGAGATCGATAAGGTATGCGGTCGCTCTGAGGGCAAGGGCGGCGATGTGTCTCGTGAAGGGGTACAGCGTGATTTACTGCCGTTAATCGAGGGGACAACTGTCAATACCAAGCATGGTATGGTTAAAACCGATCATATTTTGTTTATTGCAGGCGGTGCGTTTCATTTATCAAAGCCTTCCGATTTATTACCTGAGCTTCAAGGGCGATTGCCAATCCGTGTCGAGCTTAAGGCCTTAACCGAAGATGACTTTAGACGTATTTTGTGCGAGCCAGAATATTCACTGATCAAGCAATATATTGCTTTAATTGGCACCGAAGATTTAAAGCTTGAATTTACCGATGATGCGATTTTAAAAATTGCCCATTATACAACACACATTAATCGCTCAATCGAGAATATTGGCGCAAGACGCTTGCATACAATTCTCGAGCGTATTCTTGAGGATATCAGTTTTGAAGCCTCTGATAAGGCAAAAGACGATATTGTTGTGATTGATGCCGATTTCGTTGTCAAGCATATTGGTAACTTGGCTGACAACACAGATTTAAGCCGATTTATTCTGTAAACTTACTGTATTCTATTTTTATTTTATAAAGCCAAGCATTTTTTTTCATTTTTTGTTATTTTTTGCTTGGCAAACCAGAATAAATGATTTATAGAATAAGGCATTCCTTGGTAGCTCAGTGGTAGAGCAATCGGCTGTTAACCGATCGGTCGCTGGTTCGAATCCGGCCCAGGGAGCCATCTTACTTTTTTAAGATTATCTCTATATCTTTCTTATATTATCCTCTTTCTTTGGCGTATTTCTTATTTGTTACGCTTTTTTCTTGTTATATTTCTTACGTGTTATATTGATAATTTAAAAAAAATAATCATAATTGTTTACATTTATGTGAAATTCCGATAAAAGAAAAATAATTTTTATTGTATATAGTCGATTTTATCTGTGATAGATGTTGTTTATATGTATTTTTAAGACAAAATTTTTTATTTTTCTAAAGGGTTTTTTATGAATCAAGATGATATATCTCATTTTTCATTAATAGACATTATCGCTTTTATCAAAAGGCGCTCCTCCGAGATATTATTATCTGGTTTACTTGTCGCATTTCTTGCGGGTATCATTGCTTTATTGATGCAGCCAATTTATCAAGCGCAAACAGCAGTGTTAATTAATGTAAGGCAGGCCAATACGCTTGATACAGTTGCGTTACTTCCTGGACAGGGCGGCGATGCCTTTGCTGTTGATTCTGAATTAGAAATTATCAAATCACCTGGTTTATTACGTGCGGTCGCAAAAAAAGAAAACCTACATCAGCGTGAAGATTTCTATAAACAAAAGCCTTCTTTGTTAACGCTTGCTGGTATTTGGCTAGGAGTTCATGAGGCACTTCCGCTCGAAGACACTACTTCTGTCACAGAATTAAAAGAAACTGAGGCAAAAAAACTAGCAACAAACGACGACATTAAAAATACTGCTACTACTACTACTACTACTACTGCTACTGTCGCACCTTCTATTGTTCAGGATTGGTTACAGCTTATTTTTCCAGCCCCTGTTGCGAATACGCCCGAAATATTAGATCATAAAATTTTAGAAAAACTACAAAATAATCTTGATGTCAAAAAAGAAGGCAGAAGTTATGTTGTTACTATTTCTTATGATTCACCCGATCCCGCACTTGCAACACAAATTGTGAACAGCATTGCCAATGAATACCTTAATAGTCAGCTTGAAGTAAAACAAAACTCCACAAAGCGTGCCACAGCATGGCTTGACGATCGCCTTGGAGGGCTTAGAAAAGAACTAGAAGTCAAAGAAGAAGCCATCGCACGCTTCAAAGAGAAACACAATTTATATGGTGCCACAGGGATCACACAGATTGAAAGACAGCTTACAAATTTAAATGAACAGCTTGTTACAGCCCGTGTTGATACAGCAGAAAAGCAAGCACGCTATAATCAAGTACGCCTTTTAGCAAAATCAGGGTCTTTGCAATCTTATTCAGGGTTTAATTCCTCTGGCACAGTGACCAATTTACGTGCCCAAGAAGCAATCGCCCAGGAGAATGTTGCAGATTTATCCGCACGATATGGCAAAAATCATCCTAACCTCATTAACGCCCAAGCTAAATTGCGTAACATCAAGTCACAAGTTAACAAAGAAGCTGGCCGCATGACGGAAAACGCTCATAGTGAATATCGTATTGCAGTAAGCCGCGAGCAATCCCTAGCTAATAATCTTGCTAAGCTTAAGCGTGCATTTGATAAAACTGGATCACAAGCGATCAGGTTACAAAAACTAGAAAGAGAAGCCGAAACTGCTAAAATGGCCTTTAATGGCGTTGCTGAGAATTTTCGTAAAACCGATGAAACAGATAAAATTCAAGAAAGCGATGCGCAAATTATATCACCTGC
>JBLHTX010000112.1:0-5296 GCA_047627635.1 Alphaproteobacteria bacterium | reverse complement strand
GAATAAGATTTTTTTGCCATACCTGTTGACTGTAAGGCTGACTGTAAGGCCATTAAGGGGGCAGGGCGATCAGCATGATTTAAGGGAGAGGCAGATCTTGGTTCTTGAATTTGAAAATCACCTGATACTTGACTTTGCTTTTCAATCGTTTGCTTTTCAATCGTTTTTAGGGCAAGCTTTGTTGTATGGCTTGATGCCTGATGCCCAATATTAATGATTGCCGTTCTGATGGCGGTAATAATACTGCTGCGTACCAGATAATCATCCTTGAAGCGGACTTCGGCTTTGGTGGGATGCACATTCACGTCAATATCGCTGGTGGGAACGGTAATAAATAACACGCAAATGGGGTGACGATCACGGGCTAAATGCTCGCTATAGGCGGCACGCAAAACACCGCTTAGCATTTTATCACGCACACTGCGTCCATTCACATAAAGATATTGTTGCAATCCATTGCCCCGATGATATGTGGGTACACTGCACAAGCCTTCAATGTGAATACGCTCTTTGACAAGGTCAATCGGCATGGCATTGGTGATAAATTCTTTGGAAATAATATCCCCAATTCGGGTAAATCGTGCCGTAAATAAATCATCGTTCGAGGGTAAGAAGTTTAAAATTTTCCTTTGTTCATCACTGAGGGTAAATCCAATATGCGGATACATAAGGGCTTGACGCTTGACAACGTCGCTGATGGCAATATGTTCGCTGCGGTCTGATTTTAAAAACCCCAGCCGTGCAGGAACAGCATGAAACAAATCTTTGATTGTAATTGAAGTCCCATTAATACGGGCACATGGTTTTATGGGCTGAACAATGCCTGCATCTGATGTTATTGCAAAACCATGTTGTTGACCTTGATAAAAACTTTCAATCATTAAGGTGCTGACGGAACTGATTGCCGCAAGGGCTTCGCCCCGAAACCCCAAATGATTAATGCTCGAGAGATCAAAGTCGCCAGAATCACTCTGTATTAATTTCGAAGTTGCATGACGGGACAAGGCAAGCGTGAGCTCGTCCTTGGGGATTCCTGAGCCATTATCGTCGATTTTTAAAAATGATTTACCACCATTTTTAATATGAATATCAATTTTACTTGCCCCAGCGTCAATCGCATTTTCAATCAATTCCTTAAGGGCACCTGCTGGACGCTCAACAACTTCGCCAGCGGCAATGCGGCAAATAATATGCTCAGGTAAAGATTGAATGGTTTGGCGTTGGGTCATAAAAAAGGGTCATAAAAAATAATATTCATAAGTAAAAGTAACAAAGGCTATTTAGAGAAATCAAAAATATGAACGCCCTCTTTGTCATCGTGGCAAATTTTCCAATCTTGATTTTCAAACATCTTACTAGCATCTTTTATGCCGCATTGCCAATGTTCTTGCATAGAAAGTTCGGAAAATTCATAATCCTTTGTGGCGGTCTCATAGCTTTTGGCACGATAAATTAAATGCACAATATTCACCGAGCGTCTGATTGCCCAATTTGTCAAAAGCTGCATTTCATCATCGGGCAGTAAATCCTTGGGGAGCTTGTCAATGACACGGCTTAATAAATGTTGTATTTCAAGCTTGTCTTTGTAAACATCGGTATTGAGGCGTGTGCGGCTTGAAAATCGGATATCTTTCAGGCGTTGTTGCACTTGAAAAATATTTTCAGGCATTGCCCCTTCTGAGTTAAACAAATCAATTTGATGAATACACATATTATGCTGATGTTCGGCATCAAGGACATATTGCAAGGGCGTATTGCATACCAAACCGCCATCCCAGTAAAATTCACCGTCAATTTCAATCGGCGGCAACCCTTCGGGCAATGCACCACTTGCCATAATATGTTCGGGTTTAATCTCCATTTTATCGGAATCAAAATAAATAAAATTCCCTGTTTTTACATTCACGGCACCAATACTTAGGCGTGTTTCACCACTATTGATCCGATCGAAATTAACAAGCTTCAACAAGGTTTCCCGAAGCGGAGAGGTGTCATAATAGCTGATTTTTTTCATGGCAATTGACAAAAGGGGATTGAAAATGCCTGCTTTTGTATGGGGCTTAAAAAATCCGGGTGTGCCCACAGAAGTTGCTGTAAAGGCATTCATTTCATTATGCGCCATGCGTGACACATCGTTTTTCCCCCAAAAGGGTAATTCAGGAGTCGAGGTAATAAGGTTCCAAAATTCATGCAATTTTTCAACACGATCATCAAAATCATTGCCCGCAATAATGGCGGCATTAATGGCCCCAATCGAAATGCCAGCCAACCAATCCGGTTCATATTGATTATCATGGAGCATTTCATAGACCCCAGCTTGATACGAGCCTAGGGCACCGCCGCCTTGTAAAACGAGAACATTTTTTTGTATGCGATCTTGCACAGTCATTTTTACCTCATTTATATTTTTCATTAAGATACTCTTAAACCGAAAAAATTGCTTTGTCAAATTGTCACAATATTAAAATAAATATCATTTTATATATTTATATATTTACTTTTTATTATTTATATATTAAAATAAAATAACAAAACAAAAAAGAGACAATAATGGAACGACCATTTCAGGGACAAGAAAGATTATTCGAAGAACAACGCAAGGTTCAAGAAGTCGTGTCAGCCCCTGTGCCTGCTTATATGCTTGAATATGTGCGTGAACATCCAGCTCTTAAAGATTACAATTATCCCGATTATTATTTTGATGGTCAAAAAAATCATGCTGCTTTTTCAAATACAGAAGCACTAAACGGTCAAATTATTTATGATTTATAATTGTATGAAATTTTAAATTACTGTATAATACAAAAATCAACGTCTTTGCTTTAATTGTTTTTTTAATAAAAAAGTCAAAGAATCATATTAATTACTTAAAAAACACGAGGTACTATGGATATCGCCACTTTAGGGGATCTAAATTTTATGGACTTAGTAACGGCTTACGGTCTTAAAATTTTATCAGCACTCGCAATCTTTATTATTGGTCGCTATGTTGCCAAACTCGTTTTAGGTCTTGTTAAAAAAGCAATGAACCGTGCAAGTGTTGATACAACATTATCAAGCTTTGCAGTTAATATTTTAAATATTGTTATTCTTGCTTTCATCGTTATCGCATCGCTTGGTGCATTAGGGGTTGAAACAACGTCACTTGCTGCGGTTATTGCTGCTGCTGGTCTTGCTGTTGGTTTAGCGCTTCAAGGTTCATTGGCGAATTTTGCTGCTGGCGTGTTGCTGACTCTATTCCGTCCCTTTAAAAATGGCGATTACGTCGTTGCAGGCGGTATTGATGGCACTGTTAAGGAAGTTTCAATTTTCACAACAATTCTTGTTTCTCCTGATGGGATTGAGAAAATCATACCTAATGGTCAAATTACATCGCGTGAAATTGTAAACTATAACACACAGCCTTCACGTCGTGTCGATATGGAATTTGGTGTTGCTTATAATGCTGATATCGATCAAGTACGTTCAATCATAAGTGAAGTTCTATCGAAGAATGACAAGGTTTTACAAACACCTGCACCCGTTATTGCGGTTGCATCGCTTGGTGATAATTCAGTAAATTTTGTTGTGCGTCCGTATGTTGCAAATGCAGATTATTGGACAGTGCGTTTCGAAGTAATCGAAAATGTTAAAAAAGCACTTGATGCTGCCAAAGTCAGCATTCCGTTCCCACAACGTGATGTTTATGTGTATAACATGGATAAAAAATCATAATTTAATTCATTACTTTATATTTAAAAGGTAAGTATTTTTAATGATATTTGCCTTTTTTTATAACATATAATCAAATTACCGTCATTCCTGCCTTATTCAACTTTGGGCAGGAATGACAGCTTTGCCTTTACCAGATTACTTCGCCTTTCCAAGGCAAGGACTCGCAATGACGAGGATTTAGGCATTGATATTATACAAACATCGTTACTCAAAGTCTTGTTTTTTGACAGATGAAGCAATCAATAATCTAGTTTGATATATTAATCATTATGTTACATTTTAAACATATTATTGTTTGTATAAAACCAGAGTTATCGATTATATTGCAGAAAAAAACGTTTTTAAATTATATGTCAGGGGCCTTATTGCTAAAATGTCCAATATGCAATAAAGGAAAATTATTTAAGAAATATTGAGTCTATAACAAGCAATGTCAGCATTGCCATAAGTCGCTTGAGGGTTATCACAGTAATGTCTCGATTAAAATATTGTGAATTTACCTTTAAATATAATTTTAAATTTTTTTTAATCGAGACATCATGGATAAAGCTTCATTGATAGCGTATGGCATTTTGATGAGTATTGCTTTGTTATCATTTGTTGCTCTACTGGTTAGCTTTTTAATATCCTCTAATGTTGATATGGAAAATGATATCATTGGGATGCTTGTCATAATAGTGCCTTCAACTGCATTTTATATGATAGCATTTTATCTGATTTTACCAATATCTATGTCAATCGGAGCACAATATAAACATTACAAACATATTAACAAATAATATATCCCTAACAGCATCAAGGGCTTTGTCGATCCCTTGACTCATTTTGTCGATCTATGGTATAAATTAACTATAATTACCGATCGTATGCTACTTTGGTATTTTCGTTGTCAAAGCAAGCGCATGAAGCGTCGTTCCGGCTTTGCCTTCAAGAGCATCATAAACTTTTTGATGTTGCTTAATGCGACTAAGCCCTTCAAAGCTTTGATCGGTAACAATCGCACGGTAATGCTCTCCATCGCCCGCTAAATCTTCAATTTCTACGATGGCATTGGGCATTGCTGCCACAATAAGGGCTTTAATTTCAGTGTCTTGCATGGCCATAATTAAAATTCCTTTATAATCATATCTATTTTTTAAGCTTTATATAATAAATTACCCATAAAATATAGCTTAAAGATAGGCTTAGGATAAAACTAATATGTCAAAAATAAATGATACAAATTCAAATAACACCACAACAGACAGCGAGCATAGCCAAGAACTACAAGAACATTATTCGGAAGCGCTTGAAGAGAAACAAGAAGATTCATTAAAGGGAACGCCAAAAGAATCGCAAAAGAAACAAGAAAAGAAAAAGAAAGCCGATAAAAACCCTAAAACATCCAAGAATCCAGAGGGTGAAACAGAAGAGCATTTTTTATATGAGACGCATATACAAAATGAAGATGATGATTTTGAAGAAGAAGAGCTTGATGATTTTGGCAATGTGATTGGGTATCGCTCGAAAAATAGTGGCAGTGCTGGTGGTCGCAAAAGAATGCTTAAAAAGGGCAAAACATCTGATGGCCTTATCAATAGTG
>JBLHTX010000111.1:0-5370 GCA_047627635.1 Alphaproteobacteria bacterium | reverse complement strand
TGTTTGTAATAATTCTTATCTAGGGCAATCTCGTCAATATATACAATAGCTTCTTGCTTGGTTTAAGATATTATTTCTAAATATTTTTGCCTTTTTTCTGCGCATGCTTCTGTGTAGCGAGGCTCTTATTTTTATAGCGTATTCCTGTTTTTCTCATATAATATAAAGCCCCAACATCAGTCATCTCAAAATATGCACCAATCTCAATAAAATATTGAATCATTCATGTATTATTCAGAGGTCTTTTATCTATATTTTTCTAGGCTATTTGTTGAGAGATTTAAATATGTTTTGGGCGTTGTAAACGAAACACCATCGGAACGATATGTCGTAACATCTTTCCATAAAGGGACAATGGCACTGAATAATCCATAAAATGCACCGCCTGCCAAACTAAGCGTTAATGCAGTAGCGACATAATGATTGGGCGTAGCCGATGCAAGTGTTTTATTTGTGTAATTACCCACAATATCAGTCATAGCAGCAGCCGCCAAAACCAATCCCCCAAGTTTAAGGGCCTGAGTTGTGTTATCAGATTTTTTATCGGATTGTTGATGAGGTCGCGTATGGTTGGGTGGAATAGATACAGACATAAGACAATTTTACAAAATTATATAGTCTTACTATAATCCATTTAACTTAAAATATCAATAAAATTATTAAATATGAATTTTATTAACTGATTTACTGACTAAGAGGCGTGCCCGATACAAAGCATTTAACATAATTATTATCACAATTATGAATATCTTGGGGTGTGCCTGTCCATAAAATGCGGCCCTCATAGAGCATACAAACTTTGTCGGCAATGGCGTTCATTGAATGCATATCGTGAGTAATTGTAATCGAAGTTGCCTTAAGATCAGTCACCACTTCACGGATTAAATCGTTAATTGTCCCTGCCATAATTGGGTCAAGCCCCGTCGTTGGCTCATCGAAAAAAATGATATTGGGCTGTGTACAAATTGCCCTTGCAAGAGAAACACGCTTTTGCATACCACCCGATAATTCACTTGGGAATTGTAAAGCGACATCACTTTTTAGACCAACTTTTTTTAACATTGTTGTAGCGATATCAAGAATATCAGATTTAGCGTATTTTTTCTTTTGCACTAAACCAAACGTAATATTATCGGCAACTGTTAAACTGTCAAACAAAGCACCGCTTTGAAATAGCATCCCAAATTGTGTCATATTTTTTTCACGCTCACTTTTCGACGTATAATTAACCTGAGTACCATCAAGTTTAATTGTGCCAGAATCGGCATTCATAAGACCAATCATACATTTTAAAAGAACCGATTTTCCACTGCCTGATCCACCAAGAATAACCAATGATTGCGCATGATTAACTGACAAATCAACCCCTGAAAGCACAGATTTTATGCCAAATGATTTATGTAAATTCTTTACGTCAATTTTGGGAGCTTGATCTTCTATACTCATTGCGAGAAAAACCCTTCCGTTAGAATATAGTTAAAGGCAAGGATTAAAACCGACCCCATAACCACTGCATTGGTAACTGATTTACCAACGCCTTGCGCTCCGCCCTTTGAATAATAACCCTGATAACAACCTGATAATGTAATTAAAAGACCAAAAACCGCAGCCTTAACAAGGCCCGAAACAAGATCGGCCATCACAAAGTTTTTAATGGTATTTTGCAAATAAATATCCCCATTAAAGCCCAGACGATTAACCGAAATCAACCATCCACCTGCCACCGCCAAGGCATTACCCACCAAGGTTAATAGGGGCAATGCAATAATGCCTGCCCAAAGCGAGGGACTAACAAGATATTTTATTGGATTAACACAAAGCGTTGTCAAAGCATCAATTTGTTCGGTGACTCGCATTGTCCCAATTTCTGCCGCAAGCGATGCACTAACACGCCCTGCAAGCATTAACCCACCCAAAACAGGACCAAGTTCACGCAGAATTGAAATCAGCACAATGGATGGCACAATTTGTTCCGCATTAAACCGAGAACCCCCAATGTAAATTTGCAAGGCCAAAACTGCCCCTGTAAAAAATGCCGTAAGCCCAATCACTGGCAAAGATAACCACCCAATTTTATAAAGCCGTATCGCAAATTGCCGCAGATAAAATGGGGATGAAAACGAGCCATAAAACGCATTAAAAGTAAAATGACAAAAACGCCCAATGACGGCAAAAAACACAAGTGTCATTCGGCCAATCATGGCTAGAAAATGTAGGATCATAAATTAAATCCCTCCAGGTATTGGGCCTAATACTGACCCATCGGAGCGACCACGCCCCTGCCCTGGCACATTGTTAAAACGCCCCACATTAGAGAGGATTTGCTGAATAACTGTCATTTTCTTGCCATATATAGGTGTAATATCGGATACAAGGCGAATATCTTTACCGTCTTCTAGCTTATATTCTGCTGATTCTTGATACACATTGTCCTTAAAATGCACGGCCAAAATATTACGTTCGGTAATTGTTGGCTTGAAAAATGCGAATCGTTCTTTAGTGAATGATACATAATAAAGCGATGTGATCTCCCCCTCAGTGTCAATAAAGGACGCAGGGCCAAAACGTGCCTGTAACTCAGGCTTTAATACGGTATTTTCCTTTACCCATGAACGCATTAGGGCCATATTATTAAAGCCATGCTGTGAGCGAATTGGCGAACAAGCCGTCAAAAATAACGTAACGAGTAGGGATAAAATAACTTTTTTCATGGAAACAAAACATTTCATTTTATTTTATTATAATGGATCAAACATCATAGGGTGCAGTTTTTGAGTTTTCAAGCAATAATTTTATTTTTCAAAGAATAAAAAATGCCAAGACCATCACTATTTTTTTGATAAACATCAACATGGTTTTCGGGATGCGGCATCATGCCCAAAATTGTGCCTGCTTCATTGGTAATGCCTGCAATATTATGACAACTGCCATTTGGATTCGTAACATATTCAAACAAAATTTGATTATTCTTTTTAAGCCGTGCAAGCGTGACACTATCGGCAAAATAATTCCCTTCACCATGGGCAATCGGTAGGTTAATGATTTGATCGGCTTCATATTCTTGGGTAAAATGGCTTTGATTATGCACGACTTTAATGTCGGTTGCTGTGCAAATAAAACGCCCTGATTGGTTATGAATAAGTGCCCCTGGTAACAATCCAATTTCGCATAAAATTTGAAACCCATTACAAACACCAATAATATTACCGCCACAATCGGCATATTTTTTTAAGGCAGGAATAATCGCAGTATTGGCAGCAATCGCCCCACTTCGTAAATAATCACCATAAGAAAATCCACCTGCCAAGGCAATTAAATCAAGGTCATTGGGTAAATTATCTTGGGTACAAAAAATATAACGCACATCAAAGCCAGCCAATGTTAAGGCGTGTGCCATATCAGTCTCACGATTTGTACCAGGAAAAACCAGAATAGCCGCTTGTTTCATATTTTAAGCAATCGATAAAATTTCATAATCTTCAATAACCATATTCGCCAATAATTTTTGACACATAACTTGAATATCTTGCGTTGCTTGATCAACAGACACAGCATCAAGCACCATATCAATTATTTTTCCTTGCCTCACATCTTTAACACCATCAAAACCATAATTTGATAAGGCAGTATGGATGGCTTTCCCTTGTGGGTCTAAAACGCCTTGTTTAAGCGTAATTGCAATGCGTGCTTTCATTGAGAATAATCCATTTTTATAAATTTATGATATGCCTTAAATGATCGTGTTTTGCAAGCAATATTGCATCCCAATCAATAGCACCAATCTTTGGCACACGCATATAAATATTCTTGTAATAATTGAATACGTTTGGTTTTGGCAATTTCTTGGGGACATAATAAGTAGGTTTCAAAAAAATTATCATAGGCATCAGGGAGTATTTTTTGTAAATCTGGATTTTGTGCCACCATATAATCGGGTAATGTTGCAATCCCCAATCCGCCTTCTACGGCGTGCAAAATAGTTGTTAGGCTAGTTGAAGCATAAACTGTTTTGCGTTTTCTTTTAAAAGTTTGCTCGAAATATAAATGATGGTTTAGCTTTTCACGCATCACAGGGTTCGGATTCTGATAGCCAATGAGCTTGTGACGATGTAACTCGGTAATTTTTTCAGGCACACCATGCGTCGCCAGATATTCGTGGGAGGCATAATAGTGACAACGCACATTCACAAATTTATTGGCAACAACATCTTGGGCACGGGTTTTCCACATTCTGATTGCAAAGTCGGCTTCTCGCATGGATAGGTTAAAAGTTTTATCATCAATCATGAGTTCGGTATTGATTTCGGGGTAATTTTTACAAAAAGTAACCAGCCGCTTCGATAGCCACATTGTACCAAAACTACGGGTTGTCGTAATTTTAATCGACCCTGCCGCAGTGTTTTTTCCCGCAAGCAACAAAGATTCCGCTTCATGAATTTGCTTGTAAATATCACGGGCCGTTTGAAACAATAATTCACCTTGATCAGTTAAAATAATTCCCCTTGCGTGACGATGAAAAAGCGGTGCTTGTATTTCGCTTTCAAGAGCGGCAATTTGCCTTGAAATTGCAGATTGTGAGAGATTAAGTTTTTTCTCTGCACCTGAGAAGCTTTTTGCTTCAGCAACAATAAAAAAATATCGAAGGCGATTCCAATCAGGAATATTCGTCATAATTTTACTCGTTATTTTTTAATCAATGCAATCTATTTCATATCTGTTATCTTACTATACCCGAATATTGGATAGAGGCAAGATTTTCATGTTATTGTTCCCGTTTAATTTGACAATTTTCTAGAAAAAACCTAAAAGAAAAGACATTAAACATTTCCAGCAGTAAATATGATGAACATCAAGCAAAAAATTAATATCGCCATTCTTGGTGCCAGTGGCTATACAGGCGCCGAGCTTATTCGTTTATTGGCACGTCACCCCTTTGTCAATATTTGTGCGCTTGGAGCAGAACGCAAGGCAGGCATGAAAATGCGTGATGTGTTTGTGCATTTATCCGTGCTCGATTTACCTGATTTTGTTAAAAATGACATGATTGATTATACCAATATTGATGCTGTTTTTTGCGCATTACCCCATGGCTTAACCCAAAATGTGATTAAAAATCTTCCCAAGCATCTTAAAATCATTGATCTATCCGCCGATTTTCGGTTACGCGATCTGGAAGATTATCAAAAATATTATGGGCACACCCATCAAGCCCCTTTGCTCCAAGATGAATTTGTGTATGGTCTACCCGAATTTTATCGTGATGATATTAAAAAAGCCCGCTATGTCGCTAACACAGGATGCTATGTCGCCTCAGCTTTGCTGGCATTAATGCCCGTAGTTGCTGCACGATGTGTAAGACTAGATAGCTTA
>JBLHTX010000110.1:0-5445 GCA_047627635.1 Alphaproteobacteria bacterium | reverse complement strand
GAAATATAGATGATTTAAATAATCAATCAGAACTAGATATTTCAAAGGAAAGCACAGCAACAATGAGCACTCTTAAGCATGTTCGTAGACGGACTTTTAAGCACCCTGATTTAGGAGACAAAATCTTTGAAGATCATGTAAAAGGCTTTGCAAACAATAAGAGAATGCATATATTGCCTGATTATATTAAGCATACAATATCTATAGGGTACTTTGGTCGTCACTTATCAACTGTAAAATATTCTACTTAATAAAAATTGTGAGGCCTAGGAACAAAATAAAAAATGTACTATGCTGATTTTAAAAAATCATGCAAGTGATAAAATTTTTTATCAACGGGTGCAGTTAAAGGCTTTTGTGTATTGATAACTTGCACCCCCCTTGCTAATCCGCTTGTTGCGGTTAGTGCGATACACCGTACAGATTGCGTATCTAATTGATAAAGAACCTCAAGAATAATATTTTCATCCTGTCCTGTATGCAAAACATGAAAAATCAGTGGCAAATTATCATCAAACCACACATCAACAACACTACTGCGTATGGAAATAACACGACCTGTATGAATATTATCCATAGATTATTATAATCCCTGCCATAACATAAAAAATGCCATAACTGCCATGCCAAAATTTTCAATCACACTTACGGTGCTTAGGGGCACATTTAAGCGGGTTCCCAAGCAAGCACATTGTAATTGTTCGTCACTTGTAATAATTGCTTTGATAACGCCAAAGCCACTTATGAGCATTAATAACAATGTTATGCTGTTTGTTATCATTGGTGCAAATGCAATTAAATAAAGTAAACCAAGTCCAAACTCGATAAAGGGGTAAAAAAAGGCATATATTCTTGAGCGTTTTGCAATGAAATCATAGAGCGTAAAGCCTTTAACAAAGCCCTTTAAATCAATCAGCTTAAACATCGCAAAATTAATAAAAAACAACCCCATGAAACTTTCCATAAAGCGATGCATACGCCCGCCACTGGCAACAAATGCTAACGCAGCGGCTGAAAAAGCGACAGTAGCAATAATCACAAATAGTGGTTTATAACGCTGCATGAAAGATTGTTTTTCAGCTATATCATGGTTTGTTTCTTGCATATATATTCCTTAAGGTATTATATAAAGGCAGACATGTGTAACCATGCCTGCCTTTATCGTATTAATTATGATGTTATAACAAGAATGTTGCCTAACCGCATTCTTGCCTAGGGGCAGCATGCTGTAATATGTTGCTCACTTCGGATGTATCCCCTGTTTTCCAAAGCATTGCACCAAACGTAATAATGCCTGTTACATGATTGTTTTTATTTTTGACTAACAATCGGTTTACTTTGTTTTTACGCATCATTTCAGATGTCTTATCAAGTGCGTCACTTTCTTGGCAGTAATGCACTTCTTTTGTCATGGCTTCTTTGACTTTGACAATTTGAGGATCATCACCTTTGGCAATAACCCGTAACACAATATCTCGATCTGTTATCATGCCAATGTAATTGTCTTTACCTTCGCATATTGGCAGAACACCACAATCAATTTTTTTCATTTGTTTTGCAGCTTGACTAATTGTATCATTTGGGCTGACACAAGATGGTTCTTTGGTCATTATATCTCTGACGTGCATAATTTTTCTTCTTTATGAAATGAAATGAAAAATAAACGATATAAACATATATCGTTATTTGAAAAATATTAAAATTTAACTCTGACCACTAAAATTATGCGATGATTTGTTTGAAATGTCTTTTTTAATGGTGTGCTTTTGATCTTCTTGTTGTTTATCTGTCTCTGTTCGGAGATCTTTTGCAATGATGACGGCGCCACCATTTTTTTTATTTTGTGTCGTAGACATAAGGCAGTCTCCAATTTTTAAAATAGCAAACTTAGTAATTTAAGGTGCTATCAAAACGATACCTCTTTGATAAATAATATGATTTGATTGTAATCAAATTTAAGTGATGTTTTTATAAATACGCGCAGGGCATTCTTCTGAAAGTGAACATGCATCACAAACAAAGTGACTAATTTTTTGCTTATCTATAAAGCTAACATGCGTTCCTGTCACGCAAATGCCTTCGTCTTTAAGTTTTTTTAAAGTACGAGAAAAAGTTGCCAATTCCATGTGTAGCCGTGAAGCAATTAACGTTTTACTATAAGGGAGCTCAAATCCTTCTGGGTTAAAATTATAGGCCAAACAAAGCCTTTGCAGGAAGCAGGCAACAATTTGTGTTGCAGACATTGTTGATTGATGCTCTGCCTCTATTTGTGCGTTATGGAGACGATCAGAAAGTCCTGCTAATAAACGAGTAGACATATATTCAAAATCATTCAAATGTGCTTTTATCCAATTTATAGGAATTTTAAGCAATATTGCATTATCGACAGCACGGGCATTCATATTATGATATGATTCTTGTGTCATAATTTCATTCGCATTAATGACATCACCCGCAATAAGCATATTGCTCGTGACTTCATGTCCATCGGGTGTTTCACGAAATATTTGTATTGTGCCACGACAAATCACATAAAAATGCGTAATTTCTTCGCCATGCATAAATAAAAATTGCATTTGATTACAATGACCTAGGCGCCCATTTTGGCGAATAAGGAGGCTTTCTGTTTGAGATAATGCTGAAAACAGGGGCAATGCCCGTAAGGTGGAAAGCTCAATGAGCATAAATAACTCCACAATTTTAATATGATTGATAATGCAACCACATATTGATCTTATGGCATTTTTGTCAATAAGGCTATTGATTTGATTGCAATCAAATTCTTATGCACATCAAAGGTGTAGGGTCTATGTTATTCAAAAGGATTTGTAATGAATAAACGGCTTGCACTTGTAACAGGTGGCACAACAGGAATTGGTGCGTCTATTTGTGTCGCACTTAAAAATAATGGATATAATGTTGCGACAAATTATATTAACAATCAAGAGCGTGCAGAATGTTTTGCCAAACAAACAGGTATATCTGTTTATCAATGGGATGTTAGTGATTTTGAACAATGTACCCAAGGCGTCGCCAATGTGTGTGCAGATTTTAATACGCATATAGAAATTCTTGTTAATAACGCTGGCATAACACGGGATGCCATGATGCATAAAATGGCTTTTGATGATTGGCATAGGGTAATTTGCGTTGATCTGGGGGCCTGTTTTAATATGTCTCGTGCGGTGATACAAAAAATGCGTGATCATAAATTTGGTCGTATTGTTAATATTAGTTCAGTTAATGGACTATTAGGGCAAATAGGACAAACAAATTACAGTGCAGCCAAAGCAGGTGTGATCGGATTTACAAAATCCCTTGCGCTTGAAAGTGCCATCAAAGGCATTACTGTTAATGCGATTGCCCCCGGTTATACAGATACAGCGATGGTAAAGGCAATGCCAGATAAAGTGCTGGAATCTATGATTGCACAAATTCCTGTTGGAAGACTTGCACAGCCAGAAGAAATTGCCCGTGCCGTCATTTTTTTAGCCGCAGATGATGCAGGATTTATTACAGGAGAAACGCTGTCAATCAATGGCGGGCAACATATGCAGTAAATAAGAAATGACTTTGTATAAATACAAAAATAGAAAGAAAAAATCATGTCAAAAACAATAAATATGCAACTAGATAAAGATAAAAAAGAAACTATCAATAAGTCTGATACAACAAGACGCTGTTCCGCTTATGAATGTTTGCCCTATATACCGCCCTCTGATGCCTTCACACTTGACCATAAATTACATGCACATATTGCAAAATTGACAGGTGGTATATCACCAATAGCCCTTGGTATGGCAGGTTTTGATTGGTTGTCGCATCTTATGTTTTCACCATCGAAGCAAAAAATACTGTGCAAAAGTTTAGTTAAAAAAACAAAACTTTTGCATCAATATTCACTTCAAGCCCCCATTTCTTCAGATGTTGCCCCTGTTATTAAACCATCTGCTAATGACCAAAGATTTAAAAGTCAGGCATGGAATCGGTGGCCATTTAATGTTTTTCAACAAGGATTTTTACTTTCACAAAACTGGTGGCACGAAGCAACCAACGATGTACGGGGCGTATCACAACATCATTCAAATGTTGTTTCTTTTACGGCACGCCAAATGCTCGATATGGTATCGCCTTCTAATAGTCTGTTGACTAATCCCGATATTCTTAAAACCACGCAAGAGCAAGGTGGCAAAAATTTATATCAAGGCACACGTAATTTATTTGAAGATATGATGCGTCAAAAAAATGATGCACCTCCCGTCGGCAGTGAAGCCTTTGTCGTTGGAGAAAATATTGCGGCAACCAAAGGCAAAGTTGTTTTTCGCAATCATTTAATCGAGCTTATTCAATATAAGCCGACGACTTCTGAAGTTTATGCAGAACCAATTTTAATAACCCCAGCATGGATTATGAAATATTATATATTAGATTTGTCGCCTGAAAACTCAATGGTGCAATATCTTGTTGATAAAGGACATACGGTCTTTATGATTTCATGGAAAAATCCTGACGAAAAAGATCGCAATATTGGCCTAGATGACTACTTACATGTCGGTCTTGGCGCGGCCTTGAAAGCGGTTAAAGACATTACACAAACACAGCAAATTCATGCGGTGGGCTATTGTTTGGGTGGCACATTATTATCAATTATGGCCGCTGCACATGCGCGTGATGGCGATGATTCATTTAAAACAATCACGCTTCTTGCTTCTCAGGTCGATTTTGAAGAAGCAGGTGAATTGATGTTGTTTACCGATGACAGTCAAATTGCTTACCTTGAAGATGTGATGTGGCACAAAGGGTATCTTGATAAACAGCACATGGCAGGTGCATTTGAATTGCTGCATTCGAATGATTTAATTTGGTCACGCATGATAAAAACTTATTTACAAGGCGAGCGTGAACCCATATTTGATTTATTGGCATGGAACGCTGATGCAACACGATTACCATATCGTATGCATAGCGAATATTTGCGGCAGTTATTTTTAAATAATGATCTTGCCGAGGGGCGTTTTATTGTCCATGATGCCCCCGTGGCATTGTCCGATATTCGTACACCCATATTCTCGGTTGGCACAATGCGTGACCATGTTGCACCATGGAAATCAGTTTATAAAATTCTGTTATTAACGGACAGCGATATCACATTTGTACTGACCAGCGGTGGCCATAATGCTGGTATTGTCAGTGAACCTGACCACAAGGGGCGCACTTATCAAATTACAAATATGCCAAGTACAGCCCGTTATATGCCTTCGGGGAAATGGCAAAAAACGACACCAATAACCCAAGGTTCATGGTGGGTTGATTGGAACGCATGGCTTGTTAAACAGTCAAACAAAAAAGGCAAACCACCAACGATGGGCAATACAAAAAATTATATCCCTATCGAAGATGCCCCCGGTTCTTATGTTCATATAAAATAATAAAACCATAAGTGTT
>JBLHTX010000109.1:0-5452 GCA_047627635.1 Alphaproteobacteria bacterium | reverse complement strand
CACCTGTACTATCTCTCATAAATAACCTCTTTTTAGACATTTATAAAATATAATCATGCATCTTGCTACATTTTATAAATTTATGTCAGGTGGTAAGGGACGGGACTGATAAAGCGACTGTTAAAATAAGAACTCTTGAAAATGCAGCTCTTTTAACAGGTGAATATATTACTATCTGATACGGGTGCAATTTCTTTACGTTCGGACGATACCCAAGATACAATATGGGCAACACAGAAGCAAATGGCACAGCTTTTTAATATTGATGTCCCTACCATTAACGAGCATATAAAATCTGTTTTTCCAGTGATGAATTATTAGAAGATGCAACTATTAGGAAAATCCGAATAGTTCAGCAAGAAGGCACAAGAAGCGTTACCGTGCCCCACCTCTTGCAATTATTGAATTTTAAACACGTTTAATTGCTTCTACAAGCTCTACAAATCCTACAAAACCGAACCGTGCATTCGAATCCCGATTGGGATTCATATCAGATGTTATATAAAACACCTCTACAACCGCTACAAATCCTACAAAATTATGATTGCATCATTCGTGGCACTTCATTAAGGTCTGTTTTAATTGAAATACAAAAGATTAGAATATTATGGCTTTTAACGAAGATACGCGCGTCAAGATCCCTGCTATTTTGCACTTAATACGCCTTGGTTATGAATATATTTCATTAAAGGATTATCACTGGAACGCTGAATCAAATATATTTCCGGATATTTTCAATCAATCAATTCAAAAATTAAACCCTGATTATTCTAAGCATGAAATACAAAAACATCTTAATGAAATAACACTTTTACTTGATAATGATGATTTAGGAAAAGCGTTCTATGAAAAATTGTTAGATCAGTCTGATATTAAAATTATTGATCTTGATGACTTTTACAATAATACTTTCAACATTGTGACAGAACTTATTTATAAAAATGATAATGAAGAATTTCGTCCCGATATCACACTTTTAATCAATGGTATGCCTCTAATTTTCGTAGAGGTAAAAAAACCAAATAACAAAGAAGGTATTCTTGCAGAGCGTGAAAGAGTAATTAAGCGATGTCAAAACAAGAAATTTAAGCGTTTTTTTAACATCACTCAAATGATGATTTTCTCAAATAATATGGAATATGATGAAGTGTCTGAACACCCCCTAGAAGGCGTTTTTTATGCATCATCATCCTATAAAAAGCCTATCTTTAATTTCTTTCGAGAAGAAGAAACATTTAACTTAGAGACGCTATTAAGTCCCGAAGATACCAATATTGAGAAACTTGTCTTAAAAGATAATAATTATTCTATTATCAAGCATAATCCTGATTTTATAACCAATAAAGCACCCGATACACCAACGAACCGAGTATCAACTTCTTTGTTATCGCATGACAGATTAAAGTTTCTATTGCAATATGGCATTGCTTATGTGGATGGCAAACAGGGTAATATCGAAAAACATATTATGCGATACCCACAAATATTCGCAACAAAAGCAATCGAAAAAGCCATCGACACAGGTACAAAAAAAGGTATTATTTGGCACACACAAGGAAGTGGAAAAACAGCATTAGCTTATTATAACGTCAAGCATTTAACACATTATTTCCAAGAAAAAAGCATTATTCCAAAGTTCTATTTTATTGTTGATCGCTTAGATTTATTAAATCAAGCACATAAAGAATTTACCAATCGTGGTCTTAAGGTACATATTGTAAACTCTAAACAAGATTTCATTGATGACATTAAATCATCAAAAGCAATTCATAATCTTTCAGGAAAAACAGAAATAACCGTTGTTAATATTCAAAAATTTGCTGATGATCCGAATGTTATCAATAATGATGATTATGATGTAAATATCCAACGCATTTATTTTCTTGATGAAGTGCATAGAAGCTATAACCCAAAGGGGAGCTTTTTAGCAAATCTTGAACAGTCAGATAAAAATGCAATTAAAATTGGACTAACAGGCACACCTTTATTAGGCAATGAATATAATTCTAAGGCACTATTTGGGAATTATATTCATAAATATTATTACAATAAATCAATCGCTGATGGCTATACATTGCGCCTTATTCGTGAAGAAATTACAACGAATTTTAAAATGATCTTACAGGAAGTTTTAGAAAAAATAAAAATTGCCAAGGGGGATATCAGGCATCAAGAACTTTATGCACATGAGAATTTTGTCTATCCAATGCTTGAATATATGACCACTGATTTTGAAAATTTTCGTAAAATACATAATGATAATTCAATTGGTGGCATGGTTATCTGTGATAGCAGTGACCAAGCCAAAAAGATGTTTGAGATATTCCAAGATGTCTATGCAAACAGCGACAAAGGAACAATAAGAACCGCTGCTTTAATTTTACATGATATTGGTACAAAAAAAGAGCGAGAAGCCCAAGTTGATGCTTTTAAAGCAGGTGATATTGACTTTTTGTTTGTGTATAATATGCTTTTAACAGGCTTTGATGCCCCTCGTTTGAAAAAACTATATTTAGGGCGTAAAATTAAATCACATAATTTATTACAAGCATTAACAAGGGTAAATCGTACTTATAAAAATTATCGTTATGGATATGTTGTTGACTTTGCCGATATCAGCAATGAATTTGATGCAACAAACAAAGCTTATTTTCAGGAATTACAAAATGAACTTGGTGATGAATTAGAGCATTATTCAAATTTATTCCTCTCAAAAGAAGTTATCATTGCAGAGATAGAGCATATAAAAGATGTTTTATTTCTTTATAATACAGATAATAAAGAAGAATTTAGCCGTCAAATTTCAGCTATTAATGACAAGAAAATTATACAAGCACTTAAAAAAGCCCTAGAAAATACAAAGCACAATTACAACATGATACGCCTTTTGGGATATGATGATTTATTAAATAAAATTGATATTGATAAAATTAAAGCTTTTTATAATGTTACGTCTGAACGCCTTGGTAGTATTAACCTCAAAGAGCGATTAGAAAACAAAGAAGATATTTCAGGGCTTTTAAATACTGCCCTTGAAGATGTAATTTTTAGTTTTCATAAAATTGGGGAATCTGAGCTTAAAATTGCCGAAGAACTTAAAGATGCAATGCGTCAAGCACGAGAAGGATTAGCCGCAAATTTTGATCAAAAAGATCCTGAATTCATGTCCCTAAAGGACGAACTTGAAAGATTATTTAGACAGCGTAACCTTGGTGACGTATCACAAAAAGAGATGCAGGAAAACATTGGTTACTTGACCCTATTACATGAAAAGATTAAAGAATTAAACAGGCAGAACAATTTATTAAAAGCAAAATATAACCATGATACAAAATACGCTCGAACCCATAAGCGCATCATGGAAAGATCCGATATTACACAAACTGAACGTCATTTATTCGAAGCCTTATATGATGTTAAAAATGCTGCTGATGATCGGGTATTGTTGAATTATGCAATGATGGATAATGATGCTTATTTTAAAAGATTAATGATGCCGCTTGTGATTACAAACTTTAAAAACCATACATTCAAGCTGAATGCACAAAGTGCACATGATATTAACAATTTAATTACTCAGGAATATATGAGTGATTTTAATAACAATTAAAGAATAAACTATGTCAACAATAGATGTTAAAGAAAAAACCAAGCAAATGATTGATGCCCTTAAAGGGGTATGTGGCGCTTATGGTTTAAATGGTGATGGCAATGAGTATAAAATCATTACACAGATTTTTTTATACAAATTTTTAAACGATAAATTTGCCTATAATATCAAACAAAATAACCCTGCTATTGCCAAGGCTGAATCGTTTTATGACACCTTGCAAGCCTTGCCTGATGATGATTATCAAATGTTATTACTTGAGCTTGGGGCAGATACCGCAAAATTAAAGCCTGAACATTTTATAACGCATTTATTTAAAAAGCAGAATGAAAGCAATTTCGGGGTATTGTTCGATGACACCCTGCGAGATATTGCAATCTTAAATCATGATGTTTTTGCCGTTAAGGGTGCAAATGGCGACAAAGTCACATTGTTTGATCCCCTTAGTGAATATGTTGATCAAAGTGACCGAGATAATTTTTGTAGGGCTTTAATTAACAAGCTGATTCATTTTAATTTTGAACATATCTTCGAACAAAAATATGATTTCTTTGCAACAATTTTTGAATATTTAATTTCTGATTACAACAAAGATAGTGGCGGTAAATATGCCGAATATTACACGCCTCATGCCGTTGCAAAAATTATGGCTTCAATTCTTGTGCCCAAAGATACAGACCATGATATTCGTAATGTCTCATGCTATGACCCATCATCGGGATCAGGGACATTATTAATGAACCTAGCCCATGCGATTGGTGAAGATAAATGTACGATTTATTCACAAGATATATCACAAAAATCATCAAGCCTGCTCAGGTTAAATTTAATTTTAAACAACCTTGTCCATTCTATTCATAATGTCATTAAGGGCAATACCATTGCAACGCCTTATCATCGTGAGAGTAATAGTGAGGGGCAAGCTCTGAAAAAGTTTGACTATATTGTCTCGAACCCTCCTTTTAAAACTGATTTCAGTGACTACCGAGATAGTTTAAATAGCTTCGATAACCACGACCGTTTCTTTGCAGGTATTCCCAACATTCCGAATAAGAAAAAAGAAGGCATGGCGATTTATCAGCTTTTCTTGCAACATATTATTTATTCCCTTAAGCCATTGGGTAAAGCCGCCATTGTATTGCCCACAGGCTTTATTACGGCACAATCAGGCATTGATAGAAAAATTAGGGAAACATTGATTGCCAAAAAAATGCTTGCGGGTGTTGTGTCAATGCCAAGCAATATTTTTGCAACCACGGGCACGAATGTTTCAATTTTATTCCTTGATAAATCCAATGATGGGCAAGTGATCTTAATTGATGCGTCAAACCTTGGGGAAAAAGTCAAAGAAGGTAAAAACCAAAAAACAGTTTTATCCGATGCCGAAGAACATAAAATTATTGATACTTTTAATCAGAAACAAGCAATTGATGATTTATCGGTGGTAGTCAGCTATGATGAGATTATAGCGAAAAATTATTCCCTTAGTGCAGGTCAATATTTCGATGTTAAAATTGATTATACCGATATAAGTCCTCAAGAATTTGATGCAAAAATGAAAGCCTATCAGGGGAATTTACAAGCCATGTTTACCCAATCTCATGCACTTGAAACCGAGATCGAAAAGCATTTATCATCTCTTATATTCACAGGGGGCAATCATGGTGAATAAATTTAATCATGGCTTAACTGATAATGACATCGGCATCATTACCAATATTTTAAAACCATATAAGGGGATAGAACGTATCGGATTTTTTGGCTCAAGGGCAACAGGCACTTATAAGCCCTATTCCGATATTGACATGGTGCTATATGGCAAAGAAATAATGATCGGGAGGG
>JBLHTX010000108.1:0-5543 GCA_047627635.1 Alphaproteobacteria bacterium | reverse complement strand
AATAAGTTCTCTTACGCTATATTCTGCATCATCTGAAGTGTCATTAGGGCCTGAAATTTTTAACTTAGGGGGAATAAGTTGTATAAGGCGCACTGCTTCATGCTGATTCTCACTAAAAACATGAGGCTTTATGTTTTTTAATAATCCGCCTAAACTAATACCTATGACTTGAATATTTACTTTATCAAGCTCATCTTTATCTATGTCCGGAGAAGGCGTTAACATCTTATTATCTCTATCTGAGTAATCAAGGTCTTTGTCAAAGACACTTAATAGTGTCATGGTGTCCATATTATTTTTTCCTGCATTTTGCTATATCCATTGCAAAGATTTTTTCAAAATTATTATTATTTTGTTGGATTCGCCGAAGCTTATAAATATTGCCTAGAGCAAGATTTACTATGTTAATGCCTGTAGAATCTTCTATTCTATTATATTCTATTAATTATTCAATTTTCAATTAAGTTAAAATATTTTTTACTTATATCTCTGCTGTTATTATAACAAATATACTTATATACTTCAATGTATATTAATCGCTAAATATTTTTAATTATTTTCAAAAATAAGCTTGCATTTTATCTTAATGATGTTATTAAGATATGTATTATTTCTAAGCACTCGTAGCTCAGTTGGTTAGAGCGCAGGTTTGTGGTTCCTGAGGTCGGTGGTTCGATTCCACTCGAGTGTACCATTTATATTATTTGGTTGATGTCTGATATATAGCACGTCCTATCATTTATTAATCTTGTTACTAAGAATAAATCATCGTAAATTAAAATAATTTTTCTAGTATGTTATGTTAAAAATATATGGAAAATTATGCGTATTATGATATAATCCTTAAAATAAATCTTAATCCAACTCTGGTGCCGCTTATTGGCAAACCTTATCATTTTACGATCCATATCAAAGAGGCATATTGATGTTACGCTTACATTCTGCATCAGATGGCATGATTTCGCATATCGAAAATTATGCCAAAAAATACGACAGACGCAAAAAAGATCAATCTATTTGTTATCACCCGTCTTTTAATAAAAATTTACAAAAACAAATCCATGACCTTGAGGAAAAACTTGTACAATATGAAAGACGTAAAGCCGAAGCATTATGCACAGTCATTGACGCCTTGTCGCCACCATCGGAGCGGATAAAATTGATCCCTATTTACAAAAGATTAAATTTTATCGAATAAGCTATATGTATGACATGTAAATCACGGGCACAAAAAAGCTTCTATCACGCAATGACCATTGATGTTGAAGAGTATTTTCAAGTATCAGCATTTGAAAATATTTTAACATCCGATGCAAAACTGTGCTTGCCAAGGCGTGCAGCATATTCAACGCATAAATTACTTGATTTGCTGGCAGACAAAAATATTGAAGCGACTTTTTTTACATTGTCTGACCTTGCACAAACTGAGCAATCTTTGATAAAAAGAATTGTTGATGAGGGGCACGAGCTTGCATCGCACGGCATTAAGCATGATCGTGTACGAGACTTGACCGCTGAACAATTTTTTGAAGATATTAGTAGATCGAAAAAAGTGCTTGAGGATATTTCGGGAGCTTTAGTCACGGGGTACCGTGCGCCCTCTTTTAGTATCGGCAAGGATACGCCTTTTGCTTATGATATGTTGATAGAGGCAGGCTATCGCTATTCATCAAGCGTACACCCCATTGCACATGATCATTATGGGGATGCGAATGCGTGTCTTGATATTCACAAACCCATTACAGGGCATGATTTTTATGAATATCCAATCACAATATTAGAGCGGTTTGGCAAAAGATTTCCAATTGGAGGCGGTGGGTGGTTTCGGTTAATGCCGTTTTTCTTGTACAAAAAATTATTACAACAATCAAGTCGTGCCAACAGACCGATGGTTTTTTATACGCACCCGTGGGAATATGATCCAGATCAGCCGATTATACCAAATTTGCCTTTTAAGACACGCTTTCGGCATTATGTTAATGTGTCACGCACTTATGATAAATTAGATAAATTATTGGATATATATCAATGGACACGCTGTGATGCGATTATTGATACAGTAAGAAGTCGGCATCTTGTTACAAATAATCGATTATAGAAAAATATTAACATAGATCGACAAAAAAATCAAGGGATCGACAAAGCCCTTGATGTATATAGGTATAATTACAGATTACGGCATTTGTAAATAAATTAATGCTTTAAGATCGCAAAAATTAATCGCAATCCGTGCAGCTTCGGCAACCGCAGGCTTTGCATGATAAGCAACGCCCAACCCAGCAGCTTTAAGCATTGCAAGATCGTTGGCACCATCACCAACAGCAAGGCACTCCGAGAGTGTTAAGTCATGCTTTGCAACGTAATCATTCAAAATATCTGCCTTGGATTCACGTCCTAAAATTGGCATTGCAACCGTTCCATCTAGCATATTATGGGCATTGAAATTTAAAATATTCGCATGATAATGATCGAAGCCAAGTATATTAGCAATTTTTTCAGCAAAAAAAGTAAAGCCACCCGATACAAGAATAGTATGACTTTGATTTTTTTTCATAAAGTCTAAGAGTGCTTTTGCCCCCGACATTAATGTTATTTTGGTATCAAAGCAAATATTAAGCTGTGATTTTTCAATCCCTTTAAGCAATGCGACACGGTTGATGAGGGATTCCTCGAAATTGAGCGCGCCTTGCATGGCACTTTGTGTAATCGCCGATATTTGTGATTTTTTACCGATAAAATCGGCTAATTCGTCAATACATTCTTGGTTGATAATGGTCGAATCCATATCGGAAATAAAAAGTTTTTTAAGGCGGTTCTGTGCAGGCAAAACAGCAATGTCGATTTTATAATCTGCACAAGCAATAGACAATTCATTTTGTAATGCTTTTAAATCTTGCGGGATATGGCAATAAAGATGCGTACAATGATTAGGAATAATTTGCGTCACTTTTTCAGCAATAATTTGCTTTTGTTCTAAAAATCGATTAATAGTCTGCATAATATCTGGTGATAATGTGACATCATCAGGACTCATGATAATAATAATGGCTTCCATGGTTTCGCTTCCTTCTATTTCAGATCAAACATCTCTTGTTTTTATTGGCGGTGCAACGGCATCGGGTAAATCTGATCTTGCTCTTTGTTTAGCAGAAAAACACAATGGAATCATTATAAATGCGGATGCATTACAAATTTATAGTGATTTATCAATTATCACCGCACGCCCAAGCATACAGGATATGGTAAAAATTCCGCATTTTTTATATGGTTTTTTATCCATTGAACATACTTATAATGTTATGGATTGGTGCCGTAGTGTAAAGACAATAATAGAAGAGCATGCTGATCGGAAAATATTTATTGTCGGTGGTACTGGACTTTATTTTAAAAGCTTACTGTATGGTATTGCCCCTATTCCCGATATTCCCGATGCAATTCGCACACAAGCACGCAGTATGAATAATCAAGAATTGTATGATGCATTGCTGAAAATCGACCTTCAAGCCACACAAAAATTGCATATTAATGACACGCATCGGCTTGCACGTGCCTATGAAGTTAGAGTGCATACGGGGGAATCTTTGTATGATTTACAAAAAAAATCTGTGTCTTTTATCCCCAGTTACTTAAAAACCGAGAAATATTTATTAAATCCCACTCGTGATATAGTATATCAACGGATTAATAAACGCTTTGATTCTATGATAGAACAAGGCGTTTTAGCCGAAGTTGCAAAAATAATGCATTATAAAAAACCGAACCAAGCCATAAAAGCTGTAGGCGTGCCTGAATTAATGGCTTATATAGAAAATGAAACATCCTTAGAATATGCAATTGACAAAGCCAAGCAATCAAGCCGTAATTATGCAAAACGTCAACTGACATTTTTTAATAATCAATTTTCTGATTTTATAAAAATTTAAATAAAAGGTACAAAGCCACCAATCGGCAAGAACCCTAATCCTCCACCATAGCCCAAACCGCCATAGCCCAAGCCACCATAGCCCAAGCCACCATAGGCAGGATCAATATAAGTACTATTGGAAACCAAAGGATAGCTGTTATGAGTGTTATTTCTTAGGGGGTTATTGCTAAGGCCAAAATCGGAATCAGGATTTTGCCAATTAATTACGTTACTCGAGCCAACAAACATAGATACATCATACAAATAATTTTACTAACAACAGTTTAACATAAAAAATAAATATATTATAGTTTTTTATGTTAAAAATTATCCACTTGGTATTGCGCTTTTTCTTGCTGCACTCATCATATCTACCATACTCAATGCTGTATCTTTTATTTTATTTATTCCCTCTAAGCCTATTGTTGCTTGCTTTACAAGCCCTTCATTAGTTAATTGAGCACTTCTGATTAATGTATTACTCTGTGCTATTTCACTTTTAAGTACTTGTTGCTGAAATTGTGTATTTGCATTTTCATAGCCTGTTACTGCAGATAAAAGTGCTGGATTCTTGCTTTCTATTGCAGTCTTATATAAGGCTTCAAGACCTGGAGTAGTTAGACCAAGAAATGATGAAGAAGTATCAGATTGAGGGGCAAACGAATTCATAGCGTTACTATAAAGCGTATCGGTTCCAACTGAATTTGGTAGACCAAGAGATGGCGATGTTCCTGCTGTAGTTTTTAGTGATGAGATTAAACTATAAAGCGTATCGGTTCCACCTGAATTTGGTAGACCAAGAGATGGCGATGTTCCTGGTGTAGTATTTTGCGGAAGGAGTGATTGCAAAATACCATCAATGGTTAACCCATCTTGAGGAGTTCCACTCTGAACTGGTGGATTCGTACCTCCAACAGCTTCTGGCATAAGGCTTTTAGCCTGAGTGGGAGGCAAAGATACCGTTTGGCCAAGCACACCCATATTCATTAACAATTTGTCAATTTCTTGTGCTGTTATTAAGCCATCCGTATCACGTTCACTACTACTCTCATCAAGATAACGCCCTAAACGCCAGTCACTAAGATCATAACCATAACTATTTAAAGCACCACCCAGTTTATTAAATGTAATACGATTTGGATCCCCGTTGTGAAATTTTTGATAGTATCCTTTTAAGGCATTTTGAAAATTGCTGAAAGAAATCTCTTCATTGCCATCTTGTCGAAAATTCCATGGCGTAGATTTTAAATTTAAGAATGCACTATCCAGTATCAACGTGCCTGTGGTCCGTGCACTTGATACTGCTGCTGGTACTATTGACGTTGGCACTGCAAGCGTTGGCACTGCAGGCGTTGGCACTGCAGGCGTTGACGTTTCTGCTGGTACTGGTACTGGTGCTGTTAGTTGTACTGGTGCTGGTGCTACTGGCATGGACGTTTCTACTGGTACTGGTGCTACTGGTACTGGTGCTACTGGCGTGGACGTTTCTACTGGTACTGGTGCTACTGGCGTGGACGTTTCTACTGGTACTGGTGGTACTGGCGTGGACGTTTCTGCCGGTACTAATGCTGTTAGTGCAGTTAATATCGATAGTTCTGGCGTTGATTCTTCTGCTGATTCTTGTGGTCTTGTTACCGTT
>JBLHTX010000107.1:0-5581 GCA_047627635.1 Alphaproteobacteria bacterium | reverse complement strand
CCATAGAATGAACTGATTAATTTAGAGAATAATGATGCCTATTGGCAGAGTCTAATGCTTGTGGTCGCAGCAATTACCGTCATGGTGATGATGATCATGATTATGATGAGGAGCAGGGTGATGCGAATGATTTCCGTGCCGCTGTATTTTTTTAAGATATTTTTTCATTTTATCACGCAATAATTTGGCTTTTGTTTTCGGCAAATAATCAAGATAAACAACGCCATTTAAATAATCAATTTCATGCTGAATAACCGTTGCAACAAACCCTGAAACAGTACGTTCATGGTGATTTTGATCGGTATCTTGATACGTAACCGTAATGGTTTCTGGGCGGGTAATCATGGCCTCGATCCCTGGTAGGGAGAGGGAAGCCTCGAGGAAATTTTGTTTTGCGTCTGATTGATCTGTAATTTGCGGATTAATCATAATAACTTTATCGGTTGATTCCGCCTGATCATTACTGGGTACAATAATAATGCGTTGCAAAATACCGCACATATTGGCACCAATACCAATCGCCCGATGATCATTAAGAGCAGCCTGCATAATGTGAATATTTTTTGTTAATGTGAGATCAAAATGTGTGACTGGCTCTGCTTTTTGTTTGAAAATTGGGTTCGGATAATAAATAAGACTCATTAGGGGATCACTTTATATAATATGGATTTATTGTGTGCTTATAGCGATAATTTGTATTTTTGACAATTTAAAATGAGTCGCAATTTTATTAGAACACATCCTCAGTTTTGCCCAAAGTTATCATATTTTGTATTGCTTCTTGAGTAATACCATTATGCTGTTGAATCAATCTCTGCTTTTTGTGAATAATTTTTTGTGAAGCATAAAATGCGGGTGTATTTTCTTTGAATCTAAATACACCCATATCACCAATATATGCATTATTTTGTGCATCAAGAAATATATTAGCATCTCTTAAATCTCTTAAAATAACACCCAATGCCGCTAGTTTTTTTGTAGTATTTGTAAAATGCGTAAAATTAGCGACGTTCTTAAGGTTTATATTTAGATCAAGTATCGAGCCCTCTAATTCGGGCATTGTCATGATGCATTTTGGGTATGGAGGACTAGTATTTGTTGTAAATGTTTTTGTGCTTAAGGTACAATCCCATGCAAGTACAATGGGTAATTGTGGATTTAAATGCTTTTGATTAACTGGAATATTTAATAATTTCTGTATTGTTTTTCTGATTACAAACTCACCTAGAATGCTATTATTATCCCTAGTATAATGTGGTATTTTTACAGCTATGGATGGTTTTTTGCCCGTGCTAATATTATCATAAGCCACTACGCTACCAAAAGCACCTCTGCCAAGGTGTTTAGGTTCTTTACTTGTATCAATTCTTAATCTAACAGGTGTCGATGGTCTTGTTTGAGGCGAGAGGGTTTGAAGGGGGGGGTGTGTAGCACTTGATGATTTCGTTGGGGTTACCATAATTATTCCTTGATAATTTTATACCATATTTAATAAACATAATAACATGTATTTTTATTAATTTAAATATGTATAAATATAAAATTAACAAAAATTAACAAAAATTAACAAAGCTTAAATGAGTCGCAATTTTATTTATCCTAGCTTATGGTAATAGCGTATTAAAAGATAAAGATGTTGATGTGATGCAGACAATAACAAAACAGACAATTATAAAACGAGCCATGCACCCTTATACGCCTTTACCGATTAATGCGGCTTTGTCTGATATGCCGCTTGAGCTGTTAGGGGGCAAGGGTAAGTCGTTGGCAACGCTTATTAAATTGGGACTTAATGTTCCCGAAGCCATTATTTTTACCACTGATTTATGCACGTATTACCATTCAAATCATAATACGTTGCCGCATAATTTTGATGATTTCCTGAGGGATGGGTTAAGCCAATTAGAGCAACAGACAGGTCAAAAGTTTGGTGATTTACATAATGCACATAATCCATTATGCGTTTCTGTGCGTTCGGGCGCACCAATTTCAATGCCTGGTATTATGGATACGGTATTAAATATTGGTCTTGGGTTACAGCATAAAACACATTACGAGAAACAATATAAAAACTTAATTATTCAATATGCCGAAATTGTCTATGATATTCATCTTTTCAGCACCGAAGAGGATGATGTTGATATTATTCTTGAGGAATATCTTGAAGAAGTGGGTCACGCCTTCGAGCAAGATCCGTTTTTGCAATTAAAAAATGCCATTATTGCGGTCTTAAATTCGGCAAATTCTGGGCGTGTGAAACGGTACCAAGCTATCCATAATTTACAGCACCCTTTGCCGACTGCCATTATTATTCAGCAAATGGTTATGGGCGATTACCAAGAATATAATGAAGATAATCATGCTTGTAATGGCACAGGCGTTGCCATATCACGCAATCCCAATAATGGGCAAACAGGTATGATTGGCGAGTTTGTGCCGCACGCATCAGGAAGCGATTTGGTTTCGGGAAAAATTACACCTTTATCGCTTGCTTATTATCAAACGCAATTAGGGGAACATTTTACCGCCTTACAGCAGGCAACTAAAAATCTTGAGATTTATTATAAGTCAATTATTGAAATTGAATTTACTATTGCACATAATATTTTATATTTCTTGCAAGTACGCCCCATTACTGTATCTGATATTGCAACCATTGAAACAGCAATGTCGTTTATTGATGAGGGTGTTTTGGATGAAGATGCGGCCTTGTTATCAGTTGCACCCAAAATGATTGCCCGTTTTTTACATCCGCAAATTATTAATAATACGAATCTGGTGCCGTGCGGCAAGGGGATTGCGGCATCACCTGGGGTGGCAACAGGGTTTTTAGTATTTACCTCGGAAGATGCTATTCAATATGTGGCAGAGGAAAAAAATGCCATTTTAATTCGCTATGATACATCGCCCAACGATGTTCATGGTATGTATGCGGCGAAGGGGATTATTACGGCTCGTGGCGGCATGACATCGCACGCTGCCGTATCGGCAAGGGGTATGGGGCGACCATGTGTGACAGGCGTTACAGGGCTAGAGATTGATAGTGAACAAGAAAAATGTTTCTTTAAAGATATCACATTTCAAAAAAATGACCTTGTTTCAGTCGATGGCAGTAGCGGTAATATTTATGCAGGCACTGTGCCTGTCGATATGCCCGAACCAAGTGATGCATTTTTAAAGCTTAATATGTTATCCCAAAAAAAGGCGCGTATGCAAGTGCGTGTCAATGCCGATACCGTTGAGGAATTGCGGATTGCAGAAAAATTTGGCTATGATGGCATTGGGCTTTGCCGTACCGAGGCCAGTTTTTTAAAGGGACATAGTAAATTTATTATTCAGCAGTTAATTATTAATCATTATCTTGCCAGTGATTTTGGGAGTGGTAAAAAAATTGATATATCTGTGCTCATGACCGAGCAAATGGCTTATTTCAATACGCTGTTTTCGGTGGTCAATCATAAAGCAATAACTGTGCGTTTGCTTGATCCGCCCTTACAAGATATTTTCCCCAAGACAAAATCAGAAATTATGGCCTTAGCTGAAAAAATGCATATTGATGCATCGAAATTATTACAAGCCATTGCTAATATGACGGAAAATAATCCTACAATTGGGTGGCGTGGCTGTCGGCTTGGTTTGTTATATCCTGAAATTTATCGTTTGCAAACCGAAGCCCTGTTACGCAGCGTTGCACATTGGCACACAACAACACAGCATCATGTTGATTTGGAAATTATGATTCCTTTCGTCAGTTTTGTTGCGGAATTTATTACCATTAAACAGCAAATTATCCGTGTCCACGAGAAATTACGCCTTGAATTCCCTGATTTACCAATGCCCAAAATTGGCATTATGATCGAGCTTCCGCGTGCGGCTTTATGTGCGGGCGCATTGGCACTGCAAGCCGATTTCTTGTCGTTTGGAACTAATGATTTAACGCAAACTGTTTTGGGTATCTCCCGAGATGATGCACCGCATTTTATGATGGATTATTTAAAGCGTGGGCTGATGCCCTTTGATCCGTTTATCTCAATGGATTTGGAGGGGGTAGGGGTTTTAATTCGTACCGCTGTCATTGAGGCCAGAAATGCAAACCCCAATATTGTCATTGGCTTATGCGGCGAGCATGGCGCTGATCCAAATTGTGTTAATTTTTGCGAAAATATTGGGATTAATTATTTGTCATGCTCGTCTTATCGGATTGTGGGTGCAAGGCTTGCAGCTGCACAATCGGTTATTATGCAATAGGGTTGTTTATTATCAATGCCTAACACATCGTTTTTCCGTCCGTGTAAAGCCCCACACACGTCATTCCCGTCCGAATATAATGAGGGAAAGGGAATCTGTTGTTGAGATAAGATTCCCTTTCTTTTTGCGATGCAAAAAACGGGAATGACGATACTTGGAAGAATTGCATAAAAAGCCGTCACTCAGAGTCCATATGGATTATCCCCCACACCCGTCATTCCCGACCGAATATAATGAGGGAAAGGGAATCTGTTGTTGAGATAAGATTCCCTTTCTTTTTGCGATGCAAAAAACGGGAATGACGGTAATTTTTTAAAATACTCATTTTTGACTTGAGCGAATCAGTATAATTATTATAATGACTATTATTATAATTCCGAATCGGGTTCCCATGTTTAAATTCATACAAAAAATCTTGTTTTGTCTTTTGCTTGTTATCACAACAAGCCACGCTGCACCATTTCAAAATGGGAGCTTTGAACAGGATAGTACTTTATGGGTGGATGGGAGCGGTAGTGCATCTTATGACTTTGACCTTCTTCCTCCATCTGAGCAAGATTTAACAGGCTGGACAATTGAGCATGTGGCTGGTGCGAATACGGATATAATCTGGTATGCACATATTGAAGGCATAAACGCTCAAAGTGGCACTTATTTCATAAATACCGCCTATTTACGTAATCAAATGCGTGTTTGGCAAACATTCGATACAGTGATTGGTCAAGAATATACGATATCATTTTATCTGCATAGAGGACAGTATTCTTATACAAATTATGATGCAGACTGCCTTTCGGCAGAGCATAAAAAGATTCTATTCACCATCAAGGAAAATAATGGCAGTGGCACAACGCTTGCAACCTTTGACGGCGATGAACCCAATTATAGCTGGAATCTACATAGCTTTAATTTTACCGCAACCACAAGTCAAACCTATTTAAGCTTTGGCGGAAAAGTAAATCCGTGTCAGATTCGTCACCTCCCTTTCATCGACAATATTACCGTTACCAAAGTACCACCAATTATTGTTCCCCCTGATCCACCTGTTTTTTCGCTTCATCATTCTATTTATCCTGATGATCCGATGCAATTAAACTTAAAATCGATCCCTGGGCAAGAAATGATTATGGATGCATCGACTAGCAATAATGGCGGTGCGGTTTACGATGCAGGCACGCAAAGCTGGGTATTTCGGTTTCCAACACAAATGACCTTTAAGGCGAACTCTATTGTGTGCCGTGATGGGGAACAAACCCGATTTTACAATGTCAGCACTTTATCAGGGCTTTTTAGTCCAACATGGGCAGCGAATTATTATACCATTAACAGTTCA
>JBLHTX010000106.1:0-5654 GCA_047627635.1 Alphaproteobacteria bacterium | reverse complement strand
AGCAAATTATCTACAATTGTTACATTATGTAAATCGCTCAAAAATTCGCATAAAGATAATGCTGCAACCCGCATTTGTGTGCCCTGTATGTCCGATAATTGCTCAAGATAGGGGGTTGCCAATAGGTTTTTTTGTGTTTGCTCGTGCGTTGCCTTCATGGCAATATCATAGAATGCTTCCCAAGTTTGATAGGTTTTAGCTAATCCTTTGGCAATCGATTCGCCAACATACCGAATCCCCAATGCGAAAATAAAACGGTCTAAGGCAATATTGATTTTTGATTGAATAGATGCAAATAATTTTTCAGTTGATTTATCGCCAAAGCCGTCAAAATTTTTAATTTTCGTTACAGATTTTTTATTACGCTCTTCAAGCGTAAAAATATCGGCAGGCGTTTGAATAAATTTTTTTTCATAAAAAAATCGAATTTGCTTTTCCCCCAAGCCATCAATATCATAGGCTTTTTTAGAAACAAAATGGATCAGACGTTCAATGATTTGGGCAGGGCAGTGCAAGCCGCCACTACATCGAATAACAATATCGTCACCGCTGGCAAGGGCAGGGCTATGGCATTCGGGGCAAGTATCTGGAAATATAAAGGGTTTGCTGTCTGCGTCCCGTTTATCAGCGATCACTTTGACAATTTGCGGAATAACATCGCCTGCACGTTGAATAATCACCGTATCATTTATGCGTATATCTTTGCGGGCAATCTCTTCGGCATTATGAAGCGTTGCGTTCGATACAATCACGCCGCCCACATTAACAGGGTCAAGCTTGCCAACGGGCGTTAATGCGCCTGTGCGACCAACCTGAATGGTGATATCACGCAATGTTGTTGTGGCTTGCTCAGCAGAAAATTTATGGGCAATTGCCCAGCGTGGATATTTTGTCACAAATCCAAGGCGATCCTGATAATCAAGCTGATTGACTTTGTAAACAATACCATCAATATCATAGCCTAGGCGACTTCTTTGGGCTTCAATTTCGTGATAAAAATCTATAAGGCTAGTGCTGTTTTGTGCGACTGTAAAAGCACTATTTGTTTCAAACCCAACAGCCTTAAACCAAGTCATAATGTCGGATTGTGTTTTAAAAAATTGCTCCGAACTATATCCCATCGCATAGGCAAAAAACTTCAAAGGTCTTGAAGCCGTGACGGCACTATTAAGCTGCCTCAGCGAGCCAGCAGCAGCATTGCGAGGATTAGCAAATGATTTTGACCCAATTTTTGCTAGTCTTTCATTCATGGCTATGAAATCATCGGTACGCATATAAATTTCGCCCCTGATTTCGATTATATCGGGAATTTGATCGCCCTGTAATTGATGCGGAATATCGCCAATAGTTTTAATATTCATTGTCACATCTTCGCCAACTTGACCATCGCCTCGGGTTGCTGCTTTGATTAAAATTCCTTTTTCATAGGTCAAAGAGCATGATAAACCATCGATTTTTGGTTCAGAAGTAATTTCTAATAGATCGGAAGTATCAAGACCTAAGAATTTACGTATCCGTTTAATAAAGCTTTCAACATCGCCTTTGTTAAATGCATTATCGAGCGATAACATGGGAATGCGATGCGTAATTTTTGCAAATTTTTCTGAAACAGTACCGCCAACTTGATGGAGGGGGGAAAAAAGATCGGACTTATTCCCCTCAAGTTCCCTTAGTTCCTGCATCAGGGCATCATATTCAGCATCACTGATGAGGGGGGCATCTTGATCGTAATAGGCTGCATTGTAAAGCGTGATTCTTTGTCGTAATTGCTCAATTTTAAGGGCTTGTATTGTGGTGCTCATTTTTTCTTTTTTGTCTTAGCATTAAAATCATTCATCATTAAATCATGGATAATCCCTTCACGAATACCACGATCGGCGGCACGCAACCGAATAGAAGGGAAAAACTCAAGAATAGACTGTAAGATTGCACATCCGGGAATCATTAAATCGGTGCGTTCAAGTTCAATAAAGCGCGATTCATAGCTTTCAAGATCCCGATTATTACGAATACGGTCAATAATATTCATAATGGTCGCATCATGCAGCCAAAGACCATCAACGGCAAAGCGGTTATATTTTTTTATCCCAAGCGACAAAGCCGCAAGCGTTGTAATTGTGCCAGATGTGCCCAATAAATAAAAAGACTTCCATTGTTTATTGTCTATTTTTTTAATGATACTGTAAAAATCTTTGATTTCTTGGTGTGTTTCGGCAACAATTTTTTCGTATGAATTATCATTTGGATTATTAGCAAGTTCATCGGCAAGGGAAACAACGCCCTTGGGAAGTGATTTCCAAGCGATTACTTCAGGAAGCCAAAAGCCGCCTTTTTTATAAATACCAGATTTTAAATTAAGCCACACAAGTTCAGTAGAGCCGCCCCCAATATCAAACAGCATTACACGATCATATCCCTTATCAAGCAAGGAAATGACGGCCAAAGTGGCAAGGCGGGCTTCTTCTTGTTGGGAGATGATTTTTAGGCTTAATCCAAGTTCTTTTTTTGCACGATCAATTAAAAGATGACTATTTTTTGCATAACGACAGGCCTCAGTGGCAACAAAGCGTTTATGCGTAATAGGGTATTGATTGATTTTTTTACTGCATTCTTCTAGGGCTTCGAAGGTACGATCCATGGCTTCCTGAGAAAGATTATTATCGTCGTCAAACCACACACCACTCCCCAGGCGTACCGAGCGTGAAAATGTGTCAATAACCTTATAATTTTTACCATCAGCCTGGGTAATCAGTAATCGGCAATTATTTGTTCCAAGATCTAATGCAGCGAACACCAGAAGCCCAATCTTTTTTAATCTTTAGCAATAGATAACCTTATAACAGAATAAAAATGCATTGCTAATAAATAATGCCTTATGGTCTAAAAAGGTTTCACAATCACACAATAAACAATTATAATCAGAAATAATGTCGGTATTTCATTGATAATACGATAATATAAATGTGATTTTTGATTAGTGCTGCGTTCAAATTGTTTGCGGTGATAGGCTAAAAGTTGATGAAAACCAGTTAGAATAATCACTGATGTAATTTTTGTATGCAACCATCCAGCCGAGAAACCACCAATATTAATTTGATAAATAATAAGCAAAATACCCGTAATCCACGCCAAAATCATGGCAGGATTCATAATGGCGCGCAATAATCGACGCTCCATAGTCATTAGCATTGCACTGGATTCGTCTGTAATATTCGGATCAGCATGATAGACAAAAAGACGGGGTAAATAAAATAAACCTGCCATCCATGCAAAGACAGCAATCAGATGCACAGCCTTGATTTCAAGATAATAGTTATTGATAAAGTTTTCCATTAAATGCCTCGTTAGTTATTCACTTAGTCTTTATCACTAAAATAAAAAAAATACATTAAAAAAGATGTATAAAAATATTTTTTGACATTTTTGTTTTATTTTGTTATTTTGGTAACATATTTGTGAATTGGTGTTTGTATGAGTGTTTATAATTTTCGAGAAAATCTAGAAAAAAAAGATCGGCATATTGTTGCCAAGCCTTTAAGCACAGATGTTAAAATTTCCCCAAATAATACAATGGTTATGTTTAACCTGAGGGGAACATTAACCCGCAATGGTGTATTATTACGCAAAATCATTAAATATGTTGCGTCAAAGGCAATTGATGAATATAAATTATGCCCCGATGAAGCATCACGCATTCCGATATTAGATGCAATCAGCACAAAGCTGGAGGTATTTATTAATAATCGTAAAAATAGCCAATTATCGTTTGATGAAATATTCGATAAGACCGCAATGCTTGCTGTTATTGATAGTGCCCTTCATCAAGGGAATTTAACAAATAAAACTGATAAAAATTCTGCTGAGAATATAACAAATTCTATTCATGACAAGCTTCTTAAGGATAAAGAATCACGATTGCTTGTTGAAAAATCTTTGCAAATATATGATCAACAAACCCAAAAAAACAGTAAACCCTTTATCATTCCAGAGGTTACGCAGTTAATTACAAATTTAGGCTCATTAGGTGTACCCGTTGCAATTGTTTCAAATATGACGCAAGAGATTGTTAATAATGCATTTGATAAAATTCTGGGGACACTTCCTGATGATATACAAGAAAAATATCAGAGTAAAAATTGGTATTTCTCAAAAATTGGTGTACAGCGTGATGGCGATGGTGATGTTATTCAAGCGGTTAAACCCGCAGCTGATTTATTAGCAGTAAGCTATCGAAAGGCGAATAAATTTAACGTAAGGCATCAAAAAAATTCAATTAAAAATATTGTATTTGTTGGCAATAGTGAGCCCTTTGATATGCGGGCCTCGGATAATTTACAACGATCAAACTATGGAACTGATAATAATTTGAATGTTTATAAGTTACTATGCATCCATGACAATCCAGCTAAGTTTGTTTATGATAAAGCCCTGAAAAACTCAAATAGTGCATTAAATAAGATATCTGACGTGGATAAAAGATTAAAGCATGTGTTTGGTACTGATAAAAAAAGCCCTGCATAAAGAGCAGAGCTTTTTTAGTATGTTATATTTAAGCGTAAATTAGAGTTTTGTCTTTGCTGTAATCATAAAGACATTTTGATCATAATTTAAGTCATTCAATAATGCTGATGTCGTATTACGTTCAGTAAAGCGATAAGAACCAACAACTGAAAGATTGCGATTAACTAGATATTCTATGTCAGAACCATAAGAATATGTTTCTTCAGTACCACTAGGAATTTCGTTGTAATCACCAAACGCAAAATTAAATGTTGGTTTTACAATAATATTACGACGAAATTCATAAGCAGCACTTAAGCCTGCACTGGAAACTGTTTTAGATGCAGTGCCCGGAAAGAATGCATCCTGAATATCACGATCAGCATTTGCGTAAACGGACAGCAATGGTGTTGGGTACCAACTTAAGTTACCCCCAAAGTAAGCATCAGAAACATTATTTACGTTTTGATATTTACGATTCATATAACCACCAAATGCTTCACCAATCAATTGATTGGTTAAAGCAAATTCAACTCCAACACCTGCACGATATCCTGTTGAGTCACGATCATTATTTGCTTCAACATCAAAATTACGATCAGTCAACTCGCCAACAACAAATAATTTATAATCTGGTGATAGATCATATGAAGTACGACCTGTTATGCCATGTACCACAACATCTCGTGTATCTTGATCAATATTAGCACCATTAGTAATTGAATTGCCATCTTGATAATCAATATTACGACGGAAACCATTAATAGAAGTGCTTAAACGATTTAATTTAGCGTTTGCACCTAGGTTTAAATCAAATGTTTTAAAACGAATAGGTTCATCGGTTAAACCATTTGCTTGGGCATTCGATGAGGTACGTTGTTCATCAGATTCACGAAAACCAATACCTGCAACAAGCTTAAAGTTATCAGTTATGTCAATTTGTCCATCAGCACCTGCATAAAAACCATTAATGTTTTCGTCAGACTCTCCTTGGTAAAATTTAAAGTTACCACCAGCAAATAAATTAAGTTCATGGCGTGAGAATTGTGATTCGACACGTAAACCTGGGTCTACTTGATAGAAGAATGCTTCAAGTTCGTTACTTGGCCCAGTACGAACATTGTCATTATAACCAGCAGATAAATCAATTGATG
>JBLHTX010000105.1:0-5666 GCA_047627635.1 Alphaproteobacteria bacterium | reverse complement strand
ACATTACATAGTGCTGTAATTCGGGCCGCCACTGCCTTCGGGGGGAGTCCAAATAATATTTTGCGTCGGGTCTTTTATGTCGCAGGTTTTACAATGAATGCAATTTTGGCTGTTAATCTTAAATTCTGGATTATTACCGCCCTGATCGTAAATAACTTCATAGACACCAGCAGGACAATAAAGCCGTGCAGGCTCGCCATAAAGCGGTAAATTATGTTTAATGGGCGTTTCGGCATTATTTAACGTTAAGTGACATCGTTGGTTTTCCGCATGATTTGTGGCCGTAAAACTGACATTGGTTAATTTATCGAATGACAAAACACCATCGGGCTTGGGATATATAATGGGGATAACAGTGTTAATATTATCAAGGGTTTCGTGATCTGCCTTGGTATGTTTTAAAGTGCCAAAGAGTGAGAAACCCAATAAATGATTTGTCCACATATCTAAACCACCCAATATAATGCCACCAATTAAGCCAAATTTTGACCATAAGGGCTTGACATTTCTGACGATATTAAGCTCGTGATGAATTGCTGATTTTTTTAATAAAGTTTCATATTCAGTGAGTTCATTTTGCTGTTGCCCGTTATTAATTGCATTTACAGCGGCAGTTGCTGCCAACATTCCCGATAAAATTGCATTATGAGATCCTTTTATACGTGGTACATTGACAAAGCCTGCACTGCACCCAATTAATGCACCACCGTTAAAAGTAAGCTTTGGAATTGATTGTAAGCCGCCCTCATTAATGGCACGCGCACCATAGGAAATACGGCGGCCTCCCTCAAGGATATTTGCATAAAGCGGATGATGCTTCATTTGCTGAAATTCATCATAGGGTGATAGTGTCGGATTTTTATAATCAAGATGCACAACCATGCCAAGGGAAATTAAATTATTCTCTCCCATATAAAGGAAGCCACCACCGCCTGCTTTTTTATTAAGCGGCGTTCCCATAGTATGAAGCACCCTGCCCGCTTGGAATTTTTCAGGCTTAATTTCCCATACTTCTTTGAGGCCAAGACCATATTTTTGCGGATTAGAATTGGCTTCAAGATGATAATGCCGAATTAATTTTTGCGATAATGAACCGCGTGTCCCCTCGGCACATAAAATATATTTACCATGAAGTTCCATGCCTTCTTGATAATCGGGCTTGTGTGTGCCGTCATCGGCAATACCAAATATACCAGCAACCACACCAATAACGGCATTATGATCGTTAAAAACGACATCGGATACTGACATTCCTGCATAAATTTCAACGCCCAACGCTTCGGCTTGACTTGCCAAAAATATGGATACTGCCCCAAGCGACACAATATAATTGCCGTCATTATGCATGAAGGGCGGCATAGCGGCATTAGGGATTTTATAATGCTTATCTTGTGTTAAATAATAAAAGGCATCGTGAGTGACTTTGTGCTGAAAAGGCATGGCATCAAGGGCAATGTTGGGCAATAAATCGGTAATGGGCTTGATATCCATCACAGCACCAGAAACAATATGACTGCCGATTTGTGCTCCTTTTTCAAGAACTACAACTGACAAATTTGTATCTAATTGTTTAATCTTAATGGCAGCTGATAATCCAGCGACACCGCCACCAACTATAACAACATCGTAGGTCATAATTTCACGAGCAATTTTATCAGTCATCATGATTCCCTTTGTTTTTATAAAGATTATAACACTATTACTTTAATATAATGTTGATTTTTATAAATCGAGGATTTTATAAATCAAGGTCAACTGCAAAACAAGCATTATGCGTAATAAATTCATAGCGTAATTCAGGGCGTTTCCCCATAAGGCGTTCAACCGTGTCATCGGTTTCGGCTTTTTCATCACGGGGGACATTTAAGCGAATAAGCGTGCGAGATTTGCGATCCATTGTTGTGTCACGCAGTTGTTTTGGCATCATTTCACCAAGACCTTTAAAGCGACCAATTTCGACATTTTTTTTATTCTTAAATTCCTTCGCAATAATGGCATCCTTGTCGGCATCATCACGGGCATAAAAGAAAGTTGTACCACTTGAAATCCGATATAAGGGCGGAACAGCGAGATAAATATGCCCTTTTTCGATCAGCTTGGGGAGTTCACGATAGAAAAATGTAATTAATAAAGCCGCAATATGCGCACCATCAACATCTGCATCGGTCATAATGACAATTTTTTCGTAGCGTAAATTATCAAGATTAAAGTTTTTACCAATACCGCACCCAATCGCAAGGATAAGATCGGAAAGCTCTTGGTTGGCTTTCATTTTTTCAATCGTTGTGCCTGCAACATTTAAAATTTTTCCACGAAGCGGTAAAATAGCTTGGGTTTTTCGATCTCGTGCTTGTTTGGCCGATCCCCCTGCCGAGTCGCCCTCAACAAGGAATAATTCAGTGCCTTCTTTGTCTTTTTGTGAACAATCGGCAAGCTTACCCGGAAGTCTGAGTTTTTTTGTTGCCGAAGCTCTTGAAACATCTTTGTCTTTTTTGCGGCGGATACGTTCCTCGGCACGCTCTATGATGAATTCGAGTAAAATATCAGCTTTGGTTGTATCTTCGGCAAGCTTCGATTCAAAGCGATCTTTAAGGACCTTGTCAACAAGTGTACTGGCGGAGGATGAGGATAGTTTTTCCTTGGTTTGCCCCTGAAATTCAGGCTCACGGATAAAGACCGAAAGAACAGCACAAAGACAACACATAACATCGTCAGTTGTAACAATGTCGCCCCGTTTATTATTGCGCATTTGGGCATAAGCCTTGAGTGCTTTGGTAAGCGCTGAACGCATACCGTGTTCGTGCGTACCACCCAAAGGGGTTGGCACTGTGTTGCAATAGCTTGTCATGAAATTATCGTGATGGGTGTTTACCCACACAATCGCCCATTCAACCTTGCCGATAGCACCTGTAAAGTCAGCCTCACCAAAGAAAACATCGTCGGTGATTGTTTTGATGCCTGCAAGCTCCGAGTCAAGAAAATCTTTGATCCCATTAGGGAAATGTAAAACTTCTTCGGTGGGGGTTTTATCTTTGATTAAACTGGGATCACAACGCCAAATAATTTTCACGCCCTTAAATAAAAACGCCTTGGATCGGACAAGTTTATAAAGCTTGCTGGGTTTAAAATATTGCGTATCGCCAAAAATAATAGGGTCAGGCTTGAAGCTAATGGATGTGCCGCGTTTATTGGCAACGTCGCCAATTAAATTAAGTGGCGTAAGTACCTTGCCCTGTGCATAGGTTTGTTGATAATGTTTTTTTTCACGATAGACATCAACAATGAGTTTTTCAGAAAGTGCATTCACCACACTTGAACCCACACCATGCAAGCCACCAGAGGTTTGATAGGCATCGCCATTAAATTTACCGCCCGAATGAAGCGTTGTAAAAATAATTTCAAGGGCTGATTTATCTTTGAATTTAGGATGCATTCCTGTCGGAATACCCCGACCATTATCGGAAATTGTTAAAAATCCATCAGTGCCAAGGACAACTTCAATTTTGTTGGCATGACCAGCGACCGCCTCATCCATTGAGTTATCAATAATTTCGGCTGCAAGATGATGAAATGCCCGCTCGTCAGTGCCGCCAATATACATACCCGGGCGCATTCTGACGGGTTCAAGCCCCTCAAGCACTTTAATATCGTTAGCATCGTAGAGTGTCGCATTGTTTTTCCCAGTATTTTTTTCGGGGGCAGGTTCAGCAAATAGATCAGCAATTACAGACACGCATTTTCCTTGGATTTTTATTATATTTTATAAGGTCTTTCACCGTACTATAAAGATATAACACAAGAATGCTAGTGAAATTTAGATTAATTGTATCAAAAAACGCTTTGAGTGATTAAATAAATATGTAATCAGTCAAAGCGTATATCAATAAAAATATAGCGTGTTTATTATAAAGAATTACCACTCACTGATGAATTAGTAGAAGCATCAGTATCTCCAGTGTCTCTGTCTACTCTACGCCTTTGCATATTAGCATGTTGCCTGGGCAAGGAATTGCGTGTTGATGACCACTCAGAAGATCCGGATTCAGAAGCATCTGGTAATGGCTCATGCTCATGAATTGTTAGCAAATCTGCGGGAGCAGATGCGGTAGTAGTATTATCATTAGGATTGGCTACTGCTTGCTGTGCAACTCTTAATTGTAACGGTGTGAGTGGTACACCTGCGCGTGCAAGGTCATGAGCAATATTATTCAATGTAATAGAACTTGGTACTCCATTGGCATGAATATTATTGCTTGTAGTTGGATTACCTCTATTAACCATAGAGGGCGTAGATCTGTTGGATGCATGGGGTGGGAAACTGTTGCGTCTTGGAAATGTATTATTATTGGTTGGTTGCATATATTGACCTTGTTTTGAGTTTGTGTGTGTGACTAGTAATATTAACATATTTTAAATTTAAAATATACTTATTTAAATAAAAAATTAATATTATATTTAATCTATAAAATTTGAGTCTTAAAAAAATATGGACTATATTAATTGTTTGTATAGTTTATTATGGTAAATTCATTGAAGTGAAAGGGTGCTTATGTCAGAATCCAATGTAATGATTCTTGAAGCAAAAAATATCAGCAAAAATTACGGTGATATTTGTGTGCTTAAAAATGTTGAACTTAAGGTTCATGCAGGCGAAGTTGTGGCTTTATTGGGCCCTAATGGTGCAGGGAAAACAACATTTTTTTATATTATCAGCGGTCTTGTCCATGCAAATTCGGGCACAATTACCCTTAATAATACCGATATTACGGCTTGGCCTGTTTATAATCGGGCAAAAATTGGGCTTGGTTATTTGCCGCAAGAAGCCTCAATTTTTCGAGGGCTGAATGTCGAGGATAATATTTTTGCAATTTGTGAAATGATTGAACCTAATCATCAAAAAGCACTCGAGAAAACGGATTCTTTGTTAAAAGAATTTTCGATTGACCATTTACGAAAATCTAAGGCAACAGCATTGTCGGGCGGTGAAAGACGACGCCTAGAGATTGCACGGGCTTTGGCGACTAACCCAAAATTTTTACTGCTTGACGAACCCTTTGCCGGCGTTGACCCCGTTGCTGTTAAAGATATTCGTCATCTTATTGGCCATTTAACCCAGCGTGGCTTGGGCATTATTATCACCGATCATAATGTACGAGAAACACTGGATATTATCGATCGTGGTTATATTTTATATAATGGCGAAATTTTAATTTCAGGTGATCGTGAAACGATTATTAACGACGAGCAAGTTAGAAAATTTTACCTCGGAGAAGATTTTTATTATCGCACTTCATAAGGCTATTTTTTATGCAATTCACCCAAAATCTAAATATTAAGCAATCGCAAAGCTTAACAATGAGCCCGCAGTTACAGCAGGCTATCAAACTTTTACAAATGACAAATTTTGAATTGCATGAATATTTAGAAACACAATTCAATAATAATCCGCTTATTGATATTGTCCCCTCGGAGCCACCCATTAAAAACGAGCGATCGGGTGAAGATAACACATCCCAAGAATCGGTTACCAAAGATGCAGAACAAATTTGCGAAAACAGTTTTAGTGATTGCAAAACAGACATAACATCGTCAATGAATGATGCAGAATTTAAAAATATTGGTGATTATAAAAACTTTAATGGTGGCGATACGCTTGATGAAAATTC
>JBLHTX010000104.1:0-5708 GCA_047627635.1 Alphaproteobacteria bacterium | reverse complement strand
TTGAAATATCATCGGGGCAACAACCTCTTTGCCACATAAACCCGCAATAATATTCGTCCGTTTAATGCGTTTACCAGTAATCTTACCGATCAGTTTTTTGCCAATCTTACCCCAACCACGTTGTTTGTAACAATTCTTATCCAAGCCACTCTCGTCAATATATACAATGTCTTGTGGGCGTATTGGTGTTATTTCAGATAAGTATTGATGTCTTTTTTCTGCACACGCTTCTTTGTATCTCGGCTCTTTTTTTTATAGCTTATGCCTGTTTTACGCATATAATACAGTGCCCCAACATCGGTCATATCAAAGTACGTGCCAATCTCTTTAAGCATCTCATCAGGATGCAATTCAACATATTTTATAAAATCTTCATTGGATACTCTGGGCTTTTTCCCCAAGCGCTTCTGAGTACGAACATGCCCCAATAATAAATATTTCTGATGCCAGCATTTAATTGTCGGTGCTGTCGATCCAAATATTATAGACGCTGACCTATAACTATGCCCTGCTTCACCATATTTAACCGCTCTCTCTTTTAAATCTTTACTATATTTATGTGCCATATCTTCTTTTAATCAACATACTTACACATAAATACATCTTTATCAACTTAGTTCACTATATCAGGGCGATGATCATCAGAAACATGATAGAAAAACGTTATTTGATGCGATTGCAGATTATAATCCTGAAATAAAAGCCCTTCATCATGAATTTTTTACACCTGCGTTACCAGAAGAAGAAAAATCTCATCTAAAATCTGGTATTATTGCAGGCATGGCATGTCAGTTTACGATTAATGATATTAGGGCATTTTTTATTGAGGGCTTTAGAGATGATTATCCAATTAAAATTCAAAACAAAACTTGGGAAAATGGAACCTCTTTAGGGCAACATAATTGGTCATCATGTAAAGCGGTAGTCGATGCTATTGAAAAAGGGCTTTCAAATAATCAATAATCAATAATCAAACCTAATTTAGGACACAAAAAATAACATATTAGGGGGGCTTTGGCTTTGATTTTGCATTATATTTTGTGATATTGATTAAAGGTATAATATTATGTTACAGCAGCACTCCGAAAATCCATTTGGTCTTACTTACAGCAACATTTTTATTGAAACAAAAAATCTTTGTGTTAGACCCCTCAAGCGAACAGACTGTGCTGAATGGTTGCGAGTCAAACAAAATAATTATTCTTATCTGCAGCATCGTGAACCAATATGGGATATGGATGCCTTGACTTATCAAGCCTTCTATCGGTTTCTAAATGACTTACTATCGAGCTTTTCGATTGGCACTTATTATTCTTTAGGTATTTTTGAAAAGGATAATAGAACCCTGGTTGGAGGGTTTGAAATATCTAATATTCTATTTTGGCCAAAACAATCCGCAAGTGTTGGTTATTGGATTAGCGAATCATGTGCAGGGCAAGGCTATGGAACAGACGTGTTAGTAAATATGGCACATTGGGCCTTAAAGACATTTAATTTGGTAAAAATAGAAGCAGGTACAATGGTATCAAATATTGCTTCACAACGCGTTTTAACCAAAGCAGGATTTTCGAGGGAAGGGTTAAGTCATAGCTATGGCGAAATTAACGGTAATTATGAAGATCATATTTTGTGGGGCATCACTGCAAATGAAGTTAATCCTGTTTATTTAAAGTAACCTCATAATGACAGGCATTGCAGCATAATTTGTTTTAAATGTTCTAATTCATGCGGCTGGGATAAGCGATGGTTTGCATTTTTCAGAAGTGTTAAAGTTACATTATCCGTACTGAATGTCTGTGCTAAGCGCAATGCATGTGCATAAGGTACATCAGTGTCCTGCATGCCTTGTAAAATAAATACTTTGCCATGAAATATAATTGGTTCATGCAAAACACTATTATTATCGGCATCTTTTAAAAATTTATCAGTAATAATGAAATTTTCACCCTCATAATCACACGGGGCTTCGACATAAGTTTTTTCAAGAATCTGTTGATGGAACTGTGGCATATCACGTTGCTCTGCCATTAAAATATTTGAAAAATCAGGTGCGGGTGCAAGTCCGACAAAATGGGTTACAGAGTTATTAAGGCGTGAGAGTAACTTGAGTGCAATCCATCCTCCCATTGATGATCCCACAAGAATTAATGGACGATATTGAGAAAAATTATATTCAATAACTTCCTGTGCATCAGTAATCCAGTCACTGAGGGTTAAATCCATAAAGTCACCTCCTGATTCACCGTGACCAGAATAATCAAATCTTAGATAGTCAAAATTATATTTTCTAGCTAAATCATCAACATAACGTGCTTTTTGACCCTGCATATCGGAACGATATCCCGATAAAAAAACAACAACAGGACATTTAATTTCATCTAAAGGCTTGCTATTACTTTGTTTTCTTGCCATAAAAGCTATTCTATGCTTTTTGGAATTCGTGAAAAAATCTGTATGTGTCATATTAGCAATCTATAATAATATTCTTGTGACCTTATTGATAACAACAATAATAAAAAAATATAATGGGTTTTCGTATGAATGGCAAGCCTTTAACAGTTTTACAAATTATCCCACGCCTTGTATCTGGAGGTGCTGAGCGCAGTGCCGTTGATGTCGGTAAAGCGCTTATTGAGAGTGGACATAATGCCCTTATTATTTCCGAAGGGGGCCGCCTTGCCAAAGAAGCAGAAAAAGAAAATATTATCTGCATTACATTACCAGTAGCCTCGAAGTCACCCTTTGTTATTTATCGTAATATTGCTAAAATTACCCAAATTATCAAAGAATATCAAGTTGATATTATTCATGCACGTTCACGTGCCCCTGCTTGGAGTGCTTTTTATGCCGCACAAAAAATGGGTGTGAGATTTGTAACCACATATCATGGGCTTTATGGGGAAACAAATTTTTTGAAAAAAATATATAATTCCGTGATGATTAAAGGCGATGCAATTATTGCAGTTTCCGATTTTATTGAAAATGCGCTTAAAAAACGCTATCCCGAACTTAATGAAGGCGATAAAATTACCACAATTTACAGGGGGATCAATCTCGATCATTACGCCCCTGAACATGTAACACGTCAACGCATTGAACAGCTGATTAAAAAATGGGAATTAACCGATGATATGCGTCAAGTCATTTTGTTACCTGGTCGTATTACACGTATCAAAGGGCATTTATTACTCATTGATGCCATTGAAAAGCTAATTCAAAATCGTAATGATTTTATTTGTATTTGCCCCGGTGATGTTCAATCTGGCAAGGAAGAATATGCCCAAGAGATCAATCGACGGTTACAAAAAAAAGGACTGCAACATTATATGCGTTTACCAGGGGCATGTCTTGATATGGCTGCCGCTTATGCCGTGTCAAACATTGTCGTTGCCCCCAGTACAAAGCCCGAATCGTTTGGTCGTATTCCAATCGAGGCTCAAGTTATGGGGAAACCAATTATTTGCCCCGATCATGGCGGCTTTAAAGAAACAGTTGTTAATAATAAAACAGGGTTTTTATTTGAACCCAACAACGCAACCGAGTTTGCGACGGCCCTAGAAACTGTTTTATCAATGAATGAACAGCAACGCAATTTATCCATATCACAAGCACGAAAAAAAATAACAGCACTTTATTCCGTCGAACGTATGTGTGATTTAACCATAAGGTTATATGAATCACTCGTATAAATTAACAATATCCTTTAAGGGTCTTTTTAATTATCCTGTTTTATTCCAATTCACAGCATTTAAAATAATAGATATTGGGATCGTTATAATTGCTGGAATGATAAATAAAGTTGCAATATCGCACCCTAAAGTTGCACCTTGAATCCTCTTAATTTTTTTGATTTTTTTTGTTAATATTTTACGATCAATATATTTATTATCATTATGATTTATACTTTCAACAGTATCCAAAGCATCACCAATATTACCTGTGGCAATTGCCGAAGGAATTACAGATAAGCCAATAAAATTCAACCCTACGCCAAGCTTAGACATTGTGTTAACTGTCTTAACGTCTTGCTGTAAACTTTTTAATGCAAGTTTACAATTCATAGGAATTTTTACATTTTTTTGCTTGAGCTGTTCAAATCGGTACAGCAATTAATTGACATTTTACATACACATTGTTTATTTTTATAAAATTAATATTTGACAAATAAAGCAAAATTAAATATATGTACGCCAACTTCAAAGCGATGCACTCAAATTTTTTGCTTTAGATAGATTAAGTAATTTTGTAACAAAGGTTCAATGTTCGTGACCTCGATATTTAATGATGGACGTGGTTTTGTGCCAACAACAATTTTTGTGCCTCAATTATTGAGTCATACGCACTATATTCCTATTCATAACAATAACGATGACACACAGGTACAGGCATTTCAGTCATTGCTTGAGGAAACTAATGTTCAAGAAAAAATTGACCTTAGCCAATTTGCCCGCACAGCGTTTGAACGCTTAGCAAAAAAAAAAGATGATACCTATTCCTTAGCACATAATGATTATAATGATATTGAAAAAAAATTTTATAAAATTGCTGAAAAAAATGCCTATAATCGTGCTGAAAATGATTATAATTTACTCCTAGCCCGACGCACAACTGAAGCCCGAGAGGAACAAGAGGCTCAAAGAAAAGAAGAAATTTACAATGCTGAATTTTTACAAAAACTAATCCAAAAAAAACGTCTTATTAATGAGAGAAAAAAGCGTAAAGAATATGCCCGAGAATTTTTAAAAGGATTATTACTAGGCGATCCCGATGATCCATCTATACCCAAGCTTATTTTGGGTATTTTAACCGCATATCATCCTGGTTTTTTACGATTATGGCACTTAACCTTAAGACGCATTGAACCTATTAGTGCAATAAGTCCTGTTTACTTTGATTATGGCGGTGGCTATTATGCACGTCTCCCTGATGTCGCATTAAATGTTGAAATTAAACCTTATAACAATATGGTTTTTGCCGCTATCTATCGCTTATGGTCTGAACAATTCGTACGCAAAATTATTGAAAAACGCCAAAGAGGGCCGCCGTTACAATCATTGATATACAAGAATAGGGATTTTTAATGCCTTGTTAACCATATAAATAAATATAATTATTGATACCAAAATTAACATACTTGTTGATGTTAAGACCGACAATGTTAGTATTAAAATATAAAAAATACAAAATAAAATCATTTCAATAACTTCACGCTCAGTGATTATAAAGCCATTATATCCCATATAAAAAACAACAGATCCAATTAATATAATCATATCATAATGAAAAATATACGGCGTGCCAAGGCAAATACCTGCACATAAAATTGCTTTCGCAAGGTGATCCCCTTTTATTTTATACCAAAAATACAGCGTTATTGATGCAACAGAGAAAAAATAAAATAATGATAAAATTTTTGTACATTCAAGCGAAAAATTCCAAGATGTAAATACCGTAAAATGAGATGACATTATATGTATCGGCATCTGATTGCTATGCATTAAAGACCATACATTATGGGTAGTTTGAAAAAAAACAACCCATGGTTCAATGCCAAATATCACAATACTTGCTGTGACTTGAAGCAAGAAAAAAAGTGCTGCATAAAAAAATACCCGATAATTGTTCGTTAATAATAAGGCAATGGGGATTAATATCGCAAATTGAGGTTTATATGTTAACAAAGCAAAGCATAGGCCTGATAAAAGAGG
>JBLHTX010000103.1:0-6181 GCA_047627635.1 Alphaproteobacteria bacterium | reverse complement strand
GATGCCGCTTTTAGACATCAACTTAATATCAATTAGCTATAGTCTTAATTATGATTTACTACTAGAATTATCAGCCGCATCGATTGGATATAATCCTGATTATAATGGAAATACTGGTAACAATAAGTTACCCTTATTAAAAATTCATGGATCAAGTAATTTTTGGCCTGATATTGGAACTAATCAATTTATTGGATGCACATTTGAAAATAATGGTACAGATTTTGATGCCCCCATTAACGCATTAAATCAAGAAGAAACTTTACATAAATGTAAAACAGAGAACAGTCTTGCCCCTGCAATGTCGATGTTTGCAAAAGGTAAAGAAGTTCGAGTTTGTGCAGACGGAGTCAAGCAAACCTATAATATATGGAAAGAAACTGTTAACAAAGCTTCAAAAATTTTTATTATTGGTGTCCGCGTGCATGAAGTTGATGCACACATTTGGGATGTATTAGGTAAATCTAAGGCAAAAATTACATATTTTGGTTTTGAGGCCGATAAAATAGAATTTAATACATGGAAAAATAATCATAATAAGCGCAACGCATATTTTCAAGGAAAAAACTTTAAAAATGCTATTCCAGTGATTAAAAAACAATGCTTGCAATAATAAAATTTTATGATGAAACTTATGAGTTTTTATTGTCGTGCAACATAAAAGCTATTTAGGAAAGCTCAGCAATAGACTCTTATACCAGAATAAACATACATCTTAGATATTATTTTTATTACCCTTTTTAACTAAATCTCTTTAAAATTTTCATGTTTTTTATCAAACAAACCTGCTAAAAGATAATTATACAAACCATAAAAAGAGAATAAGCATTATGACTAATCCATCGAACCGCCCCTCACAAAGAAATTTTGACCAATTGCGTGATGTCACTTTTGAGCTTGATTACGCTCCACAAGCCGAAGGATCATGCCTGATTAAATATGGCAACACCCATGTGTTATGCACTGCCACGATTGAAGATAAAATTCCCCCGTTTTTAAAAGGCAAAGGCGAAGGCTGGGTAACTGCTGAATATGGTATGTTGCCTCGTTCCACAGGCGAGCGTATGGGACGTGAAGCCGCACGCGGCAAACAATCAGGACGTACCCAAGAAATTCAACGTCTTATTGGGCGTTCCTTGCGTGCTGTCACCGATTTAAAAGCCCTTGGCGAGAAGCAAATTATTATCGATTGCGATGTTATTCGTGCCGATGGCGGCACACGCACCGCTGCCATTACGGGAGGGTATATTGCTCTTTTTGCCGCCTGTGCCAAAGCTGCAAAAGAAGGCCGCATTAAATCAATGCCGATTACCAAGCAAGTTGCCGCCATTTCATGCGGAATTTACAAAGATAAAGCCGTGCTTGATTTAGATTATATTGAAGATTCAAACGCCCAAGCAGATGCGAATTTTATTTTAACTGAAACTAATCAGATTATTGAAATTCAAGCCACCGCTGAAGATAAACCATTTTCTGATGATTTATTCCAAGAATTATTCGTTCTGGCGCGCAAAGGCATTAAAGAATTAACCGCTATGCAAGCAAAAATTATTACTGAAATTATGTCATGCAAATAATTAATCATAATGAAATTGTCATTGCCTCGCATAATCAAGGTAAAGTCAAAGAAATCAGAAATTTATTGGCACATTTTAATGTGTCAATTACCAGCTCTGCTGATTATGGTTTGCTTGAACCAGTCGAAGATGCCCCCGATTATGAAGGTAATGCCCTTATTAAGGCACGTTATGTCGCCAAGGAAACAGGTAAAATTGCCTTGGCCGACGATTCTGGGCTAAGCGTCAATGCCTTGGGTGGGAAACCTGGTATTTATTCTGCACGCTGGGCAGGCGATACAAAAGATTTTAATGTTGCCATGAACCGCATTGAAACTGAATTACTTGCTACTAGTACAGATGATTATTCAGCAAGCTTTTTTTGTGCCCTTGCCCTCGTCTATCCCGATGGCAATGAGCAAGTTTACCTTGGCGAAGTCAAAGGCACTGTGACATTTCCGCCCCGTGGTGATAAAGGGTTTGGCTATGACCCTATTTTTATTGCCAAGAATATGGATCAAACATTTGCACAAATCAGCCCCGATTTTAAACATTCTATTTCGCATCGTGCTGATGCGTTTAAGCAGTTAACCCATGCCCTAAGCCAAGCCTTTGAGAAAACACCTTCTTAAAGAAATGCCCCTCTTAGAAACATAAAAGGAGATTTATGACAAAGCGTTCTAGCCCTGAGGAAAATATACATTTTACAGGCAGCACGTCGCATCGTAAATCTTCTTGGGGTGAAAAAATAAAACATAGTCTTGAAATTTTACTTGGCTATGTTTTTATTCACTTGCCTTATCGCTATCTTGGGCGATTTTATGTGCGTTTTATGGCATGGTTTCTGGGGTTTGTTGGTCCGTTATTATGGGTTCACAAGCGTGTTGTCGATCATTTAAACCTTGCCCTTCCTGAGCTTTGTGAGCTTGAGAAAAAAATAATTGCCAAACAATCATGGCAAAATATTGCCTATATTCCCTATGATTTTATTATGGCAAAATATAAGCCACAGACCTTAAAAATTGATATTATTGGCATTGAACATTTACATCAATTACAAGAATCGCAAAAAAATGCCTTGTTTTTTTCGGGGCATAATGCGTGTTGGGAAATTTTTCGCATTGCCGCCCACCAACATCACATCAATAGTGCGATTATTTATCGCCCCTTTAATAATGCCTTGTTCGATCATTATGCCCGTAATTTAATGGATCATGGATTTGCACCAATTTTTCAAAAAAATCCTGCGGGTATTCGTAAAATGCTTAAACATTTACGTGGCGATAATCAGCATATTTTAATGCTAACCGATCAACGCCTTTCAGGCGGCATATCTGTGCCATTTTTTAATCACCCTGCCCTTACCGCACCATCTGCGGCCGAACTTGCAATGCGGTATAAAATGCCCTTAATGCCAATATTTGTGACACGCATAGATATTGGACATTATAAAATTATTATTCACCCCGCAATTGAAACACAAAATCAAACACTTGATACCGTCTTAACTGACATGAACAAACATATTGAAAATCATATTCGGCACTATCCATCGCAGTGGTTTTGGCTGCATCGCCGCTGGAAGTAACTGAAAATAATTGATTTAAGTCTAATTCTTAACTTTAATTGAGGCGTTTCTTAGCTATGATTTTAGAAGTATTAAGCATAAAGTGTGTCGGTCCTTTTAAGGTTTTTTATCAAAATACTCATAAGCAGTGTGTGACACTGATTGTTTTTCTAGCATAGTAAAATCATAGCACATGATACGCATAAAAATCAAGCCATCGACATGGGCCTTGATATAACTTGTTTTTTATTACATATTCTTTGATTTAATGAGGGCGATAAAGTCGAAAATTAGGTTTTATTTAATGGCATAGATAACTTGCACGGTAAAATCTTCGGCAATATCTTGATGCGATAATACTGGAATATCAATGCCAAATTTCAATAAATAACTTCTTACGAAACGACGAATATCAATCGAGCATAAAATAACAGGCATTGGTGACATAAAGCGTGGCTCACGCACAATGTTTTTAATATGATCCATAACCCGATCAGCCATTGCGGGCTCAAGTGCTAAGAAATCACCTAAATTTGTCCGTCTTACTGATTGTCGCACTACCTCCTCGACCGAGGGATCAAAAATTGCAGCAATAATAATTTTACTTTGATCAGCACAAGTAAAACAGATTTGTCGTCGTATCGACACCCGAATCAGCTCAGCAAGCATGGCAGGATCTTCTTCACGCCCTGCCCAATTTGCAATTGCTTCCAATAATGGTCTTCGGGCAGATAATGAAATTTGATCTGTCAATAAACGCTTAAATACTTCAGTCATTTTTTGGGGCTGAATAACTTGACGGACTTCATTAATTAAATCAGGGAAATTACGGGCGGCATCATTTGTCCATTCTTGCACTTCTTGCATTGACATAAAGTGTGCTAAATTTGAGCGCATACAAATGGCGACTTGTTCCAGCAATGCATTTTCAGGGGTATAATACACAACACCAATTTCTTTAATTTTATCTTCATGCTCTATGGGAACATGAAAATTTTGCCCTGCCCCAAATGCTGGTGCTGTAATTTCGTGGGGCACATCGGCAAGTTGCAACACATCATGGTCAGATTTTACAATCAGTTTGCTTGTGTCAATTTCTGCTTCGGCGACAGGAATGCCGTCAATATTCATGGTAAAGAAATATTTACGCATATTATCCTTTGTACCAATCCCTGATACAGGCGGAATGGAAATACCGAAAATATCAATCAATTCATTGCGTTTTCGTTTTATTTCCTTAAGGATATATTTATGATCGAATGTTTCTGCTAGCTCCTCTGAGAAAAAAACTTCAATTGTTGACGCACCATTAGGGATTCTTTCCTCAAGCAAAGCCTCTGCTTCTTTATCGAGTGGCTTAAAATTTTTATTCCCAAGGACGTGCACATTATAAATTTGCGTAATCTGTGTCTTAAAGCCAAATGAGAAAAATAATAATGCCAATAAAAGAAACCATATCCATGGAAACCCTGGAATAAAGGCTGTCATTAACATTAAAACACCCAAAATAATATTTGTATTATTATTCTTAAACGTATCAGTAATAATATCAGCGCCCAAATCGACCATTTTATTATGCGAAATACGGGTAATCACAATACCCGCAGCAATCGATACAAGCGTTGATGGAATTTGACCAACCATGGCATCACCGATTGACATGATGGTAAATGTTTCAAGCGATTCACCAATCGTCATATCCATATATAACGGGCCAACAACCATACCACCAAGAATATTCACAATCAAAATAATGATTGACGCAATTGCATCGCCTTTGACGAATTTCATGGCGCCATCCATCGAGCCGTAAAATTGGCTTTCAATTTGTAAAATTTCACGCCTATTTTGGGCTTCTGTTTTATCAATATCGCCTGATTTTAATTCGGCATCAATCGACATTTGCTTACCAGGCATGGCATCAAGGGTAAAACGAGCTGATACTTCGGCAACACGCTCTGAACCCTTGGTAATCACCATAAAATTTACAATAAGAATAATTAAAAAAACCACAATCCCAACGAACAGATTGCCGCCAATAACAAATTCACCAAATACTTGAATAATTTGCCCTGCTTCACCTGTTAACAACAACATACGTGTTGAAGCCACAGTTGCCCCCAATCGCATAAGCGCAGATACAAGCAAAAATGATGGGAATGTTGTGAGTTCAGCGGGGGTTTTGACGTAAAAAGATGTCACAAAAATTGCCATTGATAAAGCAATCGTGACAGCAAGCACCAAATCGAGCAAAAAGTCAGGCATCGGAAAAGACATCATAGCCGTAGATATTAAGACAATGACCATCATGATCAAATCTTTTCTTTGGCTTAGTGAATTTAAAAAGCGTCCTAACATGGTTAAGATAATATAATAAATAGATTATCAGGGTGTTAACCAAATCAGGTATAATAAGCCATAAATTATTGGTTACTGTACTGAAACATCAAAAGGTGAAAATTTAACACGTAAATTTTTCCATGCATTATACTTATTTGCAGGTAATCCTGTATAAGGGGCACATTTTTCAACAGCTTCTTGTGCCATTAAAAATGCAATCCGATTACCGCTAACATAGTTAAAATTATACGGTTTACCATTTTTACTCAAATCAAAATCAATCACGACTGACTTACTCGCGCCTTGGCGTGTCCAGCATTGTACCATTTTATCAATTAAGCGGTTTTTTTGTGAGAATGATAAACCCGACCCAACACGATTATGAGCAGATCCTGTTTTTTTATCAGCTGCCTTGGCTTTACTTGCTTTGTTAATAGCGTTTAAAATTGCTTGATCTGCGGCTTGCTGTGCCTGTAATTTTGCGGCTAATTTTGCGGCTAATTTTGCTTCACGTTTTTTAGTTTCAGCTTTTGCATCTGCTTTGGCTTTTGCATCTGCTTTGGCTTTTGCATCTGCTTTGGCTTTTGCATCTTCTTTGTTTTTTGCATCTGCTTTGTTTTTTGCATCTGCTTTGTTTTTTGCATCTGCTTTGTTTTTTGCATCTGCTTTGTTTTTTGCATCTGCTTTGTTTTTTGCATCTGCTTTGTTTTTTGCATCT
>JBLHTX010000102.1:0-6275 GCA_047627635.1 Alphaproteobacteria bacterium | reverse complement strand
TATGCCCCAAGGCGAGTTTGGTCATAATAATGGCGTTGCCCCTTATCCCGCATTTCGGGCACATTTAGTGGCAAAAATAAAATAGGTGTATAAAATAAAAAACCCCTCTTCAGGCATTCTACCGAAAGAGGGGGTTGACGTTTCAGTCATAATTGTTATCTTCCTAGGTTCGCCTGAAAAATAACAATTATATGGTTTTCACCATATTTTGGAATTACCGTTTAATGTTTGTTGTCTCTTGAAGCATTTCGTCAACGGTTTGAATAATTTTTGCATTCGATGAATAAGCACGCTGTGTTTCAATAAGCTGCGTTAGTTCTTGGGCAACATCAACGGTTGATTTTGTAAGGGCATAGTTAATAATTTTCCCTGCGGCCTGATCGCCAGCATCCAGCAATGAAATGTTACCTGCGTCACTTGTAATTCCATAAGATTGTCCACTTAAGGGGTCAAGGGAATTTGGGTTGGTGACGGTAATAATGGGAATTTGATAAATTGGCCGAAACTGATCGTTACTGAAAAATGCTTTGACAATGCCGTTCTCGTCAATTTCAATCCCTTGAAACTCACCATAGCCTGAACCATTTTTGTTATCAAGGCGAATACTTGCCTCGGTTAATGCACCTGTTTGGGTAAAGCCGTCATATTTTAATGGCGTACCAACAAAGCTTTCAATGGGGGTTGTTAATGTATCTAGGCTTATAATTCCAGTCGTACTATCATATGTTGCAGGGGCATCATTCACGCCATCAGCATCGCTATCGACTGGTATAATTGACGCAATTGCCCCAGGGGTTGCAGAAGCAGCATCTTGAAATGTCAGCGTGAATTTACCAATGATACCACCATTAGTAGGCGTTGCAGAATCAGTGATTTCTAAATCCCAACTATTCGATGCCGTATCGGCAATAAGTGATGGCTGTGGTGTGAGTTTATAATTTAATGTCCCAATATTGCCAATTGTATCAAAATAATCTTCGGTATGGTTGACAGTATTATCAGCAACTATTGCCCCAAAGTTGGTGGCATTCGCAGGAAGCGGCCCTGATAAGCCAATTTCAGAAGTTGGCAAAGAATTATATTGGACAATCTCAGAATTTATGGTTGTTAAATTAGTAAATGTATTGCGTGATGGTGATGGCACTGTTGTTGATCCGTCTGGTTCAAGTTCCCAGCCTAATAAATAATCACCATTGGCGTTTTTTAAAAACCCTTCAGTATCTGTGGTAAATGACCCTGTTACGCCAAGGTGAATACTTTGGGTCAAGGCGTTAAAATTATCAGGTCTTGTGGTTGGTGATGTTGCATAAAACCCTTTTCCAGAAATTGCAATATCGGTTGAGCTGTTTGTTGCCTCAAGACTGCCAACTGCTGTAATGTCACGCTTTACAAAAGCACGCACACCGCCAGCTGTATAACGGCTTGTAACGTCATTATCGATGGCAATGCTGGAAAATTCGGTTAGTACACGTTTATAACCGTTTGTATTGGCATTAACAATATTGTCAGAAATTGCTGAAAGACGGGTCGAGTTCACAGATAGGCCTTGAACACCCGCATTTAATGAAGAGGATAAACTCATATAAAACTCGCTTTCTTGCGTCATACAAACGGATTACATTCCGTATAATTTGAATTTAAGGGAGATTTATTAATAAAAAGTTATCATGGATTATTTTTTTCAACTTTATTTTATTAATAATCCTTTAAGGAATTTTTTGCATCTTTAACCTATGAAACTATTAAACGATACACCATTTGAACAATGCAAGCGGCGGCTTGATGATATTGACTATGTCAAAAATTTTGGCACAGTTGATGCCGTACAAGGCGGTATTATTCACGCCATTGGCTTAGGAAATACTGTCAGCGTTGGGGATATATGTCATATTGCTGATACGCTTAATGTTACTAATCACTCTCAAGATATTATTTATGGCGAGGTCATTAGCTTTTGCAAAGATTATGTGAAAATTCTCAGTAGTGTCGGTGATATGGGGATCAGGGCGGGGATGTATGTTATGCCGCAAAAACAGCGTTCTGTTGCCCCCTCCAATGCTTGGCTTGGGTGCGTTGTTGATGCGTTTGGGTGTGTGCTAGATGATTCAGGCAATAAAAAAAGCCTTCCAAAAGGGGATCAAGATATTATGCTGAAGGCATCGCCTCCAAATGCCGCAAGCAGGCGTGGCCTTGGGGAACGGCTTGAAACCAATACGGCCTTTATGAATAGTTTTTTACCAATTTGTCGTGGGCAACGCATTGGTTTATTTGCAGGATCAGGCGTGGGCAAGTCAACTTTATTGTCGCATCTTGCCCGTAATGTCGATGTTGATATTGTGGTTGTTGGTTTAATTGGTGAGCGTGGGCGTGAGGTTAACGAATTTGTGCATAAAACATTAACCCCAAAAATGCGTGAAAAATGCGTAATTATTGCCGTCAGCTCCGATCAATCGGCATTGTTAAAGCGTCGGGGATCGTATTTAACCATGGCCGTTGCAGAGTATTTTCGTAACCAAGGAAAAAATGTTTTATTGTTATTCGATTCTGTCACACGCTTTGCCGAGGCTCAAAGACAAATTGCACTTCTTTCGGGTGAGCCCCCTGCCATGCGTGCTTTTCCGCCTTCAGCCTTTAGCGAGTCTATGGCATTATGCGAGCGTGCAGGCACAGGCTGTCAAGGCGATAAGGGCGGCGATATTACCGCAATTTTTACCGTCCTTGTCCAAGGCAGTGACATGGAAGAACCGATTGCCGATTGCATTAGGGGAACAATTGACGGCCATATTTTACTAGATCGTGCCATTGCCGAGCGGGGGCTTTATCCCGCAGTTGATGTTTTAAAATCTGTTTCACGGTCTTTGCCCGATTGTGCCAGCGATACTGAGAATACGGCTATTAAAACCGCACGACGCATTTTATCAGAATATAAAGATATTGAACCCATGGTGCGTTTAGGGGTTTATAAACAAGGTGCATCGCCTGTGACCGACAAGGCCGTTGCCCTTTATCCCGAAATAGAGGCGTTTATTTACACTTTAAAGCCGCAAAAAACCGATGAAACATTTGCGGCTCTTGAAAAAATAGTGACTTAGCTATTTATCTGATTTTTGTATTTAGAGACTTTGATTTAAAACGATTGAACCCAATAGGAATTGGCTGTGGGGCACTTTTAAAGTGTCGATCCAATGCTCTTTTTATGCTTCTTTTTCTGTGTCTTATTGACTCTGGTGATGGTGGGGCAGAAGTAGGCGTTGCTTGATCCTTTGGTATGTCCCATGCTATTGGGCGTGTTTTTTTCCAATTATAATGCAGTGAGCTATAATCCATACTGATACTATCAGCATCACTATCACTATCAGTATCACTATCACTATCAGGCATAATTGCTTTTGGTAAAGGCTGTTTAAGTTCTGGAGAAAAAATATTTTTGGGGCTTGGCATCCACCCAACGATTGCCGCAAGTTCTGTGATTATTGCTTGTGCATTCTTTTTTTTTACTGTATCGTTCATTTTTTAAATTACCATATAGTTTTATATAGTACATTTTACCATATTTTTTACTTAATTCAAGAATATACAGTGAATTATTTTTTCCCCGTGATAACTTAAACGGCTTCACGTTTCCCAAATAATGCCGTACCAATACGAATATAATCGGTGCCTGCAATAATGGCTTTGTCGAAATCAGCAGACATACCAGCTGACATTTTTAAGCCTCCATTTTGACGTGCCCCATTTTGACGTACAAGCGATTGTAACACAGTAAAATGATGCACCGCATTATCATGAATGGGTGGAATACACATAAGTCCCGAAATCGGCAGTAATTTATCTTTTGCATAAGCTAACAAGGAAGCAAAGTCAGTCAATGTCACACCCGATTTTTGATCCTCGTGGCCCGTATTAACTTGGATAAAAAACTTTTTATCTTTAATAATATCAGGATATTTTACCAATTCATCAATCAGGCTAGGGCGATCAATGGTTTGTATTACGTCAAAGATAGTCAAAGCTTTTTTGACTTTGTTACTTTGTAAAGCGCCAATTAAATGCAATTCAATATCGGGATAAAGAGCCTTAAGCGGTGTCCATTTTTCGATGGCTTCCATCACTTTATTCTCGCCAAACACCCGATGACCAGCCTTAAGTAGCGGCATAATATGCTCAGCGGTATGATTCTTTGAAACGGCTATAATGTTAACGGCACGCGGCTCAAGGAAATAATAGGCAAAAACCGTAGCAATTTCAGTGTTTATTGTTTCTAAATTCTCAATAATAGTATGATCCATAGTGTTTTTTATCAAATATTGCGCAAGTTTCAACAAAAATATGTAAATAGTCGAAAAATAACTTGCTCGATAAGGTGTTATTGCCTATATATTAAGGCGTTCGGAATGTGGCGCAGCCTGGTAGCGCACTAGCATGGGGTGCTAGGGGTCGGAGGTTCGAATCCTCTCATTCCGACCATTTATAAATTTTATAATCTTCCTCTTTACAATTCAGAAATTTAATTCGGGAATCCTTAATATGTCCATTCGTAACCGCCTTAGTGATGATATGAAAACTGCAATGCGGGCAAAAGATGCCGAGAAATTAAGCGTGATCCGTATGGCACTTGCCAAATTCAAAGAGGCCGATATTGAATGCCGTGTTAAAGGGCCAGATACAGCCCCCGAAGCTGATTTAATTACCGTTTTAACAAAAATGGTCAAACAGCGTGCCGATTCTGCCAAGACCTATGACGACAATGATCGCCCCGAGGCAGCCGATAAAGAACGCTTTGAAATTACCGTGTTACAAAATTATCTCCCCCAAGCTTTAAATGCCGAACAAGTGACCGATGCCATTAAACAAGCAATTGCCCAAACACAGGCCGCATCACCCAATGATACAGGCAAAGTTGTGGCACATTTAAAAGCTGAATATGCAGGGCAAATTGATTTTGGTAAAATTGTCCCCACAATTCGTCAGCAATTAGGGGCGTAAAATTTATGTTGCGTGACGATGCAGCGTTGGTTTTATTTTCAGGCGGACAAGATTCCGCTGCCTGTTTACTATGGGCACTTGAAACTTTTGCATCAGTCGAGACAATTGGCTTCGATTATGGGCAACGCCATAATGTTGAGCTTGAGGTTCGCCAAGACTTTTTGCGTCATGTTGTCACATTCAAGCCTGAATATCGGGCGAAATTAAAAGACGATACGGTGTATACAACTGACCTGTTCCAGCAAATTGGTGATACATCTTTGACCAGCGAAACCGAAATTACCATTATGGATAATGGTTTGCCGTCAACTTTTGTGCCTGCGCGTAATTTAATGTTTTTTACCATTGCAGGGGCACATGGGTGGCGGCGTAATATTCGTCATTTTATTGGCGGTATGTGCGAAACCGATTTTTCAGGCTATCCTGATTGTCGAGATACAACTTTAAAATCGTTACAAGTTGCCCTTGCTGGCGGGCTTGATATGAATTGCATTATTCATACGCCGCTTATGTGGCTTGATAAAGCGCAAACATGGCGTTTTATTCATAATATTGCAGGGCAGGCAGGCGTTGATCTGTGCATTGAACATACTCACAGCTGTTACAAGGGAATGCGTGATATACGCCATGAGTGGGGTTATGGCTGCGACAATTGCCCCGCCTGTAATTTACGCAAAAAAGGCTATTTCCTGAGCCTAAACAATAATAAATAACATTTATTATTCATATATAAAAAATATATTTTACTTATGTATACAATCATGTTATGGTCAATCTCTAATAATGTATAAGAATTAACATAGGATACATCATGAGTATATCAGGTTTAGGAAAAAGTCTAAGTGAAATGGCAAAAAGTGCATATCAATATAGTTCAGATAAATATAAAAGTTCACCAACATTCCGACGTGGCATACAGGGGGCAGCAGCAGGTTTGGCACTTGGTGCAGTTCTTGGTGGTGGTTCAAGACTAATTAATAAAGACGATATGAAAACTGTCATAAAAGCCAGTTTAGAAATAGCAGGGGTCTTAGGTGCTTCCCTTGGATTAGCTGGTGCCATATCAGGTGCTTTTAGCAAAAAAGATATAGATACTTCAGTTGCAGGTTCAGGCGCAGACTCAAACTCAATGCAAAATTCAGATTCAGCTTCAGAGCCAGAGACAGAGACAGAGTCAGGGAGCAAAAAAAACAAGCCTGATAACGCCTAGGCTTACCATTCGTTTATTCATATAATATTAAAGAACATATTATAAAATTTGTTATAATATGTTTTTTGAGTCTGATTAA
>JBLHTX010000101.1:0-6423 GCA_047627635.1 Alphaproteobacteria bacterium | reverse complement strand
CTATGCATGGATTCACGGACTAAATCGTTGCCACGGAACGAGAATGATAAATTCGACACGCCGCCTGAAATATGGGTAAGCGGCATGGCTTTGCGAATGCGTTTTGTAGCCTCAAGAAAATCAACGCCGTAATTATTATGCTCTTCAATGCCAGTGGCAACAGCAAAAATATTGGGATCGAAAATAATATCCTCGGGAGGGAAGCCCACTTTTTCAACCAAAATATCGTAGGAGCGTTTGCAAATCTCGTATTTTCGGTCGGCCGTGTCTGCTTGTCCATCTTCATCGAATGCCATAATAATAACAGCTGCACCGTAGCGTCTCACAAGCTTTGCGTAATGGATAAAGGATTCTTCGCCCTCTTTTAAGGAAATCGAATTGACCACGCCTTTGCCTTGCAGGCATTGGAGGCCTGCCTCTATGACTTCCCATTTTGACGAATCTACCATAATCGGGACTTTGGAGATATCAGGCTCGGCAGCAATTAAATTTAAATAAGTCACCATGGCTTCTTTGGATTCCAGCAAGCCTTCATCCATATTAATATCAATAATTTGTGCACCACTTTCAACCTGTTGACGGGCAACCTCAAGGGCGGTGTCATAATCGCCTTCTTTAATCAGCTTGCGAAAACGAGCCGACCCCGTAACATTTGTCCGTTCGCCAACATTGACAAAGTTAATATTCTCACTCAGGGTAAAGGTTTCAAGGCCTGACAAGGTTAATTGCGGCTTAATGGTGGGAATGTCACGGGGTTTATGTTTGGCAACTGCACCCGAAAAAGCGGCAATATGTTCGGGCGTTGTTCCGCAACACCCACCAATGATATTAATAAGTCCCGATGCGGCAAATTCTTCGACAAGTTCTGCCATCCGTTCGGGTGCTTGGTCATATTCACCTAATTCATTGGGTAAGCCAGCATTGGGATAGGCACAAATAAACGTATCGGCAATATTGGATAAGTTCACAATATGCCCCCGCATTTCTTCGGCCCCCAAAGCGCAATTCAAGCCAATTGAAAAAGGCTTGGTATGTTTAAGCGATGTCCAAAACGCATCGGCAGTTTGTCCCGATAATGTGCGTCCCGATAGATCGGTAATTGTGCCTGAAATCATAACAGGAAGCGTTATGCCTTTTTCTTCAAAGACTTCATCAATCGCAAATAAAGCGGCTTTGGCGTTTAAGGTATCAAAAATTGTTTCAACCAAAATAACGTCACATCCTCCATCAATCAAGCCCCGCGTTGCCTCGGCATAGGCAATGCGTAAATCATCAAACGTCACGGCACGATATCCCGGATTATTCACATCGGGTGAGATTGATGCGGTGCGGTTTGTTGGCCCAATTGCTCCTGCAACAAAGCGTGGTATATTATCCTCCAACTCGGCAATGTTGCCTGCTTGTCGGGCAATTTTGGCACTTTCAAAGTTTAATTCGTATGCCAATGCTTCCATGCCATAATCGGCCTGTGCAATGGTGGTAGATGAGAAAGTATTGGTTTCGACAATGTCAGAACCCGCACGGAAATATTTTAAGTGAATTTCCTTGATAATGTCAGGGCGTGTTAAGGATAATAAATCGTTATTTCCTTTTACATCGTGCGACCAATCGGCAAAGCGTTCGCCTCGATAATCCTCTTCCTCAAGCTTGTACCCTTGAATCATTGTGCCCATTGCCCCATCAAGAACCAAAATACGTTTTTTTACTTCATTATGAATTGAACGCTTCATTTTTATTATGCCTTATTAATTACCCTTTTAGTTAAAGCATAAAGCATTTTAAAAAGTCAACATAATAGAAAATGCACACATTAATTTAATATTTATTTTTAATAATAATATATATTTACCTTTTATTAAAAATGAATTTAATATAGACGCCTCAAATAACTTAAATATTAATGAACAATTATCAACGGCAGCTCATGATGGCGATATAAATAAAGTTAATTCCCTCCTTAACAATGGTGCTGAGGTTAATATAACAAATAACCGCGGTGAAATGCCTTTACATTCTGCAACTATTATGGAGCCTTTAGAGGCTATAGCTGCTAATAAATATAAAGCTACGATAGAGGCCCTCCTTAAGGCAGGTGCTTGTGTTAATAGTCCAACTCATTTATCAACTTAGCTCACTATATCACATCAAGAACCAAAACGAGGATGCATAGCAATATCATTAAAGGCACCAAGTCCCACCCGTCCTATTAATACGAGGCAATCAACAAGATGTTGCGTTATTTTATAAAGATTCGGATGATAAACAATATATTAATAAAATTATGCTATTATTAGTCGTTGTGGACAGGTATTCTGGAATATGATCGTTTTTTTTAAAATAATGAATATAAAAATACACTTATTTGTTAGAAATAACAAAGCTGTTACGGTCATAGAATATGCATTACTAGCAGCTGTTATATCCTTTTCAATAGCAATATCGGGCAAGGTTTTAAGCAATGATATTAATGCCGTAATTCATTATATAAGTAGCTTGGTAGATAAGCCTGATAGTGATATTGCTAGTGCTAGTGCTAGTGAATGAACGGGATCAACGCGGATTATTTTGCAGATTATTTTTATGTATTAAAAGGCGAAAATGCTGTGCCAAATTCTGGCGATGATGCTTCGGCAGTGTCACGCATGGGCATTGTGCCCGATAAATAGGCCATACGGCCTGCATGAATTGCATATTTAAAAGCCTGTGCCATTTGAATGGGGTCGCCCGCTCGTGCCACCGCAGTATTAAGCAAAATTGCATCATAGCCCAGTTCCATCGCAATACACGCATCGGAGGGTGTGCCAATCCCTGCATCAATAATTAGTGGTATATTGGGGAAATGAGATCGGAGTTGCCGCAATGCATATAAATTATTCAAGCCTTTGCCTGTGCCAATTGGTGCGCCCCAAGGCATTAATACTTTGCAGCCAATATCAACCAGTTTTTCACAAATAACTAAATCATCGGTAATATAGGGGAAAACCTTAAAGCCTTGATCGCATAGAATTTTGGCGGCTTCAATCGTTGCCAATGGATCGGGCTGCAATGTGCCTGTATGGCCAATGACTTCAAGCTTAATGAAATCGGTATTAAATAATTCTCGTGCCATAAGGGCGGTATTAACAGCTTCTTTGACGGTATGACAGCCTGCCGTATTGGGTAAAATGGCAACATTTAATGCCGACAGTAATCCCCTAAAATGGGCGTTATTGCCGCCACCCGATGTTTCCCGTCTAAGCGATACGGTAATCATGTTTGTTTCGGAAGCTTTAACTGATTCTTGGATGTGATGTGGTGATGGATAACGTGCTGTACCAAGCAATAAACGACTGCTGAAGGGTTTATCATAGATATATAGTAAATCGTCACGATTACTGGTACCATCGTTTTCAGGCTGTTTATGCATGGTCTTTAACCCCCTTCAATGGGGGCAATAATTTCAATCTGATCGCCATCACTCAGTAGGGTTGTTTGCCGTAGCGATTTTGGCACAAACAAGCCGTTTAATGCTGTTGCAACTGCCTCGCTATCATCGGAGAAATACTGACAAGCATCGTGAAGCGTGGTCAATTTTTCTGTTATGTTATCTGTAATTTTTTCACCATTAATATAAAACATCAAAGCACCGTTACAATATTGTTTTCAATGACTGCCAAAGTCAAATTTCCTGTTAAATAAGCCCCCGTATCAAGATTTATACGGTGATCTTTGAAATCTGGATTTTCAACGGGCGTATGACCGTGAATGATTTTTTTGCCTTGAAAATGTCCAGTATAATGAATAAACTTTGCTCGAATAGATGTCAACGCCATTTCAGATTGCTCATCAAGGAGGAAATCGGGGTCAATGCCTGCATGGACAAAAAAATAATCGTCAATAACACAATGTGTCTCTAGGTTTTTTAAGAATCTTAAATGATCACTTGGCATATTTGTTTCTAACTCAAGCGCAGCACGTTTAAGGTCTGTTTTGGTATCCTCAGGCGGTTTTACGTCATAAGATGCCAAGGTTTCACGTCCTCCATAATCAAGCCATAATTTGCTTTCGACTGGCTGTTCAATGAAATCAATCATATAAAGCTCGTGATTCCCCTTAAGGAATATTGTTTCAAAATTATCGGGTATATTATTCAGCAACAACTCAATGACACGTTTTGAATTGGGCCCACGATCGACATAATCACCAAGGCCCACAAAAACCAATTTACTGTTGGGGTGATTAAGCGCATCTGTCGTCATTTTATTCAAAGTATTCTCAAGCAAAGCATCGCAGCCATGCACGTCGCCAATCACATAAATACGTTTATTGGGTTTAATATAATAATCAACATCTTGCCATTGATTGGTCGATGCAACACTATCGCGTGATTGCTTGGTATTAACAAAAGTGCACAAAAAGCTTTTGGTTTTTTGAAAAAAATACTTGAACATAACAATGATAAAACGAAACCTATCCTAAAATTTTCTTATGTTCCATTACCATAATTTTAATATTATGAATAGGAATTTATAAAATAACGTGCCTTTGGATATTCCTCAGGGGTTTGCCCGTAAAATCCTACCATCATAATGGGAATATTCGCATTCACCGCCGCATCATAATCGGCAATGCTATCGCCCACCATTAAGGCATTTTGATGTGGTAAATTCGATTTTGAAAGTGCCTCGTGCAAATGGGCGGCATCGGGTTTTTTGGCTGAAACATCATCGGGGCAAAAAATGCCATCAAAATAAGGTGTCCAGCTTAAATTTTCAATAATATGTGGTGTGAATCTGCGTGGCTTGTTAGTCACAAGCAAAACATTTTTCCCCATTTCCTTTAAGGCTTTCAGGGTTGTATCGGCATCTTTGAAAAAACTATTTTCACTATCAATCCGCTTGGCATAGGCATCCATAAATTTTGGCACAAGCGCCTCGATACCTTCATCGCTGATAAAGGTTTTGTGATATTTAAAAGCATAGCGTAATAAATGGCGTGATCCAATGCCTGCAAGTCTTCTTGCCCCTTCATAAGGAACATCGCTTGGTAATATTGGGCGAATAACATCGTTCAAGGCGGCTACTAAATTTGCGGCACTATCAATCAAGGTGCCATCAAGATCAAACATAATGGTTTGATAGCTTAAGAATTCTTTTTTCATTTTATGCTTTTAACAATTGTGTTTATTTGCTAAAGATTAAAACAATAAAATGATTAGGGCAATAAAAAAGGATAAAAATTATGACAAAACAACCATTGACAGCAATTATTCTTGCGGCGGGCAAAGGCACACGTATGAAGTCTGCGACTCCCAAAGTGCTGCATCAGGTTGCTGGTTTATCAATGTTGGGTCATGTTATTCATTTATGTCGTACTGTTGGCGTAAAAAAAATTATTGTTATTGTGGGTCACGAATCCGAACAGGTCTCTGAGGAGGCTTTAAAACACGCCCCGCAAGCGATTATTATTCAACAACAAGAACAGCTTGGCACAGGTCATGCGGTCAATTGCGCGAGTGAACATTTAAAAGATCTTGAGGGCGATGCTGTTATTTTATACGCCGATACACCACTTATCCAACCGCAAACCATTGAACAAATGCAGGCCATCAGATTACAAGGTGCTGATACAGTATTTTTGGGCTTTGAAAGTCCTAATCCAGCCCATTATGGGCGTTTAATTGTTGATAATAATGATGGTGAGTTAATTGATATTGTCGAAGCCAAAGAGGCCACCGAAGAACAATTAAAAATTACGCTTTGTAATTCGGGCGTTGTGTTATCGAAGGCGGGCAAGCTGCCGTTTTTACTGTCCCAAATTGATAATAAAAATGCCAAGGGTGAGTATTATTTAACCGATATTGTTAAAATTGGTCGTCAGCATCAGCAAAAAACCTATATTGGATTATGCGATCCGAATGAAGTTTTGGGCGTTAATTCACGTGCCGAATTATCCCATATTGACATGATTTATCAAACCCAAAAACGCCTTGAAATGATGCATAATGGCGTTACGCTTGAATTGCCGCAAACAATTTACTTTTCCCACGATACCCGAATTGGCAACGATACGGTCATTGAGCCAAATGTTTATTTTGGTACAGGAGTCGAAATTGATAATAATGTACATATAAAAGCATCCTCTTATTTGGAAGCCTGTTACATTAGCGAGCAAGCTGTGATTGGCCCTTTTGCACGGATCAGGCCGCAAACATCTTTGGGGAAAGGTGTTAAAGTTGGCAATTTTGTTGAGATTAAAAAAACTGTTGTTGAAAATAATGCTAAAATCAGTCACCTTAGTTATATTGGCGATAGTGTAATTGGGGCAAATGCGAATATTGGGGCAGGAACAATTACCTGTAACTATGACGGTGTTGACAAGCACCGAACTGTGATTGGGAGCGATGCTTTTATTGGCTCGAACACGGCCTTGGTTGCACCAGTT
>JBLHTX010000100.1:0-6454 GCA_047627635.1 Alphaproteobacteria bacterium | reverse complement strand
GCGGCACGATCCCCATAAACTCATTGAGGGATGCTTGCTTGCATCTTGTGCAATGGGTGCGCATATTTGTTATATCTATATTCGTGGTGAATATGTCCGTGAGCGTGAAGTGCTTGAAAATGCAGTCGCCGAGGCTTATGCCGCTAATTTAATCGGCAAAAATAATATCAATGGCTGGGATTTTGACCTTTATGTTCATCATGGGGCAGGAGCCTATATTTGCGGTGAAGAAACAGCACTCCTGGAAAGCCTTGAGGGTAAAAAAGGAATGCCGCGCCTAAAGCCGCCTTTTCCTGCGAATGTTGGCTTATATGGTGCACCAACGACTGTCAATAATGTCGAATCGATTGCTGTAACCCCAACAATCATGCGCCGTGGTGCGTCATGGTTTAAGTCATTTGGGGCACAGGGCAATCACGGCACCAAGGTTTTTTCAATTTCTGGTCATGTTAATCATCGTTGTAATGTCGAAGAATCCATGTCTATTCCCTTGCGTGAATTGCTTGAAAAACATTGTGGCGGTGTGCGTGGCGGTTGGGATAATCTTCTTGCTGTCATTCCAGGTGGTTCTTCTGTCCCATTAATGCCTAAAAATATTTGCGATGATATTCTTATGGATTTCGATTCGCTTAAAAATGTTGGTTCAGGGCTTGGCACTGCGGCCGTTATTGTGATGGATAAATCAACCGATGTCATTAAAGCAATTGCCCGTTTATCTCGTTTCTACAAGCATGAATCATGTGGACAATGCACGCCTTGCCGTGAAGGTACAGGCTGGATGATGCGCATGATGCATAATTTGGTTGAAGGCAAAGCACATGTAAGTGACATTGATATGCTTTATGATTTAACAAAACAAGTTGAAGGGCATACAATTTGTGCCCTAGGCGATGCTGCGGCATGGCCAATTCAGGGCTTAATTAAGCATTTTCGTCCGCTTATCGAAGAGCGCATTAAAAAAGCCACTTTAATCTCAACTGCAGCATAAGGATAAAATGATGGCGTTAAAAAAAATTCTTATCAATAAAACCGAGATTGAAGTTCCTGAAAGCTTAACGCTTATTCAGGCCTGCGAGCAGGCAGGTGTTGAAATTCCACGTTTTTGTTACCATGAACGCTTGTCAATTGCGGGCAACTGCCGTATGTGCCTTGTTGAAGTTAAAGGTGCTCCCAAGCCTCAGGCTTCATGTGCCCTAGCAGTTTCTGATTTACGATCAGGGCCCAATGGCGAGCTCCCTGTGGTACTGACTGAATCTGAAACAGTTATCAAAGCCCGTAAAGGCGTGATGGAGTTTTTATTGGCAAACCATCCACTTGATTGCCCAATCTGCGATCAGGGCGGCGAGTGCGACCTCCAAGATCAGGCTATGGTTTACGGTAACGATAAATCACGTTTTTCATTCCCCAAGCGTGCCGTCGAGGAAAAAGAATTTGGTCCTGTTATTAAAACCGAAATGACACGTTGTATTCATTGCACACGCTGTGTACGCTTCTCAACCGAAGTTGCTGGTGTGGCTGAAATGGGTGCAATTAATCGAGGTGAAGATACCGAAATCACATCTTACCTTGAGCAGATTGTGACCAATGAACTCTCTGGAAATGTCATTGATTTATGTCCTGTGGGGGCTTTAACGTCCAAGCCATCAGCGTTTACAGCACGTCCATGGGAAATGAAAAAAACCGAAACAATCGATGTTACCGATGGTCTTTGTAGTGCGATCACAATGCAAGCGCGTGGTAACGAAGTCATGCGTATTTCCCCTCGTAACGATGATGATGTGAATGAAGAATGGATCAGTAACAAGACCCGTTATGCCTATGATGGACTTAGACGTCAACGCCTTGATAAGCCTTATATCCGTCAAAATGGTGTTTTAACTGCGGTTACTTGGCAGCAAGCATTCGAAGCCTTAATACCGCACTTAAAAAGTGATAAAACAGCAATTTATGGCGGCTGTCATACTAATATCGAAAGTCTTTATGCAGCGCAATCTTTTGGTAAGTTAATCAATGCAAAATTTGAAATCCGACCTGCCAATAGTGATATACCGCCGCATTTATCAGCTGTAAAATTTAATCCAACTTTTGCCGAAATCGATCAATCTTCCGCAATTTTATTAATTGGTACTGATCCTCGTAACGAGGCGGCTGTTTTAAATGCCCGAATTCGCAAGGCATGGGTTAATAATCATGCTGAAATTGCCTTGATTGGTGAAAATTTTGATGCAAATTACACATTAACCCATTTGGGTGACGGTGCAGATGCTTTAAATAATTTCTTAAATACTGATTTTGCACAAACTTTAAAAAATGCAGACAGCCCGCTTATTATTATTGGCGAGGGTGCTGTTTCAGGGCCAGATGGTGCAAATGTAATCGCACAGGTACAAAAAATTGTTCAAGCACTTGCTCTTGATAATAACGCCTATGGATTTTTATCGCAAACGGCTTCCTTGGTTGGCGGCATTGCTTTAAATTTTTGTCACCCTAATAATGTCGAAGGGTTTTATTCTGAGTGTGTTAATGGCACAATCGAGACTGTTATTGCGCTTGGTAATGATGATTTGCAATTTAATCGTTTGGAAAAATGTTTCAAAGTTTATATTGGATCTCACGGTGATAATGGGGCGCATCATGCCGATATTATTTTACCTGCTGCGGCTTACAGTGAAACAGATGGTCTTTATTTAAATGCCGAAGGGCGTGTTCGTGAAGCTGTGCGTGCTGTATTTCCTGTTGGTGAAGCCAAAGAAACATGGGCAATCTTTAGGGCATTATCAGAAATAATGACACAAACCTTGCCATTCGATAATTTAGCTGAATTACGGCAACAACTCTTTACGCATTATCCAGCATTTCAAATGATTGATGAAGTCGTTGAAAGTGATTCGGTAACAGTATCGCAATCAAAAGAGTGTTCACAATCGGTTTATCGAACAAAAATTAAAGAATATTATTTCACGGATGCCATTACGCGTGCATCAAAAGTTCTACGAGACTGTCAAAAAGCACTTGAAAATAAATCAATCCCTGCTAATAGTCAAGATCAAGCGGCTTAGTCGCAAAAAGAGGAAAAAGAGGGCATTATGCTAGCCAACTTATTACAATCAGGTATTCTTATGATGATTGGTCAATGCTTGTTATTGACGGTCGGTATTTTGCTATCTTTAGCTTTGCTATTATATATGGATCGCAAGGTTTGGGCTGCAGTTCAAATGCGTCGTGGACCCAATGTCGTTGGCCCTTTTGGGACAATGCAATCCTTGGCTGATTTTCTAAAATTCGTGTTCAAGGAAATTATTATTCCCTCTGGTGCCAGTAAGTTTTTATTTTTATTAGCGCCTTTATTAACCTTCGTTTTGGCATTGATTTCGTGGGCAGTGATGCCTGTTGCTGAAGGGTGGGTTGTTGCTGATGTTAATTTGGGTATTCTTTATATCTTTGCCGTCAGCTCACTTGGTGTTTACGGCATTATTATTGGAGGATGGGCATCGAATTCTAAATATCCTTTCCTCGGGGCATTACGTTCAGCAGCGCAAATGGTGTCTTACGAAGTATCCCTTGGTCTCATTATTATTAACGCTGTTTTATTGGCTGGATCTCTTAATCTATCCGATATTGTAATGTCACAATCAGGTGATTATGGCTTGTTGAACTGGAATTTTATTCCACTTTTTCCCATGATGATTGTCTTTTTTATCTCAGCACTTGCCGAAACAAATCGTCCACCATTTGATCTACCCGAAGCAGAATCTGAATTGGTTGCAGGGTATCAGGTTGAGTATTCATCAACGCCATTCCTGTTGTTCATGGTTGGTGAATATATGAATATTACTTTAATGTCAGCGTTGACTGCAATTTTATTCTTAGGTGGCTGGCTTGCACCACTCCCTATCCTAGACTTTATTCCAGGTGTTTTTTGGTTTATTTTAAAAACAACTTTTGTATTTTTCATGATAGCTATGGTCAAAGCAATCGTACCTCGTTATCGCTACGATCAGCTTATGCGCCTCGGATGGAAATTTTTTCTACCGCTTTCGCTTGGATATGTAATCTTAGTTGCAGCCTACGTCACTTTTATTCAATAGAGGCTTTATGTTAAAACATATCAAACAATTTTTCCTATTAGATTTTTTAAAGGGTCTTGCATTGGGGTTTAAATATTTTGTTGCGCCCAAGGCAACGTTAAACTACCCCCATGAAAAAGGACCTTTATCTCCCAGATTTCGGGGTGAGCATGCTCTACGTCGCTATGATAATGGTGAAGAGCGGTGTATCGCTTGTAAACTTTGTGAAGCGATTTGCCCTGCACAAGCAATTACCATTGAAGCTGAGCCTCGTGAAGATGGCAGCCGTCGCACAACTGCGTACGATATTGATATGACAAAATGTATCTATTGTGGTTTCTGTCAGGAAGCCTGCCCAGTGGATGCAATCGTGGAAGGGCCTAATTTTGAATTTGCCACAGAAACCCGTGAAGAATTATTTTATAATAAAGAAAAATTACTCGCTAACGGTGATCGTTGGGAAAAAGAAATTGCTAAAATGATTGAACTTGACGCCGAGTATCGTTAAAAGAATTTATGTACTTGACATAGGGTCTTATATCGCAATAAAGAAGTAGTTGAAATTTGTTATTTATATAGATAATAAATATCGATCTCTGTCTTAAAAAATAAACAAAAATTGTTACGCATTAAAGATGATTCGAATATGACTGAATTTTTATTTTATGCCTTTGCTGCATTGGCTATATTTTCGTGCTTGATGGTTATCCTCTCAAGCAATGCTATTAATTCTATTCTATTTTTAGTGTTTTCTTATCTTAATGTGTCGGCTTTGTTCGTTTCAATTGGTGCTGATTTTGCTGCCATGATGCTTGCAGTTGTCTATGTTGGTGCCGTTGCTGTCTTGTTTTTGTTCGTGGTCATGATGCTCGATATTGAATATGGTAAGCTAAAAACTGTGCTTCATAACCATACAATGCTAATATTTATGCTTATTGGTATTTTTGCCCTCGAAATTTTATTCGGCTTTTACGCACGTTCCGCATTTTCAGAAATTTATTCAAATACACCTTTATTCTACGAGGGGAATAGTATCAAAGAAGTCGGACTTGTTTTATATACAGATTATGTTTTATATTTTCAGCTTTCAGGTGTCGTCCTTCTTTTGGCAATGGTTGGTGCAATTTCCTTAACACTCAGACAGCGCGAAGGTGTTAAGCGGCAAAATCCAACCGAACAAATTTTCCGTGATTCCAAAGCGGCAGTTACAAACATAGATATTAAGCCCGATGCGGTATTAGAGGAATAATATGATTACTTCAGTTGATTTTTCAATTATATCACTTATGATTTTTCTGGTTGGTATTTTTGGTATTCTATTTAACAAAAAAAATCTTTTAATTATGCTTATGTCAATCGAGATTATTTTGTTAGGTGCAAATATGAATTTCGTTGGTTTTGCCGCACTTTCTGGTGAGCCAGAAGGTATTATTTATTCATTGTTAATTCTAACTGTCGCAGCTGCTGAGGCCGCCATTGCTTTGGCAATCTTGGTGCTTTATTTTCGTAATCGACATTCCGTTAATATCGATACAGTTTCTGAATTAAAAGGGTAGGGGCTTTATGATTTACAAGATTATTTTACTACTGCCGCTTTTTGCAAGTATTGTTGCTGGCCTAGGACGCACATATTTTTCTGATATTCAAGTGCGTTTAATCACAACTATTTCTGTATCTTTAACCGCTTTGCTTTCTATATTTTGTTTTTTTAATGATTATGGTCAAACAGCAACAATATATAATTTATTCACTTGGATCGATGTTGCAGGCTTTAAAATCGATTGGGCTGTGCGTAATGATGCCTTAGTACGTGTTATGTTGCCCGTTGTTACAATTGTATCGTCGCTTGTTCATATCTACTCATTTGGTTATATGGCCGATGATCCTTCAAAGCCTCGTTTCTTTGCCTATCTATCTTTATTTACATTTATGATGCTTGCCCTGGTCACTGCGAATAATTTTTTACAAATGTTTTTTGGTTGGGAAGGTGTTGGTCTTGCGTCTTATTTGCTTATTGGGTATTATTTTCACAAGGAATCAGCCTGCAAAGCATCCATCAAAGCTTTCGTAGTTAATCGTGTCGCTGACTTTACTTTCATCCTAGGGCTTGCACTCATATTTACATATATTGGATCGTTTGATTTTGATACGGTTTTTAACTCAGTAGATATTTTAAAGTCTGAAACAATCTCATTGTTTGGTGTTGAATTTATTGTCCTTGACGTTGCTTGTACTTTACTTTTCATTGGTGCTATGGGAAAATCTGCACAGCTTTTCTTGCATACTTGGCTGCCCGACGCAATGGAAGGGCCTACACCCGTTTCAGCTCTTATTCATGCGGCAACAATGGTAACTGCTGGGGTGTTTTTAACTGCACGTTGTTCATA
>JBLHTX010000099.1:0-6504 GCA_047627635.1 Alphaproteobacteria bacterium | reverse complement strand
AGCCGTGGTGCACATGCCCGTGAAGATTATGCAGATCGTGATGATGTAAATTGTATGAAGCATTCTTTGGCTTGGATTTGTGAAAAAGGCGAAACAAAGCTTGATTATCGTCCAGTTCATACTTATACACTGACCGATGAGATTGAATATATTAAACCCAAAGCCCGTGTCTATTAAAACTCGTGTCTATTAAGGAATAAAACGCAATGGTAGAATTTAACTTACCCAAAAATTCAGTAGTTGACCCTGATGGCAAAGTATTTAATGCGCCTACAGGTTCTAAGAATATTAAAACATTCAAGGTTTATCGTTGGAATCCCGATGATGGACATAATCCTTCAATCGATACCTATAAAATCGATATGGATGATTGTGGTCCAATGGTCTTGGATGCATTGATAAAAATTAAAAGTGATGTTGACGCAACCCTTACTTTTCGGCGTTCATGCCGTGAAGGAATTTGCGGATCATGTGCCATGAATATTGATGGTACAAATACATTGGCCTGTACAAAGCCAATTTCTGAAATTGCAGACGAGATTAAAATTTATCCATTACCGCATATGCCTGTAATCAAAGATTTAGTACCTGATCTTAAAAATTTCTATGCACAATATGCCTCAATCGAGCCATGGATGCAAACCGTAACGCCCAACCCTCAGCAAGAAAGATTGCAATCTCGTGAAGATCGTGAGCAACTTGATGGACTTTATGAGTGTATTTTATGTGCGTGTTGTTCGACATCATGCCCAAGCTATTGGTGGAATGGCGATAAATATTTAGGCCCTGCGGTTTTACTTCAGGCATATAGATGGTTAATTGACAGTCGTGATGAAAATACAGGGCATCGCCTTGATGAACTAGAAGATCCTTTTAAGCTTTATCGGTGTCACACAATTATGAATTGTGCAAAAACATGTCCTAAGGGTTTGAATCCTGCTAAGGCTATTGGTGAAATTAAAAAAATGCTTTTCGAGCGTTCTGTTTAACTCACTTTATTAAAATAAATATAAATAAGGGGATCTTATATTTTTATAAGGTTCCCTTTCTTTTTTACAATCATTCCGATGAATATAAACGGATTGATAGATTAAATAATTGAATAATTGAATAATTGAATAATTGAATAATTGAATAATTTTAGAGGTTCATAATGACCAAATACGGAAAAGTTGCCGAAATCGCTGTGATTAAATATCATGATAAAATTGCCTCAACACCGCTTGAAGCATGGGAAATGGCAGCCCATGAAATTTTTTCAAAAAGCCAATCATCTCGTTTGAAAAATTGTCCAAAAGATGCATTTTTAGGGTTATGTGAAAATGGAAAAGTAAAAAATATTCCCGCCAAAGCTTATACAGAATCAGTATCAAACAAAGGCTATGCCCTTAAAGCACTCAGCTTAATCAACGAAAACCCAGCCCTTGCGGATGATAAAAATGCACTTTGGGCATTGGTAATCCTTGATAGTGATAACACTGAAAAAAAACATAATGCACAAATGGATGTTGTAATATCCTTGTTCAAAAAGGATTTTTTAGTATTATAAATTAAGGCTTTTATTATGGTTTCATTGGCACTTTATCAGCCCGATCAGGCAGGGAATGTAGGGACTTTGTTGCGTATGGGGGCGTGTCTTAATATGCCTGTGCATATTATTCATCCCTGTGGTTTTAGTTTTTGTGAAAAAGCATTTCGGCGTTCTGCTATGGATTATTCTGATAGTGCTGTTATTGTTGAACATGATGATTATCAAAATTTCATTGATAATAACCCCCAAAGTCGTATTATTTTATTGACGACCAAAGCCAGTTCTTCTTATATTGATTTTGAGTTTCAAACCCACGATATCCTTTTGCTTGGTCAGGAAAGTGCTGGTGTGCCAGAATATGTACATAATCATGCAAGTGCCCGCATTAAAATTCCGATGGCCAAGGAAATGCGAAGCATGAATATTGCCATTGCAGGGGCATTTATCATGGGTGAGGCATTAAGACAAACACAGGGTTTTGCAAAATTATAGGAATAGTAATATGCAGGGAACACAAAAAGATAACGCAGCTGAGTGGTTTAAAACATTACAAATTCGGTTTTGTAAAGTCTTTGAAGAGATTGAGCAAGAATTACAAATCACTGAATTTGCCAATCAATCCGCAGGAAAATTTACCGTAACGCCTTGGGATCGTGCTGATCATGCGGTTGGCAATAAAGATTTATTGGGCGGCGGCATTATGTCTGTAATGCGAGGCAGGGTTTTTGAAAAAGTAGGGGTTAACTTTTCGAATGTCTATGGAAAATTCTCACCTGAATTTTCAAAGAAAATACCTGGAACCGATACAAGTCCAGAGTTTTGGGCTTCTGGTATTTCATTGGTTGCCCACATGCAATCACCGCTTGTGCCTGCTGTTCACATGAATACACGCCATATTATTACTGAAAAAGCATGGTTTGGCGGAGGGGCTGATTTAACACCCATATTTGAAAACCCTGAAGACACCGCACAATTTCACCAAGCCTTTGAATATGCGTGTAATCAATTTGACAAAGAATTTTATCCAAGATTTAAAAAATGGTGCGACGATTATTTTTATTTACCTCATCGTCAAGAGCATCGAGGCGTTGGCGGGATATTTTATGATTATCTTGATTGTCCAACGCCTGATTTATGGCAGTTTTATTTTGACTTTACCAAAGCCATTGGCGAGGCGTTTCTTGCTGTTTATCCAAAAATTGTGCGTAAACACATGAATAAAACATGGAATGCTCAGCAACGTGAACAGCAACTGATTAAGCGTGGGCGGTATGTTGAGTTTAATTTATTATATGATCGGGGTACAACTTTTGGTCTTAAAACAGGCGGCAATACTGATGCAATTTTAATGTCAATGCCGCCCGAAGTAAAGTGGTAAGCCTTTAGTGATCCGCATCATGCGATGCAACATAGGCACTGATTGGAATAAGTTGAATATCGTTTTTTTGTTTATAACCCTTAATCCGTTTTTGCAAGCTGGATAAAGTCATGCGTGACAAATAAGCAGTGCCAATAATGGGGGTTCCCTTAAGGACATTTTTCTCAAGGCTATCAAGGTTAATATTAATCAGGGATGGCGATAATATTTCATCAATAATGCTATAAGATGCGGCATAAGGGACTTGGCTGAAATTGGCAAGCTCGGACATAATGCCAACACGCAAGGTTTTATTTTCGACAAAATACAGACCTCGTGCCTTTAAATCTTGCAATAATGTCATAGATTTATTATCGTTACTGAGATATTTACTGCCTAAATAATTCATTGTACCGCTATATCCCGATGCCCTAGAGAGCAGCGTCTCAAGCTTTTGCGTATATTGCTGATTTGTATCGTCGACCTTAAGGGCTAATAAGCCTGCATCTTTGCGAGGGAAGTCATGCGATTCCATTGGTAGTTCAAGAATTGTTTCATGACCATATTTGCGTGCTAAGTTAATAAGGTTTTGTAAATCATTGACATACGGAATAAAGCCCAATGTGACTTCTGATGGCAAAGTTTTAATCGCTTCCATGGTTAATTTTTGGTCTGTACCAAGTCCGCCAATAATAAATGCAATCGGTTTTTTGTTATTATTAATACGGGTTTTATTGCTATAAACTGACCATAAAGGCTGCTGCCCTTTGGGTGTTTTTGGTAAAAAACCAACATTTGCTTTTTCAAGATAAGCTCTATTTGGTGCCGCTGCTAGGGATTGTCTTGGGGCGTATGGATCAATTATCGTGTTGGCCTTTTCTTCTTGCATTTTTCGTGTTTCAAACATTGAGGGTGTATTAATCATGTTTGTGGTTTTAATGGATGTTTGTCCAATATTTTCTTCTGTGTCTTGTATGATATTCTGTACGATATTTTGTTGTTCCTGATTTGACAGATAATCTTGACCAGGAATTTCAATTTGCAAGGTGTCGCCATTATATTCCGATAATGGTAGATCGTCTTGGGTTATCATTGTAATGCGTGGGTCTTTTTTAAGATTTTCTGCATTATTGCGTTGTCTGGTTTGTGTATTGCTTCGGGTTGGATTGGCAAAATCAATGACTTTTCCGCCTGAAAAGGGATTCAATTCACGGGTTAATGGATATTCTGGGGCATTGCCCATAATAGAGAGATTTTTGACAGGGGCATTCTCGATGCTGACAGTTGATTGCTTAATTGCAACCACATAGTCATTTTTCGGCAAAGTAATAAGTCCGACTAAATACCCTGCAATCATCAGTGTAATATAGCTAAAAACATAGAGCATTGTTTTGCTGAGTGTATTTTCCATAATGCTATATTATAGATTGAAATATTAATAGAACATGAATATGATTTAAAAAAATAAAATTAATTGGGCAGGTATATCGTGAATAATTTTGATTATAATGTTTTATCACAGGTACAATATCAAAAAATGCAATCAGATGCAGCGGATAACCCTGCTGATTTTTGGGGGAAGATTGCCAAAAATATTGATTGGCATATCCCGTTTCACGAAATTTGTAATACCGCTTTTGACAAAGATAATTTTAAAATTGAATGGTTCAAAGATGGTCGCCTGAATGCAAGTTATAATGCGGTTGATCGTCATGCTGCAAAAACGCCTCATAAAACGGCCCTTATTTGGGAAAGTGATTGCGGCACAATAACCAAGCATTATACATTTGCTGAATTAAAAACCGAGATTGAATATTTTGCCGCAGCCTTGCGGCATATTAGTGTGGGTGACGGTGATTGCGTGATTATTTATATGCCGATGATCCCTGAGGCTATTTTTGCAATGCTTGCTTGTAGCCGTATTGGGGCAGTTCATTGTGTGGTTTTTGGTGGGTTTTCAGCGAATGCCCTTGCTGAACGCATGATTGCATCGAAGGCACAATTTGTGATTACCGCCGATGAGGGATTGCGGGGCGGAAAAGTGATCCCCCTTAAGCATAATGTTAATGAAGCCTTGCAAAACCATAAGACAAATATTCGGCGGTGTTTGGTTGTGCAACGCACACAAAATCCGAATATAAACTATGATGCTGATCGTGATGTGATTTATGATACCCTAAAGCCCAATCTTAATTTTGCTGATGGTGGTTATAAAATTGTACCCAGTGAGCATCCACTTTTTATTTTATATACCTCTGGATCAACGGGCAAGCCCAAGGGATTATTGCACACCACAGGGGGGTATTGTGTTTATACGGCATTTACCCATGCCCTTAGTTTTAATAACAAGCCCAATGATGTGTTTTTTTGTACTGCCGATATTGGCTGGATTACAGGGCACAGCTATATGGTTTATGGGGCATTGCTTAACGGCACAACATCGCTTATTTTTGAAGGCACACCCACATATCCCGATGCGGGTCGGTTATGGTCTATTTGTGATAAACACAAGGTCACAACGCTTTATACTGCCCCTACGGCACTACGTACATTAATGGGGCAGGGCGATGCTTTTATTGAGCCCTATGATCTATCAAGCTTACGGGTACTTGGTACGGTAGGAGAGCCCATTAATCCGCAAGTCTATGAGTGGTACAAACAAAAAATTGGGAAAAATCGGTGTCCGATTGTCGATACATGGTGGCAAACTGAAACAGGTGGTCATATAATTGCAAGCCCCGCATTTTTAAGCACAGCCGATGCAGGGGTTGCAGGTAAAGCATATCCAGCCATAAAAATTGCTATTCTTGATGATGAGGGGCAAGCCATTACGCAGCCCAATCAGCAAGGATCATTAGTCATTGAAAATAGTTGGCCAGGGCAAGCACGCACAATTTATGGCGATCATAGTCGTTTTTTTAAAACCTATTTTTCAAAATTTAAGGGCTATTATTTAACAGGCGATGGCGCATATTATACTGATAATCATGATATTCAAATTACGGGTCGGATTGATGATGTGTTAAATATATCAGGGCATCGGATGGGGACTGCTGAACTTGAATCGGCATTGGTTGCACATGATTGCGTTGCCGAGGCTGCGATTGTTGGGATAGATCATGCCATTAAAGGGCAAGCGATTTATGCCTATGTCACATTAATGCAAGGCGTGGAAGAATCTGAGGAGATGATTAAAACCTTAAAGCAAACAGTGCGGCAAAAAATTGGTGCCATTGCCACACCCGATATTATTCATATTACCAGCGATATGCCAAAGACACGTTCAGGGAAAATTATGCGCCGTATTTTACGCAAAATTGCCAATCAGCAATTTAACGATTTTGGCGATTTATCAACACTTGCCAATCCAGATATTATTCAAAGCCTAGTTGCAGGGGCGAAGAAGAAAAATTAAGAATTTTTAGTCCCCCCAAATTTTTTCCAGAATGATTTTTGTTTCTCCTGTTTTGGTTGTGACGATAATGAAGGAGAAGCTGCAAGCTGATTATTTATGTCAGATATTGCACTAAATAATGCTGAAGCTTTTTGTTTTGGCTTTTTCTGATCGCCTTTGGAATTATAGCTTTTGATAAGTCCCCGCACTTCTTTTTTTTGT
>JBLHTX010000098.1:0-6554 GCA_047627635.1 Alphaproteobacteria bacterium | reverse complement strand
GCTTATTTATTTATTACAAAACTCTTGAAATATAGCTTCATAGCTTTTATTATAAGTTTTTATTGTACAGTCAATGCCTATGCTTTTTTATCACAAAATGATAAAACGACATTAGTTAAAATTAGCGATTATATGCGTAAAGGCGATTTTAATACGGCCTTGCGCTTGAAAAAAAAGCTTAATAATCAGGGTGCACAAAGCTATGTTGATTGGAAATATTTAACTGACAATAATAGTGTGCCCAATTATCGCACTTTAATTGCCTATATTCGCAGCAATCCCAATATGCCCAAACAAGATGTACTGCAATCAAAGCTTGAAAATACTTTGTCGGCATTATCGTTTAAGCAGCAAAAATCTTTTTTCACTAAATATCATCCCGTCAGCACACAAGGGCGCTTAACGGAAATTGATTATTTAATGCAAACAAAACAAACAACGCAAGCAAAGTCACTCTTGAAATTACTGTGGCACTCCAAAAATTTATCTGGTGGTCAGCAAGAAAAAATACTGAGCGCGCATCACCAATTTTTATCACGCCAAGATCACAGCAAACGCATCACCTATCTTTTGGATAATAGTCATTATTCAAAGGCCAAATCATTGCTTAAATATGCCTATAAAACAGATGCCTTGAAATATGATTTACGCTATAAATTAAATAAACGGCATCGCCTTGCTTTGGCAAATTATAAAAAATCATCAAGTGCAATTAAACAAGACGCCGGTGTTTTAAGAAGCTTAGTCTATTATTATCGTAAAAAAGATCAAGAACTTAATGCGATTAATGTTATGAAAAATTTGACACGCAAACAGTCGCAAAATAATCCAATAGCCTGGTATCAAAGTCGGGCAATTTTATCACGGGTTGCCTTTAAAAGAGGCTTAAAAAAGGCGGCTTATACGATTATTGCGAATAATTTTTTAGAGTCAGGCGGCAAATATGTCGAAGCCGAATTTTATGCTGGCTGGCTTGCCTTACGCCATTTTCGGGAAAATAACATTGCTTTGAAACATTTTAAGAATGGTCGTGGGAAATCGGGAATGCCAATTTCAATTTCACGCTTTGAATATTGGATTGGGCGTAGCTGTCAGGCACTTAATGATAAACCCTGTGAAAAAATTTCTTATACAAATGCGAGTCAATATTTTTATACTTTTTATGGCCAGCTTGCAGCGCACCATTTAAAGCAACAAAAAATTATGCTCCCGAAATATCCAAAGCCTGACAAACGGATTAAAAGTGCTTTTTTTAAGGATTCCGTTGTGCAGGCAGCTTATGCCGCCAAAGCGTTTAACAGCGAGTCCGATGTTCGCCTTTTGTTGGCATCAATTGCAGAACGTACCAACAAGCACGAGGCAATTTTCCTGCTTCTTGAGAATTTAAGCAAAGAAATTGGCAATTTAAAAACACGTGTTAAAGTGGCCAAATATGCTAGCAAAAACAATGATTTTTTAATTGATACAGGATATCCAGTTATTGATTTGAAAAAAATTGGTGCCATTCCTGAGCGTGCCCTTATTTATGCTTTGACACGCCAAGAAAGTGAATTTGATCAGTATGCCCGCTCTCATGTTGGGGCACGTGGTTTAATGCAAATTATGCCTGCAACTGCAAAGCAACTAGCACGTCAACTGGGTAAAAAACATCGTCTTGCTTATTTAACGCAAAAACCAGAATATAATATGACGCTTGGTGGTTTTTATTTAAATAATTTAGTTAAAAAATTCAATGGTTCTTATATTCACGCCCTTAGTGGTTATAATGCGGGCCCAAGCCGTATCCCGCAGTGGGATGAAAGTTATGGTCGGTTTAATAAAAATCTGTATCAAATTATTGACCGTATTGAAACAATCCCCTTTAGTGAAACACGCAATTATGTGCAACGTATTCTTGAAACCGTACAAGTCTATCGGAGCAAGCTTAAAGGCAGAAATTATATCGCCGTTAATGAGCTGATTTATGACCTTAAGCGAGGCCTATAAAAACTAAAACCTGTAAAAAAGATACATTATTAAAAAGCTCGATTAACCCAACGGCAATCATGGCACAAATATTGAAGTATGTTTTAGTAAGTACAAAAAATATAGGTGTGTCACATGATGGGTATCGAGCGTAATCGAGCGAATTATAATAATGTATCGCAAATTCAAAAAAACACTGCACTATCAGAGCAATGGCAAAAACAAAGCGGCAATAATACAACAGAACTGAAGCAAGCCAAGCAATCTTTTTTAGAGCAAAAAAACAAACTTCAAAACTCGAAAAAACTATCTAAATCAAGTCAAGTTCGACGCACCCAATCAGTTGAAGCTGTTGATGCAATAAGCGGCATTGATGGTGTTGAGGGCATTAATGGTGACTTAGACATAAATGCTAAAACGAGCTTTGAGAATGCAGGTCGCTTTGATATGAAGCATGATATTGTTGACTTTGTACGCCCCAAAAGCGTGAACCCTGAATATTTATCAAAGGATTCTCTGAATAAAGCAGGTAAAAATATTATGGCACATCTTGAAATGGTTGGTGCAAGCGAGGGACTGTTAAAGCGTGCAGATACTTTATTACAAGAAGAGCATAACGTGAAATCTGTAACTGATGCCTATCGCAATGCCCTAATTTTTGCTTAAAAGATTTTTGCTTAAACAAACGCTCAAAAAAAAGCCCTCTAAGTGATTACAACTTAAGAGGGCTTTTTATATTTTTAATATTACTGATTATTTTTTGACATTTTACTTTTTGACATTACGCCAAAGCGTCTTATATGAAAAATAAAGCAAGATTGAGAAAATTGATAGGAATACCATCACACGCAAACCAAGTTGCTTACGCTCGACCATACGTGGCTCGGCTGTCCAAGCTAAAAATGCAGAAACATCTTTTGCCATTTGATCGACTGTGGCAGCAGTGCCATCGGTGTAAGTAACCGCATCATCGGATAAAGGCGCTGCCATTGTAATCCAAGGCCCTGCAACAAAATAAGGATTATAGGATTTTCCCTCAGGCCCTGTTGCACCTTTTGGGGGATCTTGATAGCCTGTTAGCACTGAATAAACATATTCTGTGCCACCCATCCCTTGAAATAATTGACGGAATGTACCGTGCCACCCTGCCCTTGCTTTGGTAATAAGCGATAAATCTGGTGGATAAGCACCATTCATAGCAATTGCGGTTTCTTTGTTTGGATAAGGCGGAACAAATTTATCGGAGGGCATTGCTGCACGCTGAAACATTTCACCTTCGGTATTGGGGCCGTCAGTAACTTCTTTTTCAGCGGCGATTGCTTTTACTTCTGCTTCAGTAAAGGCCGTGCCATCGGGCTCGGATAATTCACGATAAGAGACATAGTTCAAAGAGTGACAAGCTGAACAGACCTCGTTATAAACTTGAAAACCACGCTGTAATTGCGCTTTATCAAATTTTCCGAATGGCCCTTCAAAGGAAAAATCAACATCTTTTGCTGATTTTACATCGCCAGCAGCCAAACAAAGTGTCGCACTTGTAATTGCAAGCGTAGCACCGGCAATAAAAGTAGAAAATATTTTCATAATCTTTAATCCTTAGATTTTCTTTAGATCTTCTTTAGATCTTCTTTAGATCTTCTTTACTGCGACAAAACAGGTTCGGAGATTGATTTTGGCAATGGCTTCGGTGTTTCAATTAATCCAAGTACAGGTAAAATCACAAGGAAATGAAGGAAATAATAAGCCGTTGAAATTTGCCCAACAAGTAAATTAGTTAAAAATGGCGCACCATCATGTGCAGTATCATGCGCGACACCAAAGACAATAAGGAACGAATCATCGGGTGTTCTGCCGCCAATATAACCAAGCAATACAGAATTTAAAACAAACAACCAAAAGAACCCACGAAAAACAGGTCTAAAAGAAGTTGAGCGTACTTTTGAAGTATCAAGCCAAGGTAAAATAAATAAAACGCCAATTGATGCAAACATTGCTAATACACCAAATAATTTATCGGGGATTGAACGTAGGATTGCGTAAAATGGCAAGAAATACCATTCAGGCACAATATGTGCAGGCGTTGATAAAGGATCAGCAGGAATATAATTGTCGGGATGCCCTAGATAATTAGGCTGATAAAACAACCAAAAAGCAAAAAACAAACAAAAGACAACCAAAGCAAATGCATCTTTTACGGTATAATAAGGGTGAAACGGCAATGTATCTTGTGGCGTTTTGACATCAATACCAAGTGGGTTATTGTTACCCGATACGTGTAATGCCCAAATATGCATTCCGACAATACCAATTAATAGAAACGGCATCAGATAATGCAAGGCAAAGAAACGATTTAATGTTGGATTATCAACCGAAAAACCACCCCATAACCACTGAACAATGCTGTCACCACCTGGGAAAACTGAAAATAAGTTTGTGATAACAGTTGCACCCCAAAAACTCATTTGTCCCCATGGTAAAACATAGCCCATAAAGGCCGTCGCCATCATAAGTAGGAAAATGACAACGCCCAAAATCCACAATAATTCACGTGGATACTTGTAAGAGCCATAATACATGCCTCGGAAAATATGTACATAAACAGCCATAAAGAACATTGACGCGCCAACAGCATGACTGTAACGCAACAACCAACCACCACTCACGTCACGCATAATATGCTCAACGCCTGAGAAGGCAGTAGCAACATTAGCGCTATAATGCATCGCCAAAGTAATGCCCGTAATGATTTGCACCAAAAGCATAAATGTTAAGATACCGCCAAAAGTGTACCAATAGTTTAAGTTTTTTGGTGTTGGAAATGTATTAACATGGTCATGCATAAGAGAGAAGATTGGTAATCTGTCATTAACCCATGCTGCCACTTTATTATCAGGCTTGTAATCTGACTGTCCGTGCGACATATTTAATCCTTAATTTCTTAATAAGTTTGGCTTTTAGCCAATAACAATTTTGTCTTTTTCGATAAATTCATATTCTGGCACCACAAGATTTGTCGGTGCAGGCCCCTTGCGGATGCGACCAGCTGCATCGTAATGTGAACCATGACAAGGGCAATACCATCCACCCTCAAATTCTCCCATGTTTGATGATGGTACGCACCCAAGATGGGTACAGCTACCAACAACAACAAGCCAATCTTCATTACCTACTTTGGTACGATCCGCATCGGATTGTGGATCACGCAAATCGGATAAAGCAACATCTTTCATCTCGGTAATTTGCTCAGGTGTGCGATGTTTAATAAAAACAGGCTTGCCGCGCCATTTTACAGTTTTTGTTGTACCAAGAGGGATAGAAGATAAATTAACCTCGGTTGATGACAGTGCTAAAACGGACTTATCGGGTAGCATTTGCTTTACCAACGGTGATACAATACTAGCTGCTGCGACAACACCAAAACCTGCAGTTGTTAAATATAAAAATTCGCGGCGTGTTTCTTCAGGGCAATAATCTTTTTTATTATTTAAGTTTTCAGGTGATTTTTCAGGATCGCTATTGAGATTACAATTTTTTTCAGTCACGCAAAATTCCATAATTACAAAAATTAAAACAAGATAAAAGCGAAATGCTTTTACAATTCAAGCTACATATCCGATTAGATAGCATATTCCAAATTTAAAATAAACTTTAATCGAAAAATTCTCCTGTTAAAAGAAAAAAATGTATTTCAGCTTCTTTTATAACAAACAAGTGATAATTGACACAGCTTGTCAATTTATTTTCTAGCTTGCCATGGTGCATCATTTGATTTATTAAAAATACCGTATTACTGATTAATTAATTTGAGAATATTATTATGAGCCTCATGAACCAAGCATCTGAATTACTTTTAAACAGCTTAAACAGCAATGAAAATATCGATAGTAGCGGCATTGATAGCAATCAAATAACAAATGCCCTACAAGGATTATTACCAACCAGTGGCGGCGATATTGACTTTGCATCACTGATTGCAAAATTTACACAAGGTAATTTTGGCGATCTTATCAGTAGTTTCCTTGGTGATAATGCGAATATGAGCATGATGGCATCACAAGTTATTTCAGTACTTGGACAAGATAATATTATAAATTTTGCATCCTCATTGGGCATTGCCCCTGAAACTGCCTCTGAGATATTATCGAATATTATTCCAGATTTGATTGATAAAAACTCGCAAGGCGGTGGCATTACACAAATTGCTGGAAAATTACTTGGTGGTCTTTTTAGCTAATCCTCCTTTTATGCAAGTTATCCAGTATAGTAAAAATATACCATAAGATACGCATAAAAAGCAAGCCATCGACAAAGCCCTTGATGTAGCTTGTTTTTATTTTTATCCTGATGAACACAAAAAGCCAAACTCGTTACTGAGTCTGGCTTTTTGTTTATTATATAATTAGAGGTCGTAAGTAAAAGTAAGGGGCTTAATTAAAAGCCACCCATACCACCCATACCACCCATGCCGCCCATGTCAGGCATTGCAGGTGCAGAACCTTTTGGCTCAGGACGATCAGTGACAACGGCTTCAGTGGTGATAATTAAACCAGAAATTGACGCAGCATCTTGAATTGCGCAACGCACAACCT
>JBLHTX010000097.1:0-6741 GCA_047627635.1 Alphaproteobacteria bacterium | reverse complement strand
ATTAAAAGATGACAAAGCCGTCATTAACGCTATTATGTGGAAAGGCACAACATCACGGCTTAATTTTAATCCCGAAGATGGGCTTGAGGTTTTGGCAACAGGCAAAGTGACAACTTTTGCTGGACGCTCGCAATATCAAATTATTGTCGATGGTATGGAACCCGCAGGCGTGGGTGCATTAATGGCACTTTTGGAAAAACGCAAGGCACAATTTACCGCCGAGGGCTTGTTCGACCAAAGCCGTAAACAAGCCATTCCGTTTCTGCCAAAAGTAATTGCTATTTTAACCTCTGAAACAGGGGCCGTTATTCGGGATATTATTCACCGCCTTAAAGATCGGTATATGCCGCATGTTTTATTATTACCGATTGCAGTGCAAGGCGATTTATCGGCCAAACAAGTTGCCTATGGCGTAAAGTTATTTAATAAATTTGACGATACAACCCCGTTGCCAAGGCCCGATATTATTATTATTGCCCGTGGCGGTGGCTCAATCGAGGATTTATGGTCATTCAATGAAGAGATTGTCGTTAGAAGTATTGCTGCGTCTAATATCCCCGTTATTTCAGCGGTGGGGCATGAAACCGATTTTACATTATGCGATTTTGCTGCCGATTTGCGTGCACCCACACCAACGGCAGCGGCCGAAATGGCAGTGCCTGTTAAGCGTGATTTAATGATGCATTTAATGACGCTTGAAACACGATTATTGCAGGCTCTTCAAAATAATGTCAGCCTTGCCAAAGAACAAATTGGTAAAATACGTCTCCCTCAGCTTGATCGATTACTTGCCGAACCAAGACAAAATTTTGACCATATTACCCAAAGATTGCCGATTGCACTTAAAAATATTGTTAGCCTTAAAAAATCACTTTTTCATGAAAAATCAAGTGGTCTGAAGCCCGAACCTTTGAAAAAGAATGTGATATCTTTAAAGCGTGACGTCGCTTATTTAGAAAAACAACATCAACAAGCCCTAATAAATTATCAATCAAATCAGCATCGCACGCTTGAATCACTCCAAAGAATGCTCGATATTATGTCTTATAAATCGGTGTTAAAGCGTGGCTTTGTGGCCGTCAAAGATAGCACTGGACACTATTTATCGCAAAAGCCTGATAATCTCCCCAAAGATACTGCTTTGAATCTTGAATTTTATGATGGCGATATGATCGTTAAATCCTTATAGAACCCATTTCAGGACTTGACCGCTTTGTATTTACTGATTTTCGTCACTTTTTGCGTATTGATTTTCTCTGATGCCATAAAATTTAAGGCTGCTGATAAGAAGATAACCACATAAAACACGTCATAATACGCCATACTTAATGCCGCACCACCAACGGCATACACACAAAGACTAAGTTGTAACGCCGTTGCTAGGTCAAATACCCATTGTAATTGTGCATAATTTTTTGTCATCCGCCGTGTCAATATGTTTAAATATAATCCGCTTGCAATTAATAATATAAATAGCAAAAGCCCAACATAGCCATGATCCGATAATATTTCAAAATAAATACTATGGGCTGCAGCAGCATAAAGATTTTTTGACACACCAGGGTATAATTCAAAAGCAACATCATTTTGTACAATCCGAAATCCACCTCCTGTAAGCGGGTTATCGGCGGCAATTGCTCGGGCAAGTTTCCAGGCTTCATAGCGAATATTTAAAGACCCATCTTGTTCAATTTTTTCTGTTGAAAAACTCATCCGTTCTTGCCATTCTGCTGGCATAAACATAAAACTAACGATTGCAGTTATAATTATCGCAGTTAAAATAACAATTTTATTGCGTAAAAACATGAAATAATATCCACCAATCAGCATTAAACAAATTAATCCTGTTCTTGAATAACTCACAATAACGGTCACAATTGTTAAAAATGCTGTTCCTTTTAAAACAAGTTTTACAAAAATTCTTTGGGTATATTTATGTAAATAAAGCAACAATGGAAACATCATCATGAGCGCAATTGTCATGTGATTTCGATCTTGAATCATGGTATTTGTTGGGCCAAAATTATCGGCACGACCAATATTACGCCCAGCCGATAAAAGTCCGACCATACCAATTGACGCGCCATAATATCCTAGTGAAATGACAATAATCCAAATAAGGGCAATCATGCGTTCCTCTCGGTTAACAAGAAAAATCAGCATAATAACATAAATATAGGTGCGTGATGGCGTTGCATTAAAAAACACCCAACTTGTCGTTGGATCAAGAGCCGAAAAAGTTGTGATAAATGTCCATGCAAAAAATGCCACCATGACATAAATTGCAAACCCTTTAATAGGTTTTATTTTTTCAGCCGATGTAAAAATACCGATGAATGTAATCGCAGCAATAATCATATTAAACTGAAATGCATAGGCAAAACCATGCGTTTCACGATGCGGATTCATAATAGCAAACCATGACCATGCCAAAATCCCTACAAAAGGCCTTGAAAAGCACAAGGGTAATAACCCCAAAAAACCAATCATAATAATAATATCGCGCATAAAATTACCCTATCGCATAATTATCAATACAATGTTAATAGATTTATAGCGATTTTGGTTTATAATGCAATAAGTTCAATTTTTATCTACGATCAAGGGATCACAATCATGGGTGGTATTTTATTATTTGCAGCACTGGTTGCCATTTACATTGTGGTTTATTGGCAAATCAACATCGAGCTTTTGAATAATAAAACAATCGGTTTTTTAGGGTTCAGTGAAGACGCAAATACGACATTAAATACAACAAAAATAATTAAAAAAAACTTTGTTAAACATAAAAAAACTGCCCCTATTATTGCACTCGAACCTTTATCTATGGATAAGGAAGTGCCGAAGAAATATGAAAAGAAGCGCCCTAAAAAGTCTTTCTTAAAAAATAAATAAATCCCTATTCACAAAGTCATTATGTCTTATTTTATCTCTGCATCTTTGTTTCCATCCCCCATAACGCCATCGGTTGGATTATTTGTGCGACATAGATTAACAGCATTACAAGAACATTTATCACTCGATAAGCATCATTTTTTTATTGCCTCACCAACACCTTATTTTCCATTTAAACATCCTTGTTTCAAGCAATATGCACATTATGCCCAAAAACCAACAGGTACTATAACGATGCAAAACTTGCAAATATGCTATCCCCGTTATTTACAAATACCTTTATGCAACAGTCACTTTTCAGGCTATCTTACTTATTTATCCTTAAAAAAACATTTTAATAATTATGTAAAAAGCAATGGCAAGCCCCTAAAACTGATTGCAGAATATGGCTTCCCCGATGCAATTGCGATTTATCATTTATCAAAACGCCATAACATTCCTTATATTGTGACTTTGCGTGGCTCGGATATGTCATATTTTATGCGGCTTAAAAATTTAAAACCCCAAATAATGCAAGCGCTTGAGGCGGCTGAAACCATAATATGCGTTTCCCAAAACATGAAACAAGCATTGCATGAAACGCATGAAATCCCCCTCGAAAAAATAAGTGTTATTGGAAATGGCGTTAATAAGGATATTTTTTATGCAACATATAATGCATCTATTCGGGATCAATATGCCCTTAAAACGCCTTATTTAATAAGTTCGGTTGGTGGCTTAATTGACCGTAAAAACCATAGCCTTGCTATTAAAGCAATCCAATCACTGCCCAATCATAGCCTTGTGATTGCAGGAGAAGGGCCACAACGCCCTGCCCTTGAACAATTAATTAAAAGTTTAAACCTTCAGGATCGTGTTTTTTTAATCGGCACACAAACCCAAACACAGCTTGCAGATTTATATAATGCATCGGATTTATTCCTATTATGCTCACTTTCGGAGGGTAGACCCAATGTTGTACTGGAGGCCATTGCGTGCGGCACGACTGTCTTGACCACCAACGTACATGGCGTTGATGAAATTATTACGCACCCTTGCTACGGCACTATTATTGACAAAAGCACAGCGCCACAAGCCCTTGCGGATAAAATAACCAGCATGATGCATTACCCCTATGATAAAAATATGATCCAAAATCATGGTCATAGCTTTTCATGGGAAAAATCTGCGGCACTTTATGCAAAAATCATTACGCATTAGACACGCTCCATAGAACAGCATTTCAAACTAAAATAATGCAAAACCCTAACAATATCAATGCCTATGTCGATGACTTGATTTTTTATGTCGATCTATGATACATTATTCCTATGATGGATCAAATGTATGACACTTTTGATCATTAGGGGGGTCGGATTCATATCTAACGATTAACCCACTGATAATAAACAATAATTCAATTTAACAATCCCAAAATACCAACAATTTTATTTATGGAAGGGAATTTAAAAAAAAATGCGTTTCAAGGGGATTGAATAGCCGTATGTTGGCATTTTTTAACGCTTAAGGCAATCAAATCTGTCAACCTTATTTGGACTTGACCGTACCCAAAAAGCAAAAGATGAATTTACGTCACTTGGCGATATCATGCAAAATAGCATTGGGGATGCACTCGGCAATATCGGCACTGAATTTGATAGTTTTGGTGGCTTTGTTAAAGGCTTTGTTAAAGGCTTTATGAAAGATATCGGCACATCCTTATCGCAAAGCTTAATCAAAGACTTAACAAGTAGTGGCGAAGGTGGTGTTTTTTAAAGATATGCTGGGCGGTTTATTCTACTTTTTGCTCCGCAACAACTTGTTTTAGAGCCTCAATTTCACTTGCTGTATCAGCAAAGGCTATTGGTGTAAAAAACAAAAAGAGGCTAATAAAGCATAAAATTGGTATTTTTTAGCAATTTCATAATCGCTTCCTGATTATTATATTTTCGTGAAATTATCATGTTTATATTATAAGATATAAACATGATATGAGTATTATAATTATTTGGTTAATTTTTATTTAAAAATTATAAGAAAGGCTTGCAACGACGCGCGCATCACAAATTTCACCACATTCAGATTGTGAAAAGTCTGTATCTGTATATTTAACATTGATATCAACGTTTTTCACTGGAATTGTTAGGCCAATATGCCACTCTCCATAATCATTTCCAAGGCCATATCCAGCAGGATTTTGCATTGTCTGATAGCCCACACCACTATCAAGGGAAATACCGTGAGTCAATGGCACACTAAATGAAGCCGCTGTATAAAACGCTTCGCCACTTCCACCCCAATATTCAGGGGAATAGTTCACTGATGCACCTGCCGAAAAATAATCAAAATCATATGATAAACCCAGCATAAATTCACTAAAGTCATATTTCATGCTGCTATCAGTACCTGGATAGAAATATTGAATAAAACCAAAATCATAAGTCAGACCACCAATATTACTGGAATACCCAAGGAAAAGATCCATTTCTGTTGAAGATTCATCGCCATCAGCATAATCAACATTTGAACCCCAAAACCCGGCATATAAACCAGTTGGATGTGACCATGTTACACCAGCTTGCAATGTTGGTTTTTCACTTGTTTGTGAAATACCACGAAAAATATAGTCTGTTCCAACAGTTATGCTTCCTTCGAAGTTTCCTGGAATTTCACCAGAGAATAACTCATCTGCAGCAGAAGCAGAACCAACCATATATGAAAGGATTAATGCTGCACCAGCAGCTTTAGAAACATATTTTATCATTACAACCATCTTTACTAAATTGATAGAAATACAAAAGTACAAGAACTAACTTACCCTAAGCTGGTTAATATTTGATGAAAATATATTTTTATATAATGTGGCATGATTTTTGAAAACATATTATTAATATTATGATTTTAGAGGTTTATTTATGATTATACGTACAATTTTAGGACTTTTTGTAGTGCTCCTAGTTTCCATCAGCACTACATATGCAACTAATAGCAATCAAGAAAAGCACCATTGTCTCCCTGGCAATCCTAAAAAAGCATGGTGTCATGGTGTTGTCAGCACAGGACAAAAAATAAAAATTACAAAAAAAGTAACGCATATTAAGCGTCATTGTATGCCAGGAAATCCTAAAAAAGCAGGATGTTAAATCTACGCATAAGCACTTCATCAAGTGGATGTGTCAGATTTTACGACATTAAGCACTGTAACAGAAGTGACCAATCGGCAGACATTTAAAGCATCAAGCTTAACGCAGGATGCTGGCTATTTTACTGCTGGTGAAATGATTTGGGTCTCAGGTAATAATCAAAATAGACGAATGGAGGTCAAAGATTTTGCACTTGAACAGATCACTTTAGTTTTACCAATGGGCAGTGATATCGCTGTCGGCGATAGTTTTAACATTTCTTTATAAAATAGACTTTCAAGGGAGTGATTTATCAGGTGCAAGTGCCATAGGTAGCAATCTATATAAATCTAATTTAATAAGTACAAACTTTGATTATGCTCATTTAGATTCTATAAAACTAAGTCATGCAACATTAAATCATGCGCACATAGTAGATTCTAATTTAAGTAGTACTAATATTAGTTTTGCAAGCATTGACAATGCAACTTTATCCACAGTCAATTTAAATTATTCTTATTTAGATACTGTAACATTTAAAAATACTGACCTTTCAGGTATATCATTATACGGGGCAAAATTAGACAGCTTTGAATGGAAAATAATATTGACATAATTTTATGTCAATGATCTATAGAACCCATTTGACAAAAATGCTTTAATAGCTTTAGATGTCTTTGAGATAATAAAGGTAATAAAAGCAATGGGTTACAGTAGTGATTTAAGTGATAATGATTGGGCAATA
>JBLHTX010000096.1:0-6778 GCA_047627635.1 Alphaproteobacteria bacterium | reverse complement strand
TTCAATAACCACAAGGACTTGTTCTTGATGATGCTTAAAGGCAGATTGCTTAAGATTCTTAGCTTTTTGAAGCTCCTCAATCGTTGCGGGCCGTCTTTCGGCTAAGTACGTTAAAAGTATATCGGGGCAAATTAAAGTACGAATAAGGTTTTTTTCAATCGCAAGCGATTCTCGAAACAGTGCCAAGGCGTGCAAGGCTGCAATGGCGGCTTTGCCCGATAGTTTGTGACGCACTTTTTTAATAATCATTTTCGGTGTTATAGAAAAAATGTCAGGATCACAAAGCTCAGATACTTCATCGGCAATCCATGCTTGACGCTTTTTATTGTGTAATTCTGCCTCAAGGAATGGATAAATTTTAGCGAGATAAATCACATCGCTTGCGGCATACGTAATTTGTTTTTCATTAAGGGGGCGCAACAGCCAATTTGTCCGTTGTTGCGATTTATCAATCACATCGCTTGTAATTGAATAAACAAGACCATCAAACCCAATTTGATCGCCATATCCCAAAGCTGCCGCCATAATTTGTGTATCAGCTAAATTATTGGGGGAAAAATGATACTCGTAATAAAAAATCTCAAGGTCTTGGCGGGCGGAATGTAAAACAACTTTTTTATCTGGCTGGTCTAACAGATTAAATAAAAGAGACGGCTCGAACCCTTCAAAGGTCGGATCAATTAAAAATGCTTCTTGGTCATTAATCGCAATTTGAATCAGGGCAACAATCGGCCGATAAGTCCGCTCTCGGATAAATTCGGTATCAAGAAAGTAAATTGACGCATCTTTTAAACGCTCTAACGTATTAAGATAAGCCTCGGGAGTGTCGATAAAATGGATTTGATAAGTCATAAAAACATAAAGATTAGAGTGTTAAAGAAGTGCCTAAAAAATGAGATATAAATCATATCTCATTTCACTTATGGCATATTCAATATTATAAATCTATGCTTTATTTTTTTTCAGCACGGATTTTTTTAATCGTATCTTGCAGATATTCAAGCGGCACAGCACCAGGGATAAGCTGTTTGCCAATCACAAAGGCAGGTGTTCCGCCAATTGCAAGTGCTTTACCAAGCTTCATATTTGCAGCAATTGCATCCGAAACAAATTTTCCGCCTGCATCTTTTTCAAGTTGCTTGCTGTCAATTTTGTGGGATTTTGCAATCTCTTGCAGCGTTTTTTTATCCCAAGGGCCACGATGCTTCATAAGGGCATCATTATAAGTTTTATATTCTTCTTTGCCTTGGACGGACGATGCAAGTGCGTAACGGGATGCAAGCTCGGATTGTGGGCCAAGTACTGGAAATTCTTTAAAAACAAAGCGTACTTGCTTATCTTTTGATAAAAGCTCTTGGACTGTTGCCCATGATTTTTTGCAATAGCCACAACGATAATCCTTAAATGCAACAACGGTCACATCACCATCCGGATTACCAAGTACAAGGGAATGCTTGTCATAATTCAAGGCTTCTGTTTGTCCCTCTAGGGCTTTTTGTTGTTGCTCGGCTTGCTTGGTTGTTTCACGCTCACGAAATGCCTTAAGGGCATTCATAATAATTTCTGGCTTTTCATTAAGGGTTTTTTCAACAATTTCAGCAATTTTTTCATCAGATGTATTGCCACCTAGGCAACCTGATAATAATGTTGCAACGATAATTGATGATAATATTTTTATTTTTAAAGTCATAATGCTCTCTCCATTTATTTATTTTCAGCAAAAAAAAGGATATCTCGTGCCCGTAATGCTTCAGGCTGATTCTCCTGCAAATAAACTAACGCTTTTCGTGCCTGATTCATAGCCATTTTATGATTCCCCTGTAATAAAAAATATTCAGCAGATGCAAAAGAAGCCAATCCTCTTTTTTGCAAATGATCGTAAGCAATCGATAAATCACGATACCCCCGTGAATAACGCCGCTCTTCAATTAAACTACGCTTTAAAACAGGAACAGCTTTTTTAATATGGTCAATTTTTTCTGATGCCACCAATGCCTGCCCATAAGCAAGCCCAATTAAAGGATTATGATTTGATTTTTGATAGGCTTGTTTGTAAAAATTAATAGCTGTTTCAATTTTTCCAGTCTCCAGTGAAATTTGCCCTGCTAGGTCATCAATAAAGGCATCGTTTGGTAAAAGCTTAGCGGCTTTTTCAATCTCTTTAAAGGCCTTATTCGATTGTCCCAAGCGATGAAATGCACTGGCCTTGGCAATTAAAACCGTAATGGGTTGAAAATCATTCTCCGTATTACTGTAACGTGTTAATGTATTTTGTGGGTTCTCCAGAAATCCATAAAGCTTGGCTTGCATCCGTTGATAATCATTGACTTCCAAAGGCAAATAAACACCTTTTTTGTTTTTTTTTGCATGTAATTGATGATTAATGGTTTCAATACGGTCAAGCGATAAGGGATGTGATCGCATATAACTGCTTGCACCCCGTTCATTTTGAGAAAGCATTTTTAAAACTTCGGTCATCGCTGTTGGATTAATTTGGGCTTTTTTTAATAATGCAATCGCTGCCTGATCGGCAGATGATTCTTGGGTACGCGTAAAAGCATTAAATGAACCTGCCCCCGCCTGTCCACCTGCAAGTAATGCCCCTGCAACGGCATCACCGCCACCGCCTGATAAAATTGCCGCTGCCCCAACCACTGCACCTGTAATTAATGCATTAATTGTTGCCTCAGACTGCGCATCATAGGATTTAAGCAAATGCCCCCCTGTAATATGCCCTAGTTCATGGGCAAGCACAGCAGATAATTGTTCTTTATTTTTAAGTGCAATTAATAGACCCGTATGAATAAAAATATTTTGCCCACCCTGAACATACGCATTAATGGCGGGATCGGCGACAATATAAACTGAAACTTCTTTTTGTGTTTTGCCGATTTGTATTAACAGTGGATCAATGACGGAATCAACAACTGCCTCAATTTCAGCGTCACGAATAATGTTATTCGCCCATATTGCGTGTATTGGGAAAAAGCTGAAAAATACCATAAGCACTGAAACCCATAATAATGCTCTCTTTTTCATGACCAATATACCCTTAAATTTATGCTAAAATACGCATTAATTAATTTTTTTCATACAATACACACTAAAAAAGAATAAAAAAGCAAAATTTTGCTTTAAATTTATTTAAAAAATCGTATTGTGAGGAAGTAAGAAAAGTGATTCTTATGAATTTTAATTTTATAATGCCTAATATTTTCAATAATAAAAATAATTAAGGTTTTAAGTTACACTCTAAGAGGGAAAAATGTCTTCAGAAACAATTACACGCTCACAACTGGTTGAAGCAATCTATCAAGGTACAGGCGTAACACGCTCTGAATCAACGTTAATATTTGATACATTAATTGAAACAATTGGTTCACTCCTTAAAGAAAAGGGTGAAGTAAAAATTAATCGCTTTGGCAGTTTTGTCAATAAGCAAAAAGCACAACGTGTTGGGCGGAATCCAAAAACAGGACAAGAAGTTATTATTCCTGAGCATTATGCGGTTTCTTTTAAGCCAGCACTTGCTTTAAAAACCAGTGTTGAAGCACAAGAGTTAAAAAAAGCAGCCTAATCGTTGTTTTTTTGATGTTTAATTAAGGTGTTATCTTTTTATATGGTAACACCTTAATCACAAAACACCGCCTCTAGTCTTATCATATTTTAGGGTTTTACATGCTAGAAACCATAAGTTTTGACCAATTAGCCACCGAGCTGGATGTACCACGCCATATTATTCATTTATGGACAAAGAAGTTTCCAATTCTAAATCCTCAGCGTACGCAAACAGGTAAAGTTGGCTTTAAACATCGCGACCTTGCACTTGCCAAGGGTTTAAAATGTCTTTTGATTCATGAAAAGCAAGCCATTAAAGATGTCCAAGCTTTATTAAATGAACGGGGCGTCAGTCATATCATCAGTATTGGCAAAGACCTGCAATATCAGAATAAAGAAGCTGCCGAAAAAATATTATCACAGACCTCCGATAGTGCATCATATACAAACACACAAGAAACTGAGCCATCAATCTCTATGACCTTAAAAAGTAAATCGATTGCCAAGCAGGCTTTTAATAACATCAATAATATTTTTGCAAAAGATCAAACAAAATCAAAGACACTGACCAAAATTGATCCCATTGTATCAGAATCGCAAAAAAGCAAGACACCAGAAGATAAAGTATCAGAAAATGACTTGTCTGATATCATTAATCTTCCTGATGATAATCTTCCTGATGATGCTGGGTCTCAAGAAACTGTCATTGGTAATTTTGAGGATAATTGGCGGCATTTAATGGAAAAAGAAGGCAAAGCCACTCCTATTGAAGATGCACGTGAGATGCCTGATATGCCCGACATGGTTATTGATCCACATATCTTATCGGATATTTGGGTTATTGATGATGAAATAGAGCTTTTCGATGATGAACCTGCCTGCGATACGCAGTCAATTCTTGACACCGCATTAGATATCAAGCACATTGAGGCAGATCAAGTGCCGCAAATATTAGTGCATCAAACAGAGTATCCTCCCATGAAACCAAAATCCGCTATCACAACGCAATCTAAAGCAAAGCCTGCAAAAAAGGTAAGCCCAGCAAAGCCATCTTTTACGATTGAGCAAGAAGAAAAAATTCAGCATTTAATCGCAAAACTTGACATTATGCGTGATGAAATTAGTAGTGCCAGCACAGTCATGACGCAAACATTAAAAGCGTTCGGTTTTTCAGGCTTTGAGAATGCCTATAATGAATTTGACCAAAAATCAGTTTATTAATTCTATCTTTGGTTATTAATTTATAAATTATGAAATTGTACAGCACGCATCAGTTGCTTCTGTATTGACGCGAAAATCATAACCATTATTAAGAAGTGCTTCATTTATTTGTCCATTATAACCACCAGCATGCACCCGTTCAATTTGTTGGGGGGTTGTTAGTCGACGTTTATTTATAAGCGCAATATATACTAATTGATCATTAATATTAATCATAGTGTCAATTTGAGGCATTGTTAATTCACGATCACTGCGTATCAATTCCTTAACAACATAACAATCTGGATCAGCCACAAAGGCATCAATCTGATTATCTGTTAATGGTCGACTACTTTTGGCAAGTGCGGCACGTACCTCTCTCTCTGGATCATTTGCAAAATTATGAGTTATGGCGGGTGTTAATCTATAATTATCTCGTATCAGCTCTATACGACCTGATGGTGTCTGCATTTTAATATCTAATAATCTAGGCAATATGTCTGCTGTTATTACTTCAATTGGCACTTTTGCAAAATTAGATTTAATTTGTACGCTTGTTCCATTTCTATTTCCATCAGTATTCCGTTCTATTGTTCGTCTTAGAGTACTTCCTGTTTGCATTTTATATTTCCTTTTATATATTATGTTTACATAAACAATTATAACATAAATATTATATATTTAACAATAATAAACCAAGAGGTCTTCTAAAAATCCTTAGGCGTTACAAAATCGACCATAATGTTTTTAAACATATTACTGTCGAATTGTATTAAAAGGCGTTCCCCTTCGACTGATATAATGATGCCGTCACCAAATTTATTATGCGATATCGTGTCGCCTACTTTATAAACATGAAGTGTTTTGGGACTACGTTTAGGGACATCAAGCATTTTTGTGCGTTGATTTAAATATTGGTTTTGTGCCCGCTTCCAGCCTGCTGTTTCAACTTGGTTACTATTTAAATAGTCCATATTATGATTTTCAGCTTTGTGCTTCGCCTTTGAGAAATAAGCCCGATTAACAATGTTACACACATCTTCGGGGATTTCATCAATAAAGCGTGAGGGTACTGTGGTTTGCCACTGATTATAAAGCCGTCTGTTTTGGGCAAAACTAATAAATAATTTTTTCTTGGCACGGGTAATGCCAACATAAGCAAGGCGGCGTTCTTCCTCAAGCCCTGCTTGTCCTGTTTCATCCATAGAGCGTTGCGAGGGGAACAAGCCATCTTCCCAACCTGGCAAGAACACACATTCAAACTCAAGCCCCTTTGCCCCATGCAATGTCATAATGGTCACGGTTTGATTGCTTGTGACCGTGGCAGTATCGGTAATTAACGAGATATGCTCAAGAAAGCCTTGTAAGTTTTCAAAGTCTTGGGTTGCACGCACCAACTCTTTAAGGTTTTCCAGACGACCAACGGCTTCGGGGGATCTATCAAGGCGTAACATATCGGTATAACCCGATTCCTCAAGGATCATTTCAACTAATTCATGGAGCGACATAGTGGGGGCACCTTTTTGCCACCGCTCCATCATCATTATAAAATCTTTAAGTGCTTTGCGTGGTCGTGGCTTTAAAATATCATGCAATAAAATATCTTGTGATGCAGTAAATAACGCCATTCGATAATCAATTTGGTCGCCCTTAGCGTGTTGATGCACGATATTTAAGGCCGCATCGCCCAAGCCACGCTTGGGTTTATTGATAATGCGTTCAAAGGCTAAATCGTCATAGGGTTGTGCAACAAGACGTAAATAGGCCATTGCGTCACGGATTTCTTGGCGTTCATAAAATTTCAAGCCACCAATCACCCGATAAGGTACAGCACAAGTAATGAGCTTTTCCTCAATGACACGCATTTGCCCTGAAGTGCGTACTAATATGGCCATATTATTAAGCGGTATAGAGTCAAATTTTTGTAAATCCTCAATCTTATCAACCATCAATCGGGCTTCTTCATCGCCGTCCCAGTGGCTGGTAATGGTAATTTTATCATCATCGGCAAGCTCAGAAA
>JBLHTX010000095.1:0-6818 GCA_047627635.1 Alphaproteobacteria bacterium | reverse complement strand
TCGGGTTGCAACGCCTCGCCAAAGGCAATGGCTTTTGCGGCAATAACATGCATTAATGGGCCGCCTTGATAACCAGGGAAAACAGCAGAATTTAATTTTTTTGCAAGCGCTTCATCGTTGGTCATAATAAGACCAGAACGAGGGCCACGCAGTGATTTATGGGTTGTTGTCGTAATGACATCGGCAAAACCAACAGGCGATGGATAAATGCCTGTTGCAACAAGCCCTGCAACATGGGCAATATCAGCGAGTAAAAAAGCATTCACCCGATCGGCAATCTTACGAAAACGTGCCCAATCCAAAATCCCTGAATAGGCAGAAAACCCTGCAATAATCATTTTAGGCTTCGTCATTAAGGCTTTTTCCTCAAGGGCATCATAGTCAATAAAGCCTGCCTCGTTAATGCCATAACTTTCGGCATTATAAAGCTTGCCTGAAAAATTAACTTTTGCACCATGGGTTAAATGGCCGCCTTCGGCAAGGCTCATGCCCAAAACAGTGTCGCCAGCATTTAGTAGTGCCAAAAATACGGCCGCATTTGCCGAACTACCAGAATGGGGCTGAACATTGGCAAAGCCAACATTAAAAAGTTTCTTGCATCGTTCAATCGCAATATTTTCAACGACATCGACATATTCACAGCCGCCATAATAGCGTTTACCCGCATAGCCTTCGGCGTATTTATTGGTAAGCTGCGACCCTTGTGCCATCATAACTTGGGGCGATGCATAATTTTCAGATGCAATCAGTTCAATATGATCTTCTTGGCGACGATTTTCATGGTCAATTGCGGCAAAAATTTCATAATCATAATCATGTAAGCTTGTATTTTTAAACATATTCTTGAGGCCTATTATTTAAAGGTGTTATTTTATATTTACGGTTTTAACCAAAAAACCGTTTAAAATCAATTTATTAAATTGCAATGGCAGGTGTAAATCCTGCACCATCGGTTCGCAAATAAGCTTCACCGCATTGGCGTGATAAATTACGGACACGCAAAATATAGCTTTGGCGTTCGGTTACGCTGATAACGCCCCTTGCATCAAGTAGGTTGAAAATATGCGAGGCCTTAATGCAATAATCATAAGCAGGCAAAGCGGATGTATGATTTTTATCATTCCCCTGATTGCCAGCCTGAAGGACATCAAGACATTGTTTTTCCATATCGGCAAAATGCTGAAACAACAAATCGGTGTTTGCAAGCTCAAAGTTAAATTTTGAATATTCCTGCTCATTTTGCAAAAACACATCACCATAAGTTACGCCGTCATTATTGTAAGCCAAATCATAAACATTATCAACACCCTGAATAAACATCGATAGGCGTTCAAGCCCATAAGTAAGCTCGCCCGATACGGGACTGCAATCAATGCCGCAACATTGCTGAAAATAGGTAAATTGCGACACTTCCATGCCGTCACACCAAACTTCCCAGCCCAGACCCCATGCCCCAAGCGTGGGACTTTCCCAGTCATCTTCGACAAAACGAATATCGTGCATCGGCATATTAATGCCAATGGCTTGTAATGAATCAAGGTAAAGCTGTTGAATATTAACAGGTGATGGTTTTAAAATTGTTTGAAATTGATAATAATGTTGCAGGCGGTTCGGATTATTGCCATAACGACCATCAGCAGGGCGACGCGAGGGTTGCACATAAGCCGCCTTCCAATGTTTTGATCCCAAAGACCGCAAAGTGGTGGCAGGGTGAAACGTGCCAGCGCCCACTTCCATATCGTAGGGCTGTAAAATGACGCAGCCATTTTCAGACCAGAATTTTTGTAAATTTAGAATGATTCCCTGAAATGAGATGTCTTTTTGGGTCACAATAAAAGGCTTTCAATTTGCAGATTACGTTTTGTTATAGCTAGTATTTTTTAAGCATTTGGTCAATTAAAATCATGCATTAATTGGATAAAACTAATTGACACTGATTGCAAAAAAATGTTGCCCGATTAGATTGCACTATTTTTTCTATGATACCTGTACAGTTTTGATCTTTGCAGGGCTTACCCACACAATCATAAACTTTAAAGCCTGTTTGATAATGTCCAGAATCGCCCTCTGGATTGCGATAATCCTTAAGCGTCGAGCCACCGCCCTTGATGGATTCACGCAAAATAGCATCAATATATTGCGTTAACAGTTTAATATGGGATTTTTTAAGATGCATACCCAATGTTGTCGGATGAATTTTTGCCCGCCATAAAGCCTCAGAAGCATAAATATTGCCAACGCCTGCAATAATTGATTGATCGAGCAATAGATTTTTAATTGGTGATTTTTTGGTTTTTATTTTATCAAATAAAGCATCTTCTTGTCCAATTAAGCCAAGCCCATCAAGCCCAAGAATTTTCAGAAATTTATTCTGGTACAGCTGATCTGTTGGTACGCAATCAAAAAAACCAAAGCGTCTTGGGTCATAATATGAAATGCGTTTGCCGTTGGTAAAATGAAAAATACAATGCTCATGCTTGGGGGTAATATTATAATCATGGTAAAAATCAGGCAGCACAGTATGTTGATGACTAATTAAAAATCGTCCCGTCATGCCCAAATGCACAATTAAGCTTTGTCCATTATCGCAGTGCCACAGCATATATTTTCCGTGACGTTTAAGGTGCAAAATTGTTGCATTATGAAAATGAGTTTGCAAAATATCAGGGAATGGAAATCGTAAATTCGGACGATTAAACTGAATATGGTCAATTTTACTGCCAAGCAAATGCGGCTCAAGCAAGTTTTTAGTCGTTTCTACTTCTGGAAGTTCGGGCATATTAATTTTAATTTTCTTAATCGGTGTTTTTAATATATAAAACTTATAATCTGAAACCATACAAAAAACAATCTTATATGCTGACCCATAAACCTTTCTTGCACGTTTTTAAAACACATATTTTAAAAACCCATCATGATTTAAAAAATTTAATAAGCAATAATTATAATAATTCAAATATGGGGATTATGGCGGCACAGGCTTTTTCACACAGCATTGACCAAATTGTGATTGCGTTATTTAAGCGTTATTTTCATAATATGCAGCATCACATTGCTCTCATTGCAGTTGGTGGTTATGGACGCAGGGAACTTGCTCCGTTTTCAGATCTTGATTTATGCCTTGTAACACTTGATAAAAGTGATGCATTAAACGAGAATATCCGCCAATTTCTATATGATTTATGGGATTTAAACTTTAAACTGGGTCACACAACAGGCACAGCAGATCAAATAATAATGCTTTGTAATCAAGATATCATTTACAGAACGGCAATCTTGGAACGGCGTTTTTTGGCAGGATCACCAGAAATTTATACCTTATTATCAGGGCAATATATCACTTTACAAAGCCAAACATTGCACGCATTTGTAACCGAAAAAATTCAAGAACGCACACAAAGATATACAAAAATTAAGCCTGATAATTTTGATATTAAAAACGGTAAAGGCGGTTTGCGTGATGTGCATACAGTCAAATGGATTGCTACTTATACCAATAAACCGCTAAGCCAAAAACACATTAATGTGATTAAAAAAGCTGAGCCGTTTTTGTGGGCAATCCGTTTTATACTGCATTTCAAGCATAACAAAGCACAGGAAAAAATAAATATGGAAGCACAAAAATCATGTGCCTCTTTGTTGTGTTATCCAAGCACTGAAGAATTTATGCAGCATTATTTTGATATCACGCAACAAGTCCAAAGCATGACAGATTACTTTATAGAACAATTAACTGTTTAATTTTTCCTTTAATGCCGCAAGCGATGCAAATGGATTCTCGGCTGCTTGGGGCTGTTTGCCTTGTGCTAACAGGTCGATGTTTTTGTTAATTTGCGCTTGCTCGGCTTTGTCTAGTTCCCCAAGGGTGAAACCGTCAAAATTTGCATTCGCAATACGAGGATGCGGCAAAAGCGACAGAGATAAATATTCACGGATCATATCGAATATATTAATTTGTCCTTCTTCAAGCATTTCTATGTCATAATTTTGCATAAGGCTTGACTCGGCAAGGGCAGGGTCGGTGTAACGCTCCAGAATATCATCTTTGCCATCTGGGGTATAGTGAATGGATATTGTTTCATCAATTGATTGCGGCACAGGGGCAAAAGTGACAACGCACGCATGAATAACCGATGCTTTTAATGTACCAGCAAGGGCAATTCCTTTTTGTCCAGCAATCGGTACGCATTTAAAGGATGCTTTGACAAAATCAATATTTTTAAGCCCAAACTCGGTGCAAAAATCATTAAGAGTAGTTTCATCAAGGTCATAAGTGACATTGACTTCACGTTTTTTAAGGATCTCTTTAAGGGTGATAATCATGGGGTTTGGCACCGTGTTTGACGCCGTGTTTAACGCCGTGTTTAACGCCGTGTTTGACTGGGTATTTTCGAGTGTGTTTGTCATAAATAATGACCTTATAAAAATTAAATTTCAGATGAACTATAGGTAAAATATTGGTAAAATTAAAGTGTCGCCTTAATATTCGTGCTTGCTTGCGGCAGTGGCTGATCGGGGGTAAACTTGCCAAGAACTACCTTATATCCCATAACATATTGTGTTAGCAAGGTAATATGTTTCGCCGTCACATCTTCATTGTTGCGATAAATATTTTTATGCAATGCCTTATACAAAGCATCGGTAGTGCTTAATGCCACACCATAGGCTGACATACGCCCCATATATGCCTCACCAACTTTACGCATTTTGCGCGTAATAGACGGATCACCCACACCTGTTTCACGCAAAGAACGATCCATATCTTTAGTGAAAATATTTAATAAAATATCTGAAAGCTTATGCTTTGATAAAATTTGCAAGCGATTAATCACCAAAAAAAGATGCAATAATAAACTATCAAAGCGTCCATCAAGCGTATCAGGAATATTAAATTCTTTGTAAATTATCGGATTACGAGACACAGCCACAATTTCCCAATAAAGCTTTTGCGCAATTTGTGTTTCAGGGTCTGACTTCCAAATGCGGCTCGATATACGACTAAAGAATGCGGATAAAAATTTCATGGGCTAAGGCTTTTCCAAAAATTAAATTTATAATATTTTGTTTTACGATTATAAATTAAGGGCGTTTATAATCATCTTGTAGGCGTATAATATCATCTTCACCAAGATAAGCCCCCGATTGCACTTCAATGAGTTCTAAGTTCATTTTACCAGGATTAACCAAGCGATGTACCGCACCAAGCGGCACATAAATTGATTGATTTTCAGTCAGTAATTGTACGGTATCATTAACCGTTACCTCGGCACTGCCTGAAACAATGACCCAATGTTCCGCCCGATGAAAATGTTTTTGCAGTGATAAACGCCCCTCAGGGTAAACGGTAATGCGTTTAACCTGATAGCGTGTGCCCATGGCAATGGTTTCATATAATCCCCAAGGGCGATAAACCTTGGATTGTGTGACGGCTTCGGAACGATTTTGCGTTTTTAAAGTACTGACGATTTCCTTGACCTTGTCAATTTGATCGGAGGCGGCAACGGTTAAAACATCGTTGGTTGAGATAATAGTAATATTATCAAGCCCGATTGTGGTCACAAGGCGATTATCGTCAACACGAATAAAAGAATTTTTTGTGTCTTGGGCTAAAATATCCCCTTGTAACACATTATGATTATCATCCTTGTCCGATAAATCATAAAGCGACCCCCATGTGCCTGCATCAGACCATTCAAAAGAAGAAGCGATAACGGCTAGTTGATCTGTTTTTTCCATAATTGCATAATCAATGGATAAATCTTGTGCATTGGCATAATCAGCATCAATGCTTATCATGCCCAAATCATCATTGGCGTTTTCAAGGCTTTGTTTGACAATATTAAACGTGGTTAAATCATGCTTTTGATAGCCATCAAGAATTGCTTGATAGGGGAAAGCAAAATTACCCGAATTCCAAACATAGCCATTATCAATATAGGTTTGTGCAATCTCGGCGGAAGGTTTTTCAATGAATTCAGCAACTTTTTGATACGGATCATCGTTAAAATTATGGGCAGGTTTAATATAGCCATAAGCGGTAGCAGGATATGTTGGCATAATGCCAAATGTGGCAATTAATCCATTATCAATTGCTTGGTTTGCCCGAAAAAGGGCGTCATTAAAAGCTTCATCGCCTTTAATGATATGGTCAGAAGCAAAAATTGCCACGCCGCATTCGGAATGTATATTTTGGGTATAAAGTGCCGATAATAACACCGCAGGGCCAGAGTTACGCGCGGCAGATTCAACAATAATTATAATGGGGCAGTCAATTTGCTTGGCTTGCATTTGGGCAATAAACTTCATATTTTTACCTGTAATAATAACAGGATTATGAGAGAAGTTTTTTTGCAATCGTAATAATGTTTGTTGAAATAATGACAAATCACCCGTTAATTTAACAAATTGCTTGGGGAAGTCACGTCGTGACACAGGGAAAAGACGTGTACCCGAACCACCGCATAAAATAAACGGCACAATATTAGAAATTTTTTTTAAGGATGCTTGGGGCATAAAACAACTTATCAATAAACATTAATCGTGTGATGATAATTATATTTATAGAAAAATTTTTGTTTTTACAAGAAACTTAATCATAATTGATAATTTTTTAGTTTACCGTATCTGTTTATTTTTTGTAGGATTTTTTTATAAATATGGTATAACACAGAAATAATTTGGATTAAGCCTTGATATATGTTGCCGTTAAAATCATTTCTTTTAAAAGTTGCACTGCCTTTAATTATTTTTACGGCAGGATCGGATCGTCTATCCAAGGCTTATGTTTTTGACTATCTCAGGTCTATTCCGCATAAAAC
>JBLHTX010000094.1:0-6834 GCA_047627635.1 Alphaproteobacteria bacterium | reverse complement strand
GTTCGCCAATCAAGGGAGAACCTAATTATTTCTCAAATACGCCACCAGAAGCGCTTGAAAATTTACAAAATATGGTAGAGGATACCAATCTTTGGTTCCAAAATCTTGTTAAAGAGCGTCGGCCGAATATTATGCCTGAAAACTTTTCTTCATTAACAAATGGGAGTGTTTTTACGGGGCAACAAGCCGTTAATAACAAGTTGATTGATGCCATTGGTGGTCAATTTGAGGCCAAATCATATCTTATTAAGCACTATAAATTTGATGAAAGCATTAATATCGAATCTGTTTCTCTTGAAGAATCTTCGGATGATTTTCTTATTAATCAGATATTTAATATGTTTATGGGACATTTTTTTAAAACAACAGGAAATTTTTGGCCAACAAGCAGAAATAATGTTGACGGCTTGTTAAGTCTTTGGCACAGTTAGAATCATTAAACATTACAGTTTATAGAACATTGACAATAATAAGGATTATAAAAATGAAAAAAAGTGAACTTGTCTCCGCAATGTTAGAAAAAAATGACACCCTTGATTCTGATGTTTTATCAAAATCTATTGATATTATTTTCAATGAAATTAGTGAATCTTTGGTACGTGGTGATCGTGTTGAAATTCGTGGATTTGGTGCATTTTCAGTGCTTGGAAAACCTGAAAGAATGGGGCGTAATCCACGCACCGGGGAACCCGTACAGATTGCAGCAAAAAATGTTGTTCATTTCAAGTCTGGAAAAGACCTTAAAGAAGCAGTAAACTAATTTTAAAACAATAGCCGCTATTCATCATAAGTAGCGGTTATTTATAATATTTATTGGATGCGTAAAAGATGTCTGAAATTGCAATTGCCATAAAGCGTATTATTATATTTTTATTGCTTGCTTGTATTGCATATTTTTTAATGTTTTTCATTCTCGTCAATGATCATAGTGTTACAATTTACTTTAGCCCTATGTTTTATCTAGGGAATTTTGATGTTAAATTAGCAGTATGGCTTTTTTTAATCTATGCGGTGTTGTTCGGTGTCGTTATAACATCAATCATCTCATGGCTTTATGTTTCAAAACAAGAAGCTTATTACGAAATCCTCATTAAAGAAAATGCTGAACTAAAAAACAGGCTAGATCGCGTTAAAAATGATGTGTCAAAGTGTGTTGTATAAAAATATTATTATAATAATATTGGGCGTTTATTATAACTATGTTAGGCTGTATTATGTAGTCAAGGAATCACCAATATGCGTTTTTACTGTTTTAATCACATTATATTGCTCGTTAGTATCGTTAGCATGAGTGCTTGTAGCACAACCTCGAAGCAAGTAATGAGTGATGGTAATTCGAGTTATTATGATAGCCAAAAACCTAAAATAGAAAAACAAAAAGTTGGTCGGCCTTATCAAATTAATGGTGTATGGTATACGCCCGAAATCAATAATTCTTATGATGAAATTGGGATTGCCTCTTGGTATGGACCAGGTTTTCACGGCAAATCAACGGCCAATGGTGAACGATTTGATGAAAATAAAATTTCTGCAGCACATACCACGTTACCGCTGCCAAGTTATGTTGAGGTTACAAATCTTGATAATGGCAAAAAACTATATGTGCGTGTAAATGATCGTGGCCCTTTTGCTGATGATCGTATTATTGATCTTTCTAGGCGTGCAGCCGAGCTTTTGGGGTCTAAGAATGCTGGACTTGCACGTGTGCGTGTTCGAATAGCCGAACCCCCTTTAAATATTACGTTAATTTCACCTGATGGCAGTATTCAGGTCGGCAAAGGGTATCGCCCCCAAATACAACAACCAGTGCCTCAAGCACTTATTGCCAATAATCAGGCAATAAATCCACAATATGCCCCCTCTATCCAGAGTAATGTGTATAATGATAATGTTATGGGGAATAATGCCCCTTTGTACCAAGATACGCAATATGCGGATACACAAACACAAAACCTTATTCCAATTTATCAAGATCAAACACCTTATAATACCATACAAGACACAGAGGATTTTGCAACAAGAGACGATTCTGTAAGTAATAATAATCAATCTTACTCAATCAAAGTTGGGGTATTCGCGAACCAAAATAATGTTAATATTTTAAGGCAAAATATTGCTTCTCTTGGTAACGTAAAGGTTAATCAAATATCACGTCAGGGTAGAATTTTATCAGAAGTATCCCTTGAAGGATATAAAAATCAACAAGAATTGCGTGATACAGTTGACGCGCTTAGCCAATATGGGATAAATGATCCTGTAATTGTTAATAATTCATACAATTAATTTAAAAATACCTTTTAATAATGAGACATACATGAAGTGGTTTTCTGCTAACATATTTATTGTAATCACATCTTTGGCGTTAAATATTGTCCCTCAGGGGCTTTATGCTGATATTACGACTACCTCCAAAGCAGCAATTCTTATTGATGCAAAATCTGGATATGTTTTATATGAAAAAAATGCTGATTTATCCATTCCGCCCGCATCGATGTCAAAAATGATGACAATTTATCTTATCTTTGATGCCCTTAAAAATGGAGATATTAAGCTTGATGATAAATTTCATATATCAGAAAATGCATGGCGACAAGAAGGCTCACGCATGTTCCTTAAGGTCAATGACAAGGTAAGCGTTGAAAATTTACTTAAGGGTGCAATTATTCAATCGGGTAATGATGCGTGTGTGGCATTGGCAGAGGGCTTGTCAGGCTCCGTAGATGGATTTGTGCTACGCATGAATAATATCGCAAAAAAACTTAATTTGACACATTCCTCATTTGCGAACCCAACTGGACTACCGCATGAAAATCATCGTATGTCAGTGCGTGATCTTGCAAGTTTAGGGCGCGCATTAGTTGATAATTTTCCGGAATATTATCCGATTTATTCCGCCAAAGAATTTACTTGGAATAAAATAAAACAAAGTAATCGCAATCCATTGCTTACGCATTTTGCAGGTGCTGATGGCATTAAAACAGGTCACACAAAAGAGGCTGGTTATTGTCTTGTTGGCTCTGCCAAGCGGGATAATATGCATTTTATATCAGTTGTTTCTGGTCTTGGCTCCAATAAAGAGCGTCGCCATGAAAGTGTAAAAATTTTAGGCTATGGTTTTTCTGCTTTTGAAACTTTAACATTAAAAAAAGATAAAAATATTGCAAAGATCCCTGTTTATCTTGGTAAATACGATTCGGTCGATGTAACGCTTAAGGATAATCTTGATATTCTAACAAAACGCCTAGATCGTGACCTAATCAAGGCAGAAATTAAATATAATTTGCCGCTTATTGCACCAATTAATAAGGGTGATGTTGTCGGAAAAATTTTTATTACCACACAAAGCCAACCCAATAAAACAAGTACTGATATTATCGCAAGTAAAACAATTTTGAAAACCGATTTTATAGGGCGTATTTGGACATCTCTTAGTTATTTTTTATTTGGTGCACCAAAATTTAATTCTGACATAGCTTTATAATGCAAAAAGGTGCATTAATTACATTTGAGGGCTCTGAGGCTGTTGGTAAATCAACTATTATTCAAAAAATAGCAGATTATTTAAACTTACAAAATATTGACCATATTGTGACACGTGAACCAGGCGGCACTGTGCTTGCTGAAAATATTAGACAGCTGATCTTTCATGGATCTACAAAGCCATCTGATATGACCGAGTTGCTTTTATTATTTGCCGCGCGGCGTGACCACATAGAACGCATTATTGCGCCTGCATTGCAGGACAATAAAATTGTGCTTTGCGATCGTTACATTGATTCCTCTTACGTCTATCAATCTGTGATGCAGGCAATTCCAGAAAATATTATCGATATGCTTGTTACGGAATTTGTAACGCCAATATTACCGCATATTTGCTTTGTCATTGACTGTGAGGGCGCTGTTTCTTATAAAAGAATTAAAAAACGCGGCATTGAAAATCATAATGATGCAAATTCAGTTGAGTATTTTGAACGCCTAAGGCAAGGCTTTCTTGAGCGTTCTAGTATTAATAAACACTATCCTTATATGGTTGTTCAAAATGATAATTTAGATCATGCAATTCATAAAATTACTGATTATATCAGTAGAAATATTTTAAGCGAATAAACCGCTTGCGGACATAAACAGAGTCCTTTAAAAGAAGACAAAATAAAATTTCTTTGCTGGATATGGTCTATGACTGATTTAAATGACGAAACAGGTTTCTCACAATATTTTGATTTTAAAACCGAAGAAGCACGCCTTTATCAGAATGATCTTGATGCAGGACATTTTAAAGCTGGTGCGAATAAAGAGGGCGATAATCCTGATAATTTTTGTATCCTGATACCGCCGCCAAACGTGACTGGCTCGCTTCATATGGGGCACGCTTTGAATAATACCCTGCAAGATATTTTGGTGCGTTATAACCGTATGCAAGGGAAAAATGTGTTATGGCAAGTGGGCTGTGACCATGCAGGTATTGCCACACAAGCCATTGTCGAGCGTCAATTAGATGCACAAGGCGTTAAAAAATCTGATCTTGGGCGTGAAGCTTTTATTGAAAAAATTTGGGACTGGAAAGCAGAATCAGGCGGCACAATCATAGATCAACTTAAGCGATTGGGCGCGAGTGCCGATTTCTCTCGTGAGCGTTTCACCATGGATCAGGGGCTATCCGATGCCGTTATTGATGTTTTTATTAAGCTTCATCAGGAAGGCTTGATTTATAAAGATAAAAGGCTTGTGAATTGGGATTGCCACTTGCAAACTGCAATTTCTGATCTCGAGGTTGTCTCGACCGATATTAAGGGTTCGTTGTGGCACTTTAAATATGCCATTGAGGGCAGCGATGAAACGATTATTATTGCCACCACAAGACCCGAAACCATGTTTGGTGATAGTGCGATTGCGGTCAATCCAGAGGATGAGCGTTATCAGCATTTATTGGGTAAAATGGCAATTATTCCGTGTAATGGTCGTAAAATTCCGATCATTGCCGATAATTATGCTGATCCTGAAATGGGGACGGGTGCTGTAAAAATTACACCTGCCCATGATTTTAATGATTTTGAGGTAGGGCAACGTCACAACTTACCTATGATTAATATTTTAAACAAGGACGGTACGCTTAACGATAATGTGCCAGCCGATTATCAAAATATGGATCGCTTGCTTGCGCGCAAGAAATTAATCAAAGCACTGATGGAAACTGAAATTCTTACGGAAATCAAACCGCATCCGACAAAAATTCCTTATGGCGATCGTTCAAATACAGTTATTGAGCCCTTTTTGACCGATCAATGGTATGTTGATGTGAAGCCATTAGCAGAAAAAGCCCTTGAATTTGTTGAAAAAGAAGAAATTAACTTTACGCCTCCAAATTGGAAAAAAACCTACGATAATTGGCTTAAAGATATTCAACCATGGTGCATTTCTCGGCAATTATGGTGGGGGCATCAAATTCCTGCTTGGTACGATGAAAACGGCAATTTTTATGTTGCCAAAACCCTTGAGGAAGCCCAAAAACAAGCAGGAAAGGGCGTTACCTTAACCCAAGACCCTGATGTTTTGGATACATGGTTTTCATCGGCTTTATGGCCTATGACAACGCTTGATTTTTTTGATAATGCGACGCACAAGCCAGATGAAACGCTTTATTTATCAAATGTTCTTATTACAGGTTTTGACATTATTTTCTTTTGGGTTGCCCGTATGGTCATGATGACATCTTATGTCACGGATCAATCAAAAATCAAAAATCAAAAAATTCTTCCATTCAAAGATATTTATATTCATGCTTTGGTGCGTGATGAAAAAGGGCAAAAAATGTCTAAATCCAAGGGGAATGTTATTAATCCGCTTGAACTCATTGATGCTTATGGTGCGGATGCTGTACGCTTTACGCTTACGGCAATGGCAGCACAGGGGCGTGATATTAAACTCTCGAAACAACGTGTTGAGGGTTATCGTAATTTTGGTACAAAGCTTTGGAATGCCTCAAAATTTGCCAATAGCAATGGCTGTAAGTATGATCCAACTTTTGATCCTACAACTACAAAGCTTGCCTTGTCGCATTGGATAGTTGAAAAATTAAATGTTGCGATTGACACAACGCATCATGCCTTGAATGCGTATCGCTTTAATGATTATGCTAATGGTCTGTATCATTTTGTGTGGAATGATATGTGCGATCATTTTATTGAAATGGCAAAGCCACTGCTTTCAAGTGATGATGTCAATGTTAAGGCTGAAATTCAAAATGTAACAGCCTATATTTTGCGGTGTGCCTATATATTATTGCATCCAGTGATGCCGTTTATTACAGAAAAATTAGCAGAAATTACAACCCATGAATCTCAAGAACGCTTGATTTTTACTAAGCTTCCCGAGGGTATAAACCTCACTGTTTCTAAGGCACAAGAAATTGATATTATTGTTGCTTTGATTACAGATATTCGCTCGCTTCGTGTTTCGTTAAATGTACCTGCAAGTGCAAAATTAATGCTTAATATAAGTGATACAAGCTCTGCGTCACAGATTGCAATCAATAGTAATCAAGAAATTATTAATCGGATGGCACGGGTTATTCTTAATCAAGATGATATAAATGATGGAAATATTAGTTTTGTTTCAGGCTATATTACTGCAAAACTTGGGGTGGGTAAATTTATTGATATCCCCAAGGAAAAAGAGCGTCTCAGCAAAGAACTTGAAAAAACAGCCAAAGATATTGGGGCAATGGAAGGACGTTTATCAAACGCAAATTTTGTCGCGCGTGCCCAGCCCGAAGTGATTGACGAAACAAAGCAACGCCTCAGTGAATGCCAAGATATAAAACAAAAATTACAAACA
>JBLHTX010000093.1:0-6943 GCA_047627635.1 Alphaproteobacteria bacterium | reverse complement strand
TGTAAATAAGCCATTTTGACAATTTTTTTTCAGCAAAACATCAAGATCAGGTTCATTAAAATGAGGAATCCCTTGGCTTACCTTATCAATAATATTATCATTAATATCGTAACCATGCACCTGAAGACCAGCTTCGGCAAATAAAACAGCAGTTGGTAAGCCAATATAACCAAGGCCAAGGATTGTAATTTTTTTCATATCACCAAATATAATATAATTTTTTTTAGATTATAAATAAATGGTTAATAAAAAATAAATGCGGTCATGGCTATTTTGTAGTTTGCACATTTAAATAACAACATACCGATAAAACCGCAACACCGCCCAATTGATGAAGTGCTGCAAGCTCAATATGACTGACGGGGGCAACAGTAATGAGCGTAATAATACCAAGGATAATTTGTACACTGATAACAATAAGTAAAAGACTAGCATTTATAAATCTCTTACGCTTTATATCACGATACGCAATCCATAAGGCAAGACCAAAAACAATTAATGCTAAATTACGATGGATAAATTGAATGGTTAAGCGGTCTTCAAATAAAGACATTAAGCCACCATTAAATAAACCATTAGGGATAATTTGAGTATCCATTAAAGGCCATGTATTGTAAATGTACCCAGCATGTGTGCCTGCTGTGAACGCCCCTGAGATGATTTGCAAGAAGACAAAAATTGTTAAAATGAGAGAAAGTGATATTTTGGGGAGTTCAAAAAAGCGTCTTTGATGCATTAATAATGCCGTGTAAAATACCCAATAATATAAGATAAGTGCAAAGGTCAAATGAAGTGCAAGTCGATATTGCGATACGTGAACACGCTCAGCAAGACCCGATTTTACCATAAGCCAACCAATTAAACCTTGCAATCCACCACCCAAAAACAGTAAAATAACGATTTTACCATAACTTTCGGGGATTTTTTTGGTACAATAAAAGTAAAGCATTGGCACAAGAAACACAATGCCGACAAAACGTCCAAGTTGACGATGCCCCCATTCCCACCAAAATATATATTTAAATTCTTCCAATGTCATAGAAGCATTTAAAAGTTTAAATTGGGGGATTTGTTGATAGGCTTTAAATTCTTGCATCCATTGACTTAAATTAAGCGGTGGTATTGCACCATATAAAGGTTTCCACTGCGTAATTGAAAGACCTGATCCTGTTAATCGGGTAAATCCCCCGACAATGACCATAGCAATAATCATAGCCGCAATAATCATAAGCCAATAAAAGACAGCGTCCCATTTGGCGTTTCCTGATATGTTTTTTGATGGTATCATGTTTGCTCTATGGTAAAATATGGTGCAAATTCGGTAATAATTGACTGGTAAATATCACGCTTAAAGCTGATCGCTAGGCTTGGGAGTTTTTGCGGGTTTACCCATTTATAAGCGCTAAATTCAGGGTGTTCGGTTGCGAGGTTAATGTCATTATCGGTGCCTGTAAATTGCATTAAAAACCAATATTGCCTTTGCCCCCGATATTGGCCATGCCACATTTTATCTGCCAAATCAGCTGGTAAATCATAATCAAGCGGTTTTGCAAGCTCAGCAACAAGATGGGCTTTATCTGTACCAATCTCTTCAAGCATTTCACGCATAGCGGCTTTGAATGTGGTTTCACCCTCATCAATACCGCCTTGCGGCATTTGCCATGCATCTTGGGAGGAATCGATACGTTGCCCCACAAAAATATGGTTTGCCTTATTCATAAGGCAAATTCCAGCACATGGACGATAAGGACGATCTTTAAATTCAAGCATTTTATTCACCATTTGTTGCTGTTTTATACGCATATATGGTAAAAAAGTCATGGAAAAAAGTTATTAAAACTACTATATTCTTATTATGTCAGAATTTGAATTTATTAATCGTTTAAAAGGGCTTATTAAGCCAAACACACAAGGCACGCCTAATGCATTAAATTTGTCAGATGATGTGTGTATTATTGCTGATATTAGAAAGAAACAATTAATTGCCTCCCAAGATAGCCTTTGCGAGGATGTTCATTTTTTCAAAGATGATCCGATTGAATATATTATTAAAAAAGCCATTCGTACCAATATTTCCGACATTGCATCAAAAGGGGCAAAGCCTTATGGAATGCTTTTAAGTCTTTGCTTACCAAAGCGTTATCATAATGAAGCCGCACAAAGTAAAATATTTAAAGCCTTAAAAGAGGATTTAAATTATTATGATATTGCTTTACTTGGTGGTGATACAACGACAGGAAAAACCTTAACAATTTCGATAACAATCTTGGGGCTTTGTCACCATGCAATGCCGCTGCGTCGTAATATTGCCTTGGGTGATAAAATTTATGTTACAGGTACTTTGGGACTATCAAAAATTGGTCTTGATTTACGACTTAATAAACCCGATGCGTTAAACATTCAAGGCGATATATCGCTGTTTGAACACACTTATTTATTGCCAGAGCCACCGTTAAATTGCGGCATTGCCCTTGCACCTTATATGAATGCATCTATGGATATTTCTGATGGATTATTGGGGGATTTACAAAAAATGATTGATAGTAGTAACAAAATTTTAGGCTTTGATATTGATAATACAAAGGTTCCATGTGCTGATATTGCACATCGTGACTATGCATTGCAATCTGCACTATATGGCGGTGACGATTATCAAATTTTATTCACAAGTCATCATGATACACAGTTTTTAATGGATATTGCTAATCAACATCAAACACGCTTATCATGTATTGGTATTGTTAATGACAAAGAAAATACGGATCAATATCAGTCATTTTCACATTTTTAATATTAATCAAAAAGACCAGAAACGGATTCCTCAAGCGCAACACGGCGTATTGCCTCAGCCATAAGAGGGGCAATTGATAGAACACGAATATTAGATGTTGCGATTACCTCGGGCGTTGCCTGAATGGAATCGGTAATAATAAGCTCTTTTAAGGCAGAGTCTTGAATCCGTTGATAAGCGCCATTGGATAAAACGCCATGCGTAATATAAGCTGATACTTCACCAGCACCTGCATCAAGCAAGGCTGTTGCCGCATTGCATAATGTGCCACCAGAATCAATAATGTCATCAATGAGAACACATTTTTTGCCTTTGACATCACCAATAATATTCATAACCTCTGATTTTCCAGCCTCGGGACGGCGTTTATCGATAATTGCAATGCCTGTTCCAAGGCGTTCAGCAAGATTACGAGCACGAACAACACCCCCAACATCGGGCGATACAATAAGTAAATCTTCATGTGGCTTTAAATTGTCTTGAATGTCTTTGGCGAAAACAGGAGCGGCAAATAAATTATCGGTTGGGATATTGAAAAAACCTTGGATTTGCCCTGCATGTAAATCGAGGGTTAAAACACGATCAGCACCCGATGTCGTAATTAAATCTGCAACAAGCTTAGCTGAAATAGGTGTGCGTGCCGCTGTTTTACGATCCTGACGTGCATATCCATAATAAGGAAGAACTGCGGTAATACGCCTTGCTGAGGCACGTTTAAGGGCATCAATGGTGATAAGAAGTTCCATTAAGTGATCGTTGGCAGGAAAGGAAGTTGATTGCAGCACAAAAACATCGCGTCCCCGAACGTTCTCATTAATTTCAACAAAAATTTCATGATCTTTAAAGCGTTTAGAAGTGAATTTTGTGAGGTCAATATTTAAAATATTACTCATTTCTTGGGCAAGGGGCTGATTAGATTTGCAAGCTATGAGCTTGATATCGCTTTTTATATTATGAGAAACCATAATTCAAATTCCTTGATCAACATGCTGAGAATATAATACGTTAAGTTTCTAGCAAATTCATACGTAAATAGCAATAATTTAAAATAGGAGAACAGCGAATTTTATCATGATATTTTTGTTTTACGAATCACTTTAAAAAGGATAATATACATTTATGCACACACTAATATCACGTTATTTTTTTACTTTTATTCTATTGATGCTTGTATCATGTGCTGAGTTTGTTTCTGATAATCCAAATCAAAAATCACAATATTGCCTTGATACGATTATAAGCGATGCTGCAAATCGCTTAATTATTAAGTCGTATGACAAAAAAACAATCCGCCTAGACGCAACATTAACACTGAAAAACAATAATTGCTTTAGGGTAAATGATAATGCAATAACACACATTAATATTGACGTTCAGTCGCCTTATAATCAGATAGCACAGCATTCGCATAATGCACATATCCCGATTAAATACTATATTGAATTATCATTAGTCCCCAATAACACAATAAGTAATGCCCCAAAAACTTCAAAAGAAACGTCAAAAACAATACACATACTTACGTTAGAGAATACGCATACTTTAGAAAACAACATTGCTATTTTGAAAGCAACAGCACAAAAAACAATTACTGTGCCTATGGAACATTATGATTTAACCCAATCAAAAATTATCATTGGCTTTGTCGCAGACTCAGATTATACAACAATTGAATAAAGGCAGGTATCATATATGTATCCCTTACATTTTTTATCAGCAAAGCATATGGTTTGGCTATTTGCATTGTTTATTTTTAGCTATTTTATATATCATACATATCACGGTGAGCGTGGTTTAATTGCACAGGAATCCCTGACAAAAGAATTACAAACCCTGTCAAAAACACATAAAATATTAAATCAAGAAAGATTGAGTTTAGAAAATAAAATTACATCCCTTGGGGCAGGAGATGGGCAAATTGATCCTGATTTACTTGGTGAATATGCCAAGAAAATCGGATATATTATGCCTGATGAAATTTTAATTACTGAGTAATATTATAAACACCTTAGGCAATGTACTGAATTATTATTTATCAGTATCGCTAGATGTTTCTATGATATTATTTTGAATTTTTTCTTCTATCGTCTTGGATAAATTATCAAGATCATTTTTAAGCATTGTTTCAATGCGATCAGTTAGTTCTTTGAGATGAAAAGGCTTTGAGATTATTTCTGTTTCATGCATATTTTCTTCAATTGCGACCGCCGAAAAGCCAGTAATAAACATAACACGTAAATTTGTTAAATGCTCACGGGCTTTTTTTACTAAATCTATTCCATCCATACCCGGCATTGCAAGATCGGTTAAAAGAAGATCATAATTTGCGGATAGAATCTTTTCGTAAGCTTCAATGCCATCACGAGCAAAGGTAACGCGATGCCCTGCGCGCTTTAATGATTTTACTAAAAAACTTGCCAATGCTTCGTCGTCTTCTGCTAATAAGATATTTGCCATTACTATACTACTCGCTTCATGGTTATTACTGGTTTACCCTACTGATTATATCGCAAATAGATTAAAAAGCGGTTATCTTAAGCTTATTAAAACAGATTTTTTGAAAAATTTTAAAGCGTTAAAAAATAAAACTTATTTTGCTTTAAAGGCATTATAAGCATCAAGAAGTAATGTGCTTTTTGCGTCTTCTTTTGTGCCTTCCTCTGTTAAAATACGTCGCCAAAGGCGTGCATTGGGTTGTCCATGGAATAAGCCAAGCATATGGCGTATAATATGATAAAGCTTTACATTTTTAGATTTTTGCTGATCACAATAAAGCATCATTTTTTCAATGATATTGCGATAATCTGGGGCAAGCACTTGATGTCCATAAATTTTTTCATCAACCTGTGTTAAAATTTCAGGCGTATGATATGCTGCACGCCCCACCATAACTTCATCAACATATTTTAAATGTGTTTGCCAATCAGCAGGGTCGTTAATGCCGCCATTAATACCAATATGTAAATGTGGATATTGTTTCTTAATATCGTAGACTAAAGCATAATCAAGGGGCGGAATGTCACGATTTTCCTTGGGAGATAGGCCTTTAAGCCATGCTTTTCGGGCATGGATAATAAAGGTTTGACAACCAGCTTGATGCACTGTTTCAATGAAATTCGGTAGCGTTTGAGATGGCTCATCATCATCAATACCAAGGCGACATTTAACCGTAATTGGCAGGTTTGTAACTGATTGCATTGCTGCAACAGATTCGCCAACAAGACTGGGATTGTGCATTAAGCACGCACCAAATGCCCCCGATTGGACACGATCCGAGGGGCAACCTACATTTAAATTAATACCATCATACCCAAAATCAGTTGCAATTATAGCGGCTTTGGATAGTTTTTTGGGATCTGAACCACCAAGTTGTAAAATAATAGGGTGTTCCTGGGGGGAAAAGCCGAGGAGCGATTTTAAGTCACCATGAACAATGGCTTCAGCAGTGACCATTTCAGTGTACAAAATAGCTTGTGACGATAGCAAGCGATGAAAATAGCGACAATGGCGATCCGTCCAACTCATCATAGGTGCAATAGAGAATTTTTTAGTCATATATCCTGATGCTTCATAAAATTACCGCATTATACAGTAAGTAGATTGGATATGCATTTAAAAAAGCTTTATATCCTGTCGCATAAAATGCAATTAAAGGCTTGCAATTTTAATTTATGATGCTAAAAAGGCACTAATTAGTTTTTTATTAGAGTTATAAAAATTTAGGGCGTGTAGCTCAGTGGTACGAGCACTACATTGACATTGTAGGGGTCGGCAGTTCGATCCTGCCCACGCCCACCATAAATTATTAACCTTTAATATTTAAGATATAGAAAATTTGTAATCTGGATTATTTGTCATGAAAAAGCGTAACTCTATCCGTGCTCTAAAAAAACGCCACAAAGATTGTCAAGTTGTAAAGCGTCGTGGTCGGCTTTATATTATCAACAGCACAATGAAGCGTTGTAAAGTACGTCAAGGATAAAGGGTTCTTACCCTTAGGCTGATAAAGGGTTTTACCTTTAAATTATTATCTATATTGCACAAAGCTTATGTAAGTATGTTTTGTGCTTTTTTATGTCATTATTAGGGTAGGGCATCTAATTTAATGATTGTTAATGCCCCATGATATTTTGCGTGATATTTTATGTGATA
>JBLHTX010000092.1:0-7054 GCA_047627635.1 Alphaproteobacteria bacterium | reverse complement strand
ATAAATATTAAATGACAATTAAATTATGAAATTATGAAATTATTTTATAAAACTTTTTAGTAAAGCTGTTGGCAACAAAAGTTTCGGTCATTAATTGGTCATGTTTTTTATAAATGCCGTTAATCATTTCACCCGTTGTCACACCTGTTGCCGAAAAAATACAGTCTGATTTTACCATATCATTAATCGATAAAATCGCGTCTGGGTCTGTAATACCAAGTGATTTTGTCCGTTCACGCTGTGCATCTTCTTCGTACATTAAGCGTCCAAACATTTGTCCGCCAATAGCTTTTAATGCAGCCGCTGCCAACACGCCCTCTGGTGCGCCACCGCTGCCAATATAAATATCGATACCTGAATCGGGGTCAGCTGTTAAAATTGCACCGCCAACATCGCCATCAGTAATTTTAACAATGCGTGCCCCTGTGGTTTTAATCGAGTCAATAATATGTTGATGACGTGGGCGATCCAGAATACACACACCAATATCACTTGGCTTACAGTTTTTTGCTTTGGCAACCGCTAGGACATTTTCAGCAGGTGTTGCCTCAAGGCTAATGACATTAATTGGTAAGCCTGCACCAACGGCAATTTTATCCATATAAATATCAGGTGCATGTAGTAATGTGCCCCGTGGTGCAATTGCAAGTGTTGTCATTGATCCTGCTGCTGCATCGGCGCATAATTTTGTACCTTCAAGAGGGTCAACCGCAATATCAATCTCAACGCCGCCCTTGCCAACTTTCTCACCAATATATAGCATGGGAGCTTCATCCATCTCTCCCTCGCCAATCACGACTGTACCCGATACGGCGACTGTGTCAAATGCACTCCGCATAGCATCTGTTGCAGCTTTATCGGCAGCATTTTTATCGCCTCGTCCAATGAAATGATAACAAGCACGCGCAGCAGCATCGGTTATTTGCATTGCATCGAAAAGTAAATCTGATGAAAATTTGGTCATAATATGTGTCTCCTTAAGTTACTTCTCTTTTAAACGGAATTAAATTATTCGGCAAGCCTTGCACACATAATAATATTAAATTATGCTAAGAAAAATAAATCAAAGGAATATATTATGTTAAAAGGTAAAACCGCCCTGATTACAGGATCGACAAGCGGCATTGGTGCAGGCATTGCAGAAAAATTCGCGAGCCTTGGGGCAAATGTTATTATTACAGGCCTCACAACCGAAAAAGATAATATTCAGAGTTTTTTAGCAAAAATTCAAAATTACGGCGTTAAGGCCTGTTATCAGGATATTAATTTACTGGATGAGAATGGCTGTGAAGCCTTAATTGCCGAAAGTAAAAAATTAACGGGTAAAATTGATATTTTAATTAATAATGCTGGGGCTCAATATGTGTCTCCGATTGAAACATTCCCAATTAAGAAATGGGATTTTATTCTAAAGCTTAATTTAACTGTTCCCTTTCAATTATCACAAGCAGTCTTACCAATGATGCGTGAACATGATTTTGGGCGGATTATTAATATTGCTTCTGCCCATGGCCTTGTGGCATCGGCAGGAAAATCAGCCTATGTTGCAGCAAAGCATGGTCTTGTTGGCCTCAGTAAGGTTATTGCACTTGAAACTGCACAAGAAAATATTACCGTTAATTCTATCTGCCCAGGATGGGTTTTAACGCCACTTGTCCAAGCACAAATTGATAAAATTGCTGCTAATAATAATATAAGCAATGAAGAGGCATCAATTAAATTACTTAGCGAAAAACAACCCTCACATCAATTTGCAACCCCTCATCAAATTGGTGCACTCGCAGCATTCTTATCAACTGACGATGCAGCACAAATCACAGGGACAACGCAATCCATGGATGGTGGATGGACTGCCCGATAAGCTGAAACCTTAAATTTTAAATTTTAAAAGATTGTAAAAATATTGGGTATTATTTTAAAAGCAATACCTAATATCTTCCATGTTACAACATTGACGCACCGCCAGCATCACCAGCGCCTTCTTCAATATCCATAATTTCTACAATCCCTGATTTTGCTAAATCACGCGTAATACGGATAATCTCTTGCTGTGCCATTTCAGCATCTTTAAGGCGTAATGCACCAAAACCTTCAATTTCTTCTTTAATGCCTTCTGCTGCGCGCTTTGACATATTATCGATAAAATAATTATAAACGTCTGGTTGTTTTTGTTCAGCCATCTTAAGCGCCATGATAAGATTATCAGAGGTGATTTCTTTGATAATTTTTTGTAAGGAAATTGGATCAATTCTGCGTGAGAAATCTTCGAATGTAAACATAGTCCGTTGTATTGTTTCTGCGGTTGCTTCATCAACAGAACGTATTTCGTCCAAAAAGGTTTGTGATTTTGAACCAGGTATATTATTTAAAATAGAGGCAATAATATCACTTGGTTTGCGTGTCGCACTTTGCTTCATAAGCATTGTCAAGAAATCATGGCGTAAAGCTTGTTGTACATCATCAAGCACTGCACGATCAATGGAGCCAAGACGTGCCATTTGCTGAATAATACCACTTGCCTTATCTTCTGGGAACAAGTCTAGGACACGCGCAGCTTTTTCTGATTTGATTCGTGATAAAATAACAGCAATTGTTTGCATTTGTTCACCACGCAAATAATGTGCCAAAGTTTGATCAGGGGCCATCGACACACGATCCCAAATATTAGCATCATAACGATCATCAACCTCTTCCATGATTTGCTCAACCATATCTTTTGGCAGTAATTCAGCCAAGAAACGCCTTGCCTCATTCGATCCACCACGAATAGGGCCATCATTACGCACGTTTGAAAGGTATTCTTTTAGGGTTTCTTCAATGTTTTTACTATCAACAAAACCCATTTTATGCATTGATTTGGCAAATGCACGATGATCATCGGCGTTAAGTTGTTCAAAAATAGGGGCTGCCTTTGCAGGCCCTAAGACATATAATATAATGGCCGCCCGTTCATTATTGGACATTCCTATATTGGCTTTTTTTCCTAAAAAACCACCTTCACCGGCATCAATATCTGTGGCATGATCAGCGTTCGTATTTCTATTCATCTCACTACTCCGTATAACTTTTCACGAGGGCTGTCGCAAGTAAGCTCCACCCATTTGATAATGTAAAAAATGCTAATTTTATTGGCAATGATACTGATGCAGGCGGAAGCATCATCATCCCCATTGACATTAATAAAGCTGCAACAACTAAATCAATAATCACAAAAGGAATAAAAATCAAAAAACCAACTTTAAAAGCACGTTCAATCTCTGTAATCATATAGGCTGGAATTAAAACACTTAATTTTATCTCATCATCTAATGGGTCTCGTTCAGATGATAGATTTTGCATAAAGCTTGATGTTTCAATTGAAACACGTTGCTCCATAAAATCACGAAGTGGTCGCACTGTTTTATCGAATGCAACTTGTTCGTTAATTGTGCCTTCCATATAAGGCGATAAACCCTCATTCCATGCTTTTTCAAAAGTTGGCTGCATCACATAAAATGTTAAAAACATTGCAAGCGACATAATCATCATATTGGGCGGTGTTTGCGGTACACCCATTGCTTGGCGTAAAATCGAAAGTACTGTTACCATAAACGGAAAACAGGTAATCATCATAATAATACCTGGGGCAATACTTAAAACCGTAAGAAGGACAAAAAATTGAATAATATTTGTTGATAAAGTAAAAGATTGACCAAAGTCAACCGACACTGATTGTGCCGCCACAGGAGATATATATCCAAAAATACATAGGCATAATGCAACGCCTAGCATTAATGGACAATATTTGAAAAAATGATTAATCTTTGCCATATATAATATTATTCTCTAAATGACATTCTCAAGTTCAACAACTTCTGTTAAGCGCACACTTAACCGACCAGAATCATCTTCCATTTCTTGCAATTCACCACGGGCAATCATGTGTTCACCAACCCATAATTCAACAGGATCATTAATTTTGGTATCTAATGGAATAATCGCCTCACGACGCATATTTAACAATTCACCAATTAATGGCCTTGCACGCCCAACCGCAACAGTAATGCCAACAGGTACTGTAAAAATGGCACGCCGTCTTTTATGCTCAAAAACTTGACTATTATCTTGATCTGCATTATCGGCTTTTTTAACCGCAGGCTCGGATTCATTAAACTCTAATTCACCATCGCCATTTTCATCATCATCGATGCCATCTATCATATAAAACTCCTTCTGAAGTAATGTCATTATGAATGAGAAGTTCTTAATAGAGGGTTAATAGAATGATAAATTATAAAAAAAAGTGCTTATAACAAATTTATAATTGGAAAATGATGAAAAAAAGCGTAAATACAAACAACAAATATATTTTAAAATAGGGTTATCATGACCAAACATAACAATACATTAAATGATATACGCCATACATTCCTTGAATTTTTTACCAAGCATAATCATACACAACTCCATTCCTCTCCCCTTGTGCCCCATGATGACCCAACACTATTATTCGTTAATGCAGGCATGGTTCCCTTTAAAAATCGATTTACAGGCCTTGAAAAGGGGCCTTATAATCGTGCAACCAGCGCACAAAAATGTGTGCGTGCAGGCGGTAAGCATAATGACCTCGATAATGTTGGCTATACGGCGCGCCATCATACATTTTTTGAAATGCTGGGTAATTTCTCATTTGGGGATTATTTTAAGGAAGATGCGATAAAATTTTCATGGGATTTACTTACCAAAGAATTTGGCATTAATCCTGATAAACTTCTCGTTACTGTCTATCATACCGATGAAGAAGCCGTCACGCTTTGGAAAAAAATTGCAGGATTTAATGACGATAAAATTATCCGCATTAATACAAGTGATAATTTTTGGTCAATGGGCGATACAGGGCCTTGTGGGCCTTGTTCTGAAATTTTTTACGATCATGGTGTGCATATCGCTGGTGGGCCCCCAGGCTCTCCCGATGAAGATGGCGATCGTTTTATTGAGATTTGGAATTTAGTGTTCATGCAATATGAACGCCACAAGGATGGTACGCAAACAAACCTCCCTGCCCCATCAATTGATACAGGCATGGGACTTGAACGCTTTGCGGCCTTAATACAAGGCAAGCATGATAATTATGATACTGATTTAATGCAATCAATTATTCAATATTCAGGAGAAGTCACTAAGACTGATCCAAAGGGCGAATTTGCATTTTCACATCGTATTCTTGCCGATCACTTACGATCATCGGGATTTTTAATGGCCGATGGGGTTTTGCCTTCCAATGAAGGGCGTGGCTATGTATTACGCCGTATTATGCGACGTGCCATGCGTCATGCTCATATTATTGGAACAAAAGAACCTTTAATGCACCGCCTTATTCCGTCCCTTATTAAGGGCATGGGGCAAGATTATCCCGAGCTTGTAACAGCACAAACCCTTATGCATGAAAGCTTTTTACAAGAGGAAGAGGCGTTTCGTAAAACCTTATCACGGGGATTAACACTATTAAACGATGCCACCAACAGCATGCATAACGGTGCTATATTATCGGGCGATACGGCTTTTAAACTCTATGATACTTATGGATTTCCGCTTGATTTAACCCAAGATATTTTGCGTGCAAAAAACATTACCGTTAATATTAATGAATTTGATGCAGCAATGTCGGTGCAAAAAGAAATGGCACGCTCTGCCCGTGATGTTGATAATGCTCAAAACTCCGAAGCCCTGTGGATTGAACTTGGTAATAAGATCTCACAAACGCATTTTACAGGCTATGAAACCAACGAAACAGAAACTGCAACCATATTAGCCATTATTCAAAATGGTCAGTCTGTGGCACAAGCAACGGGTGATAGCGTTGATATTATTTGCGATAAAACCAGTTTTTATGCTGAAAGTGGCGGACAAATTGGGGATACAGGTATTGTTTCGAATCATAATGTGCATATTGATATTATAGATTGCCTGAAAAAAGCCGATAAATTTCATGTTATGCGTGGCCATATAAGTAAGGGTTATTTAAATGTCGGTGATAAGGTAACAACAAAAATCAATACTCAAAGACGCAAAAAAATTGCTGCTAACCATTCCGCCACACATTTACTCCACGAAGCCCTTAGACGTGTTTTGGGCGATGGTGTAACACAAAAAGGGTCTTTGGTCACTGATAACCGATTGCGATTTGATTTTTCATATACCAAAGCCTTAACGCCGCAACAAATAAGACAAGTTGAAACACATGTTAACACCATTATTCATGGCAATAAATCTGTGACAACCGAAATTTTAACGCCCGATATTGCCCGCCAAAAAGGCGCATTAGCGTTATTTGGTGAAAAATACACAGACACAGTGCGTGTCTTGTTTATGGGAGATATCGAGACTGACAATCAACAACAATTCTCAATCGAGCTTTGCGGCGGCACCCATGTCAAGGCCCTTGGCGATATTGGCTGTCTTGTAATTGAAACCGAAGCAGGTATTGCCAGTGGTATTCGTCGTATTGAAGCTTTTACAGGGCAAGCCGCCCTTGATTATTTGAACACAAAGCGGGATATAAGCGATTCCGTATCAAGCCTATTAAAAACGCCCGATCATGCCCTTCTTGACCGTATTGAAGGGCTAATGCATGATAAAAAGCAGCTTGAGAAAAATGTATCACAACTTAAGCAAAAACTTGCAACAAGCAGCACCCAAGAAGCTGCGATTGAAACAATTAATGATATTAAATTTATCAGCCAAATTGTTGAGGGCTTTAATGCAAAGGAACTGATTGCGTTAATTGACACTGAAAAACAAAAAATTGGCTCTGGTATTATTGCTTATATCAATAATAATGGCGAAAAAATTGGCGTCGCCGTTGGCATTACCAAAGACTTAACCCAGCATTATAATGCTGTTGATTTTGCCAAAGCTGCATCGCAAGCCCTTGGAGGTAAAGGCGGTGGCGGTCGTCCTGATTTTGCCCAAGCTGGTGGTACAGATTCTACAAAAATTAATGCTGCCATTGATGTTATTAAATGCATGATTTAGAATAATTTAATATATATTAAAGTTTTTTGTATTTTTAATT
>JBLHTX010000091.1:0-7061 GCA_047627635.1 Alphaproteobacteria bacterium | reverse complement strand
CGGCAAATTGAAGCAAAAGCTTTACGCAAGCTTAAGCATCCAAGTCGGTCACGCAAGCTAAGAAGCTTCTTGGATAATTAAGTTATTTTTATTGCATCGTTAAATTTTATAACTTAAATTAACTTTTCTTTAACCTTATAAAGGCATCTTATATATTAATATTAATTAAATATATGAGTATTTTATGCCAAAACATGGTGCTTCAAAATCTCAAGGCCCCGTAAAATTATCAATCATTATTGCTTCTTTGCTTGCAAGTGGCTGTGCCCAACTTGATTCATTAAGCAATGATTTTTTAAATCAAAAAGATGTCGCATCGCAACAACAGCCTCATAATTCTCTTGATCCCTTAGAGGCTTATAATGATGCAAAAGATCCAAAATTTATTTTATCCGAAGCTGCTAAACTTGCAACAGAAGAAAAAGAATACGCTCAGGCACTCGGATATTGGGATCAAATCATTAGTCAATATCCAGATTATGCTCCTGCTTATGTCGGGTATAGCAATGTTGGTCGCAAAATAAATGCACATCAGAAAATACTAGCAAAGCTTTATGGATTTAAGGCAACCTTCCCCCAGGATGTTAGCATCATGAGTGAAATTGCAAAAGTATATTACGACCTAAAAAATTACCCAGAATCGCTTAAAGAAATTGATAATGCCCTTGAAATTGAAGAATATGACTGGAAGCTTTATTCTTTACGAGGCGTTGTCAGTGATAAACTGAACTATTACAGTGAAGCACGCGCTTCTTATGATAAGGCCTTAGAATTATCCCCCGATAATCCTGTTGTACTGAACAACATAGCGGCCTCGATGATTAGAAGTGATGAGTTAAATGAAGCCGAATTTTATGCCATAAGAGCGATGGAAACACCTGAAGCCAATATTCAAATTTATCGTACTTATGCAAAAATATTAGCCCTTCAAGGTCACAATGACAAAGCCAAAGAGTTTCTAACGCAAAAACTCGATAATAAAAGTGCTGTCAATAATATCCTTAAATCGGTAAGCGCTGATATTTCTCAGCCTATTTTATGGGGCAGACGTTAATTAAATCAAGGCTCACTTTACATAGTCCAGAAATTGAATTAGAACGCCAAATTTTGATAGCCTGATTCAAGGAAAATTTTTTATAAATAAGATTGGGGATTGTTTTTAAAAATGTACCATCAAGGCACCCTGTGTCAGATGCCGGCGTTAATAAATCCCCTTCTTGAGTTTCAATCACAATATTCCCGTTGGTAAAACAGCACGGCTGATTTTGGGTATTTACCATCAATGCATCATCATAGCCAGCATCAAGGGCATGCTGAAATGCCAATATATTATCACCGTAATTCAATGATTTAATGCGTGACAAAGGAGAAGTTTCATTGCGTTTAATCGTCGAAATATGTGCCTTAATCAATAAGGGAGGCTTTGGCAATGGGGCAAGTGTCATGGTCATATTTGCTTCAGCATGCGTATTAATTAATAATCCACGATGCAAACTTTGGCGAGAGATTATGATTTTTAAAACTGCTGATTGTATATTATTTTTTTTAATAAGGCTTAATGCTTGTTCATATAAATCTTGTGGACACGCAAGATGCATAATTTTACACCCTTGTGTAAGTCGCCTGATATGATGCTCCCATAATTCAGGCATCGCACTAGTTATTTTAAGCGTTTCAAAAACACCATCCCCCAGCGTAAACCCCCGATCAAAGGGGCTAATACGCATCTCATTATGGTGATAGAATTTATAATTATAAAGAAAAAACTGCATGGCTTATTATCTACTTGTTGCTTGATAAATCAATAAAATTATTTATTATTTGCAAGCCAGTAGGTGTTAAAATAGATTCAGGGTGAAATTGTACGCCGTAAATTGGATAATCTTTATGCCTTATCGCCATAATAATGGAATCATTAGTTTCAGCTGTAATTTCAAGGCAATTTGGAAAGTATGGATCAGATAAAATACTTAGGGAGTGATACCGCCCCACATTAATAATGTTGGGTAATCCTTTAAATAATATCAGATTATTGTGCGTTATTGGCACGTCATAGCCATGTGCTGGGCTTGTTTTACCAATGGTTGCACCATAAGCATAGCCAATTGCTTGATGACCAAGACAAATGCCTAATATAGGTATTTCCCCTGCATAGGCATGAATAATATCGATAACATTTGGAATATCCTTGGGGTGTTTAGGCCCTGGAGAGATAATAATTCCCAAAGGATTTACTGATTCAATAAGCGTGTTTGTGACCTGATCGTGATAAGCAATATGGGTTTTATGCCCTGCTTGATGCACATAATCAGCAAGATTAAAAACGAAAGAATCATAATTATCAATAATTAAAAACATAGGCCTAATTGGAAAAGATTTGGATGATTTTGGCAATTTTTGTTTGTGTCTCTTGCCATTCAAGCTTGGGATCAGACTGTGCCGTAATGCCGCACCCACTGTTAAAAGTAATATTTTTTTTGTCGATTTGCAATGTGCGTATTAAAATATTCATATCGCATTGTCCATCAAATCCAACATACCCAATATTGCCGCAATAAGCCCCACGCTGTGCCTTTTCAAGTTCATAAATAATTTCGCAAACCCGTTTTTTGGGTGCACCTGTAATTGATCCTGCTGGCAATGCCGTTTTTAAAATATCAATAATATGCGCATTGGGTATCATGGTTGCTGTAATTGTTGAGATTAAATGATGTAGACCCTTAAAGCTTTGTAGATTACATAATTGCGTGACTTTAATTGATCCTGTTTGACAATGCGGCGTAATATCATTTCGGAGTAAATCAACAATCATAATATTTTCAGCACGGTTTTTTGGACAATTTTGTAATGTGTATTGACGTTCTTGATCAATAACTTTATCGGCATGGCTTTGTATTGTGCCTTTAATTGGCTCAACAATAATATGACGATTATTGATTTTTAAAAAACGCTCAGGCGAAGCGGATAAAATTTGAAACGCGGTATCATGCATATAAACCCCAAAAGGGGCATTATTAATTGTGCGTAATTTAAGATAATGCTGTAAACTGTTAAAATTTTCTGGACGCTTTTTTTGTATCGGACGGGTTATGTTCGCCTGAAAAATATCCCCCTGTTCAATATAATCAATCGTTTGTTGCACTTGCTTCATATAGAGCTTAGCATCATTATCGTCAAACTTTAAAGGCACTATATCGGTGCTAGCACAATTATGCTTTTTGCGTGCCATCTGAGATATGATTTTAATCCGCTGATTGGGTGTTTCGGTTGGGTGCATTGCAAGTGCCGTAATGCCTGCAACTTTGGTTTGATGATTAGCATATAATACAACGTCATACAGACCACCATAAATATGCGGTAAATGCGTATGGGTTTTTGTTGGGGGCGGCATATTAAAACGCTCAAATACGCTATAATCATAAGATAAGAAACCACAAAAACCACCAATAAAGGGCGGCAATTGATTTTGATGTTTTTGACGTTCTTGATAAATACTTGCTTGGGATTGGTTAGAAAATAGCGAATGCTTTTTTAACTGATCCAAGAAATCAATATCATAATCATTCATTTTATATTTCACAAATGGATCAGCCATCACGAAACTATGATGCCCATTTTTATGCTCAATATCTGCACTATCTAGCCATATCGCATAGGGATTTTGACACAGATTGATAGCATAATCATAAAATTGATCGTAGGGGATAAAATGATGCGTAATCATGCTTGTTAAGTAGCATGATTTAATAATGCTATCAAGACTTCTGCATAATTTTTTGATTTTGGCATGAAATTTTTGTATAAAAGGGGTATATAATTGCAAAAAAAGATGGTGTAAAGATGGGCAGTTTTTTTGATATCGGTGTTGAAGCACATATTGATAAAAATGGTTTATTATCAAAAATAGATGCGTTGATAAATTGGCATAAAATTGATAAAATATTAGGTGATGTGCACTCAGATTTAGGCCGCACGGGTTATGATGTTGTGCAGTTATTCAAGTGTTTATTGCTACAAAGTTGGCACAATTTAAGCGATCCTGCCTTAGAAGAAGCATTGCGTATTCGGCTTGATTTTATGGTATTTACAGGATTTTCGATTGGTGACAAGCTGCCAGATGAGACAACATTTGGCCGTTTTCGTAATAAACTTGTGTCTCAAAAAAATATGAGAAACTGCTTAAAGAAATCAACTGTCAATTAGAAACGCATCATTTGAAAGTCAATCAAGCGCCTGTGGCGATTGTGGATGCGACTTTGATAACAGCCAATGCTCGCCCGAATACGGTGTATAAGGAGACTTCAGAGGAGGAACCAGACAAGGAACAATCGAAGGATGTAGATGCAAGATGGTTGAAAAAAGGGCTTAAAAACGGATTGATGTATCAGGCATTTCGAAATAAGCGGCTGACGAGGCGCATGAAGCAGTTTAACAAATTGATTAGCAAAACGAGCTATCGTATAGAGCAAGGTTTTGGGACGATCAAGCGACGATTTAGGTATCAAAAAGCGTCTTATTTTACGACTGCAATAAGATAGAAATGGTATAAATGTGCTGTCAAAAAACACACAATTTGTGTGTTTAACCAAGATATTCAATCAAATATACACCAAAAACGCATCTGAAAATCAGGCAGAACACCAACCTCAATAAAATATTGAATCATTCATGTATTATGTAGAGGTCTTATTTAGTTAAATCTTCAATTAGAGGCAGAGAAAAAGCCAGCAGCAAACCCTTGAAATGACAATGATAACTGCCCTTTGACAAAATGGTGTAAAGGCAGTATAAGCAAAGTATCATATTTTAAAACTAATTTTGGGGTGCATTTGTGAGTGATGGTGATGCAATAAATGTCGATGACTTGACAATTCGTCGATCAAATGGTAATATTCCGTATGCTGAGCAATTAACTGCTAAATCTGATGATAAAGCAAGGCATCCAGAAAAAAAACATCGTCCCGATAATCCCTCACCACGCAAGCCCTCATGGATAAGGGTTAAATCCCCTGGATCAAAAGTTTACAATGAAACCCGTCAAATTATGCGGGATAATAATTTAACGACCGTCTGCGAAGAAGCATCATGCCCAAATGTTGGGGAATGTTGGTCAAAAAAACACGCAACCATGATGATTATGGGTGATACCTGTACCCGTGCTTGTTCATTTTGTAATATTAAAACTGGCATGCCAGAAGCCCTTGATGTCTTCGAGCCTGTGCGTGTTGCCGATGCCGTTCATAAGCTTGGTTTACGTCATGTTGTGATTACATCGGTCGATCGTGATGATTTAGATGATGGGGGCGCTGAACATTTTGCCCGTGTTATTCGTGCTATTCGTCATAAATGCCCTGACACAACAATTGAAATTTTAACGCCTGACTTTTTACGCAAAGCCGATGCACTCGAAGTTGTTGTGAAGGCTCGCCCCGATGTGTTTAATCATAATCTTGAAACTGTGCCAGCCTTATATACCAAGGTGCGACCGGGTGCGCGTTATTTCCATTCCTTGCGTTTATTGCAACAGGTCAAGGAAATTGATCCGACAATTTTTACAAAATCGGGCATTATGGTGGGGCTTGGGGAAACCCGTGAAGAAGTCCTGCAAGTCATGGATGATATGCGCAGTGCCAATATTGACTTTCTAACAATCGGTCAATATTTACAACCCACGCTTAAACACCATGCCGTTAAGGATTATATTACACCTGAACAGTTTGACACTTATGCCCGTATTGCAAAAACAAAAGGCTTTTTATTGGTTTCATCGTCACCATTAACCCGATCCTCTTATCATGCCGACGAGGATTTCATGTTACTGCGAGAGGCCCGAGAAGCTAAACTAGCAGCTGCCACACAATAAGTATTAATGCTTTATGCCCTATATTACAAAGCAAAAACGCTGTACAATAACACCTTTGCAGGCCTTTGATATTGTTAAAGATTTTCGGCAATATCCAAGCTTCCTTCCTTGGTGTTCGGCATCTCGCTTGCAATCAGTCACGCAAATTGATGCCAATACCGAGCAATTTATCGCAGATCTCGTAATTAAATATACGCTTTTCACTGAGGTTTTTACTACCAAAGTCATTTGCCATAACGACACCTTTAATATTGATATTACTTATCTGAAAGGGCCGTTTAAAAAGCTAAATTCATATTGGCGTTTTAAACCAGTTGACGGCAACAATACGCAAACTGATGTTGAGTTTATGATTGATTTTGAAATGAAATTCAGCCCTCTTCAAAAAGTAATCAGCTTGTTTTTCGAGGAAGCCATGAATAAAATGATTAACGCCTTCGATGACCGTTTTCAACAGGTGCAATCTCATAAAAATTAATGACTATGTATAATTTATGTATTATATTGATACATAAAAGTTAGATAAAGTGATAATATGCATATTAAATTACCTGAACAGCTTGAAGCATATCTACAAAGCATGGTGACATCTGGGCTCTATAGTTCAACATCTGAGCTTATTCGAGAGCTTATTCGCAAAGATATGGAAGTGAAACAAAATCAGCATAATGCCGCTTTTTACAATGCGGTTCGTGCAGGTGATGAATCGGCATCCTTGGGAAATGTTGTGCCCTATACGCATGATTTAATACATAATATTAAAAGGCAAGCAATTGAAAATATCACGAATGATATACCAACAACAAGCTCCGAAGCTTTGCCCAAATGAACCCTCAAATGCATTAATTACTCTGTTCCTGATAAAAAGCGTCTATCAATATAAAAAAGATAAATAAAGTTTAACAGTTAAAAAGGCACTATAATTTAAACAATACCCAGCAAACATTATCGTCATTGCGAGTCCATACGAAGTATGGCGAAGCAATCCAGCATCACGATTGATAGTATAAGCTTCAAGATGGACTGCTTCGCTTTACTATGTAAAGACTCGCAGTGACGATGATTTATGTAATACCCACAAACACAAGCAATATCAACCCCTTTGTCGATGGTTTAATATTTGTGTTTTATATTTATATATTTAATTTTTATATTTACAATATATAAATATAATGTTAATATTAATTTTCGGTAATTA
>JBLHTX010000090.1:0-7146 GCA_047627635.1 Alphaproteobacteria bacterium | reverse complement strand
AACCGTGAGGTTAATAACAGCATTACACAAGTAACAGACATGGATGGTTTTGGCGTTGTTGAAAATTGGCGCATCCCTAAAATGACTAGTTTTGTAAGTGATATTGGCGATTGTGAAGATTTTGCACTTGCTAAGCGTAAAGTTCTGATTGAACGCTATGGCTTTCACCGCAATGCTGTTTCCATGTCCGTATTACGTCGCCCACAAGGTGACGTTCATGCTGTGCTGATGGTGCGTACGTCTTATGGTGATTATGTTCTTGATAACCTAGAGCGTGATGTTTTGCCTTGGCATAAAACTGGATATCGCTGGTTGAAAAAACAATCATTTGGTAATCCTAGTCAGTGGATAAGCCTATAATTTTTTTGTAAAATGGTTGAATATCGATACAAAATAATAAAGTGATTGCGGTTTATAGATAAAATGATAATTGGGTAGCGTTTTTAATGCTTTAGAAGGAATATTCTCTTGGGGGTATTCCTTTTTTTCATTTTTAATCACAAACCGTTTTGGATCATTTATAATGATGCCTCGATTTTCCCGATAAACAAATATATGGTATTTGTTAAAGCAAATTTCTGCATTAGAAATTGTAAAATTTTTCCCTGTTAATGGCGGTAAGTCTTTGATGTAAAAATTGCCTGTCGCATATTTTATGGCATATTTCAAAATTTCTTGTTGCATTAACGCATCTTGTTTTTCAAAGTCATCACGCTGAATACGGCAATAACCATAGGGTGAATATTCGGCATAAGCCTCAAGAAAAATATTTCGTTGATACAGTAATGGATAATATAGGGCCTTGGCATTATTCGATATTTTTAATAATTTTGTTTTAAGACATAGATTATCACGCAAAAAATATCGATTGCGAACACGCTCATAATATTGATTATCATTGCTGGGGTCGTTAATATAATGATAATGACGCATATTTGCGTTAATTTCAGCTTTTGAAAGATTTAATAAAGGGCGTTTAAAGCAGATATTATTGTAAAAAAACATTTCAGCCATGCCGCATAATCCTGCATAGCCTGATTTATGGTTCAGCCGTGATAAAATTGTTTCTGTTTGGTCATCACTATGATGTCCAAGGTAAACATAATCTAAATTATGTGTTTTTGCGGCATCTGCCAAAAGGGCATAACGCTGATTACGTGCAAAATTTTGTATACCGCTTTGGGGCTTTGGGGCTGTTATATTCAGCCGATAAGCTTTAAGGCCAAGGTCAGATGCCCAAGATAATACTTGTGTGACTTCCAATGCGCTTTCAGGGCGCAGGCCATGATCGACTGATAACACATAATATTCAATATTAGAATGATTATGGCGTGCATAAAAATGCATTAAATAGCATGAATCAATACCGCCAGAAACAGCAAGACCAATTTTGATAGTTGGATTATGGGACATATTTTAAACAAAAATTGACGATTTGATAGTTTAATGATACTTAAATGAATTATTCTCATTAATCAATCTGCAAAAATTAGTAAAAATGAAACACAAAATTTTAAGTGTCGAAAATATGCTTTATGGTGTAACTGCCATTATTACCTTGCTTGCTTTTATTTTTCCAACGCAAACAACATCAATCATTACAATGGTTAATGATAATGTACGCCAATCCTTAGATTGGTTTATTTTACTGCTCAATAATGCATTTTTATTTTTCATGCTTTATATTGCCTTTAGCCGTTATGGTAAAATTGTTATTGGTGGGCATACGGCAACCAAAGAATTCTCAGATATTTCGTGGTTTTCCATGCTATTTGCCGCAGGTCTTGGCGTTGGTCTGGTGCTTTACGGTGTTGCAGAACCTGTTGTACACACAATGTCGCCCCCTGGTGGCGGTAATTTTTTAACAGCCAATACGCCACAGGCTGCCCGTCATGGGATGCTATCGACATTCTTTAATTGGGGGCCTCATGCATGGTCATTATATGCCGCAACATCGCTTGCCTTTGGATATTTTGGGTATAATCGAGCGACCTCAATGCAAACAGGGAATTTTATTTTTGACCTTGTTAAGTTAAAAAACTATACACCAATTTTGGTTATCATTGATGCTATTGCTTATATTGCGGTTTTATTTGGTGTCATTGCAACGCTTAGCTTGGGGGTTATGAGTCTTTCAGAAGGGATTATGCGGTTATTCCCATCTCTTAATGACAGCGATATTATTACCTTCAGAATATTAACGCTCCTTAGTCTTGCAGTGGTTTATACCTATTCAGCCTCAACGAATATTGGCAAAGGGATTAAAAACCTTTCAAACATTAATATTTTAATTGCTTTGGCATTATTAATATTTGTGCTTATTGCCTCTGATACAAGCTATATTATGCGGACATTTACAACAGTCACTGGGGAGTTTTTAAATAATTTCTTAAAAATATCTACAGACCTGAAACATTTTTCGGGCAATGAAATTTGGGTTGAAAACTGGTCAATCGCCTATTATTTATGGTGGATTGCATTTTGTCCCTTTATTGGTATTTTTGTGGCCCGTATCTCAAAAGGGCGTACTTTCAAGGAATTCATCCTAAGTACGTTAATTTTACCATCATTAGTTATTTTTCTATGGTTCTCGGTTTTTGGCGGTGCGGCTTTGCACGATATTCAAATTTTGGGCAATACACAGCTTGGTGAAACAATCCTTGCTCATCAAGAAAAAGGAATTTACGAGCTGTTAAATATTTTACCCTTTTCAACTGTCACAACATTATTCGCCGTGATCTTATCCTTTATCTTCCTTGTGACCAGTGCCGATAGTGCAGCCTATGTTATGGGAATGATGGCAGGTGGTGAAGAGAATCCTAAGCGTAAATCACGCATTATTTCGGCAATCATCTTGACTTTCTTAACGGCTTATTTAATTTATGCACGCTATGATAATAATTTTTTACGTAATATTACCCTCATTGGTGCAACGCCTTATTTAGTCATTATGATTTTACAGGCAATCGCATTTTTCAAGGCTCTAAGACGCTATGAGTGATTATAGCAACGGTTTAATTCAACGAGATGCCGCTGTTTTGTGGCATCCTTTTACGCAGCACGGCATTGAAAAAACTGCCATTCCCATTGCCCGTGCCCAAGATGCATCGCTTTTTACCACCGACAATTTTGAAATTATTGATTGCATCAGTAGTTGGTGGACAATTACCCATGGTCATAATAACGCAACAATTAATCGTGCATTGCGGGAGCAATCTGATACATTATCGCACGTTATGTTTGCTGGGTTTACGCATGAACCTGCAATTAATCTTGCGGAAAAATTACTCTCATTAACGCATCATCACTTTGCCAAAGTTTTTTATGCTGATAATGGTTCAAGTGCTGTCGAGGTTGCGCTTAAGCTTGCTTATCAATTCCATTATAATAATGGCGATCCTGAAAAGAAAATATTTTTATCTTTCGATGGTGGCTATCATGGGGATACTTTTGGGGCAATGGCAACAGGGCAAACAACAGGATTTTATGATCCGTTTAAGCCTTTTTTATGTGAAACACTCAGCGTGCCTTATGCGCCTTTACAAAAAACACTTGAAGCCACAATTGAACTTGAAACCAAAGCGCTCGCAGTGCTTGAGGTTATTCTTGAAACGCATCATAATAAAATTGCTTGCATGATTATGGAGCCCCTAATGCAAGGGGCAAGTGGAATGCGGGTTTGTCGGCCTGATTTTATTAATAAAATTTGTAATCGCTTAAAACAAGATAATATCCTTTTGATTTTCGATGAAATTGCCACAGGGTTTGGACGTACAGGCACTATGTTTGCCCATGAACAATGCACCGTTAAGCCCGATTTAATGTGTGTGTCTAAGGGGTTAACAGGCGGATATATGCCTTTATCGGCGACACTTGTGACGCAAACTATTTTTGATGCTTTCCTTGATACGCATTATAAAAAATCCTTTACCCATGGTCACAGCTTCACGGCAAATCCATTGGCATGTGCGGTTGCCTGTGCCAATATTGATCTATTTACCACAGATAAAACACTCTTAAAAGTTGCCAAGATAAAACGAACCTATATGTCGATAGCATCCGATATGCAGCGTTATCGTAATATTACAAATGTTCGTATTCTGGGGAGTTTATTGGCGTGGGATATTGATGATAAAAATGCTGATTATAAAACCAAAAATGCCGAGAGCATTAAGGATGCGCTTTTAAAGGCAGGCTATAATATGCGCCCACTTGGGAAAACATTTTATCTGTTGCCGCCTTATTGTATCCGTATGCTAGGAGTGCATCTCCATAAAATTTTTGATTTTTTTAAATAAATTGATTGATTTTTATTGCATTATACGGCATTGATAAAGGGAGTAATTTTATATAGATGTGGTAATTGTGTATTATTTGAATTTTTTTTCTACGCTTGATATCTTTGCCCTCTGTTATTTTGTGATTGTGTGGGGCGGATATAGTAAGTTTGCTGAAATGGGGCGTAATAAACAAAAATGCCTTAACCAAATTATGGAGCAATATCGCTATATTTGGTTCAAAACACTTTTAAAACGTGAACAACGTATGATTGATACGGGTGTTTTAAGTGGTCTACAAAATGGAACAGCTTTTTTTGCCTCAAGTGCTTTATTTGCAATTGGTGGCTCTATTTCACTTTTATCAACGCCCGAGACACTTTTAAAAATATCAACTGACATTACCGAAAATATTGCAGGTACAGATAGTAATATTCCAATTTTTATGGTTGAGTTTAAAATTATTGGCTTAACACTTATCTTTGTTTATGCGTTCTTTAAGCTTGCATGGGCCTATCGGCTGTTTAATTACTCTGCCATTATGATTGGTGCAACGCCTGTGCGTGACGAGCGTGACACTCAAGATGCAAAAGATATCACCGACAAAGGCGCACGCTTAAATGTTGTGGCCTCCAAGCATTTTAATCGGGGTATGCGGGCTTTCTTTTTTGCACTTGGTTATTTGGGGTGGTTTATTCATCCTGTTTTTTGGATTATCACAACGACCTTTGTTGCAATTGTTGTGTATCGGCGTATTTTTCATTCTGATGCAATCAAGGCGCTTCAGTAAATGTCTGATAATACTAAGCCAAAAACAATTGCAATCACGATGGGAGAGCCTGCTGGTATTGGTATTGAAATTATCACCAAAGCCCTTGATAACCCCCAATTTAAAGCTGTTAATTTTATCATTATTGGCGATCAAAAATTATTCCCCGATGTACTGTCTCAAAATGTGACATTTCATCATATTGATTTTGGAAAAACGGTTCAGTTGGGAATTTGCAAAACAGACTATGCCGCACAGATTCTAGACACCATTAATGTGGGCGTTCATTATTGCCTTAATGGTACGGCACATGCCCTTGTCACTGCACCCATTAACAAAGATAACATTCATACAATTAACCCTCATTTTTTTGGACATACAGAATATATTGCCGATATTATTCAGCAAACAACAGGCATTTATCACCAACCTGTTATGATGTTATCCTGCCCCGATCTTAAGGCCGTGCCTTTAACAATTCATGTTCCCTTTAAAAAAGTACCTGAAATACTCACGACCAATCTTATTATTCAGCACGTTAAAATTATTCATCATAGCTTGCAAACCTATTATCATATACAAAATCCACGCATTTATATTGCGGGGCTTAACCCACATGCTGGCGATAACGGCATTATGGGAGATGAAGAAACCACAATTTTAATGCCTGCAATCGAACAACTACGCCTTGAAAATATTAATATATCCAATCCATTATCTGCCGATACCATGTTTCATGCAGCGGCTCGAAAAAATTACGATATTGCGGTCTGTATGTATCATGATCAAGCCCTTATTCCTGTAAAAACACTGGGTTTTGATGTGGGGGTTAATGTCACGCTTGGCTTGCCGATTATGCGGACTTCCCCCGATCATGGGACGGCACTTAATATTGCTGGAAAAAATCACGCTAATCCATCGGCCATGATTGCCGCAATTCAAGAAGCAATTATCTTATCGGATGTGTCATAGATATGGCTTTACTGACAACCCGCCTTTATCTTGATAATTTGGTATATAATTATCGTATGTTGCAAAAAAAATCGCCTCAGCTTGCCGCAGTTGTTAAGGCAAATGCTTATGGTCTAGGTGCTTTAAAAGTGACACAGTGCCTGAGCGATATTGGGTGTACGCATTTTTTTGTGGCAACCGCCGATGAGGGCAAAGCCTTGCGGCAGGCATTTGCGAATATTATCATTTATGTTCTTGATGGCTTTATTGAGCAACAAACGATTATTGATTATCATTTACGTCCTGTTTTAAATACGCTTGAACAGCTTAATGAATTTCAACAAGTTTCATGCCCTCAAGGGTCAATGCTGCATATTGATACGGGGATGAATCGCCTTGGTATTTTAATGTCTGATCTTGATAAAATTGACAAAGTGGCGTTGGGGCAAACAAAAATTGACTATGTTATGACACATTTCAGCGATTGCGAAACCAACCAATCCATGACGGACAAACAAGCTGATTTATTAACTCAAGCCGCAAATATTTTATCGATTAAAAATATGTCATTATGCAACAGTGCAGGAATTATGATGCATGATCCAAAAAATCCTAATGTCTTGGGACGTGCGGGTATTGCACTTTATGGGGGCGTAACGGATTATAATTTAAAGCCTGTCGTGAGTGTATACGGGCATATTTTACAAAAAAAACAAATCCCTAGCCATGAACCTGTGGGTTATGGTGCAACCTATATCACAAAATCCCCAACTAAACTTATTACGGTCGCTGGAGGGTATGCAGATGGAATCCTTAGGGGGTTATCAGGCGGTAATTATTGCGGCTTTTGCGAGGGTTATTTATTGCCTTTGGTTGGGCGTGTGTCAATGGATACAACCATATTTGATGCAACAGCACTCCCGCTTGATATTTTTAATCATGCCGCACAGCTAGAATTTTTTGGCCTTAACAATCCAATTACCCATATTGCGGAATGTGCGGACACGATTGCTTATGAATTTTTAACCAATCTTAGTAAACGCTCTAAAATAAAATTTTTCAATCAGGATCAGTAATTTTATATTAAGAGATATTCACTATAGCTAATTTATAAATTATTGACGTATTTTGAAATATGTTTAATAATGT
>JBLHTX010000089.1:0-7185 GCA_047627635.1 Alphaproteobacteria bacterium | reverse complement strand
CACCTTATTACTTTCAAAAGAAAATTAAGACATTAAACAGCACCCTTGAAGTGATAAACTTTGGGATGGCAGATGTTGAAAATAAAATTAATAATACGCTTGAAAAAATACAGAAAATCAAATTTAACATTAGAGTTAGCAAGTTTTTTGAAACACGAAATACACTTGATTCAGAAGGCTTGGAAATCATTACGGCATTGAAAAAAGAATTAGAGTCAGAAGATGGCATTGATTATTCAGAAAAATTACAAATACTAGAAAAACCAATGCTAGATTTTGTTGCTGTATGTAATAAATATCTATCTGCATCGGATAAAATAGTTCAGTATAATGATCAAGATTATACATTTAAAATTTTATCCAAAAATACGCATGAAGTCGCATTAAAGGCACTATCATCGGGCGAAAAAAAAATATTATCAATTTTCTCTGATTTATATTTGGGTGACTACGATAATTTTGCATTTATTATCGACGAGCCTGAATTGTCTTTATCTGTTGAATGGCAAAAAACATTTCTACCCGATATATTAGCCACTGGAAAATGCCGATTTTTAATGGCGGTTACGCATTCACCCTTTATATTTGAAAATGAACTAGATCCGTATACGCAAGATATGCAGGCTTTATGTCCACACTAGCTGTGCCTCGGATTGATAGATTAAGAGCCGAGAGAATAACCCCTCACACAATCCAGTTGCAAATTAATAGAATGCAAGAAAGGTATGTCGTTTTCTATGAAGGGGATGACGATCCTTCATTTTATCGTAATAAAATTCGATGTAAAACAGAGTATAAAGAATACCACCAATTTATATGTAATGGCAAGCAACCTGTCTTAACTTTACTTAAAGAATTGACGTTTAAAGAGTGCTTGACGGGGCTATTTTTTATCGATAAAGACTTTGACGATTATCTGGGTATAGCGCACCCTAGGGCAGATAATTTATTTGTTACATGTGGGTATTCGATGGAAAATTATCTTGTGACAAAAGATGTCATAAAATGTCTTTTAAATGATTATACTTATAAAAACACAGATCAAAATCATCACAATATTATTGATAAATTTACGAAAGCGTATCAAGATTTTTTGAATTTTATAAAGCCTATTATGGCGCAAGTCATTATGCATCGACGCAGCGGCAATGAATTTAGTTTTTCTGATATCGAAGCATATTTTAAAAAATGCTTTTGTATTACTGATGATTTAGATTTTCAAAAACTAGATGACGCGTATGAAAAAAACCTCCTTGAACAAATAAAAATTTTAAATAATCCCCCAATAGATTTACCCGACACTGATTCAGATAAATGGATTCGGGGAAAATTTGCTTTATTATTTTTATATAAATTTTGCCAGAAGCTTGAGACAAAATTGAAAGTTAAAAATCCAACGACACAAAAGCCAAGGTCGGATAATGGCGATGGTTCAATGGCTCACTTTATAGAAACAATTTCTAATAAAATGATTTTTCCAGACCTTAATACTTTTCTTGGTCAACATATTCAATAATACATACTGTCAATATCTTGTTTGCGGTTTTGCAAAATAATACGGCGTTTCTTTTTCATCGTGGGGGTCAGCTCTCCTGATTCAATGGTCATGGGATCAGCGGAAATAACAAATTTTTTGATAGTTTCCCATGGTGATAATTCTTGATTAATCCCCAAAAGGGCTTTTTCGATATTCAAAGCAAGCTGCTTGTGGCAATAACCATCACTGGGTACAATTAACGCACCGCAAAATTTTTCATTTTCACCAACAATAAGAGCTTGATCGACACCCTCAATGGTAATCAGTTTATTTTCAATCGGTGCGGGGGCAATATATTTTCCTGTTGATAATTTAAACAGTTCTTTTTTACGATCAGTAATAAACAAAAAACCATCTGCGTCAATATGTCCAATATCGCCGGTATGAAACCAGCCATCAGCATTGATAACTTCGGCGGTTTTTTCGGGATCCTTAAAATATCCTTGCATAATATTATCGCCCTTGGCAATAATTTCGCCATCCTCGGCAATTTTTAAATCTACACCTTCAAAGGCTTTTCCTGCCGTATGAAGCTTTAAATGCTTTACATCATAAAGCGTAAGCCCCGGCGATGTTTCCGTAAGCCCATATCCTTGTGCTACTGGAATGCCAATTGCATTAAAAAACATCATAATATCGGACGACAAAGCCGCCCCGCCACTGGTGATGCCCCGAATATTACCGCCAAGTTTTTGACGTATTTTCTTAAAAATAACCCGATCATATAGTCGATATATCAATGATTGACGGCGATTAAGTTTATATGTTGGAATTTTCTTAAAAGCTTGCCGTGCTAAAAATCCTGTTATCCCTTTTTGTGCATTGACCTTAACGACGATATTTTGATAAATTTTTTCCAATAATCTTGGCACAGTTGTAAAATGCACAGGCTTTGCCTCGGCAAGAATTGCTTGTAAATTATCCAAATTACCTACAATATAAACAGGCACACTAATCGCTAAATAACCATAAATAGCACAATGCTCAAAGACATGGGTAAAGGGCAAATATGATAAAACGGTATCTTGTTCAGGCATAAAATTTTCAAACAAAAATGTTTTACGCAGCGGCACTTGAATGGCGTGTGCCAAATTACGATGATTAAGCATCACCCCCTTGGGCGTGCCTGTTGTCCCCGAAGTGTACGCAATTGTTACCAAATCATTAGGACTTACGGCCGATTTTAAATGCTGAAACAAAGTCGGTTTCGTTTTCAATAAAATATTACCAACTTCCAGTAAAGATGCATAGGATTGAAAGTCAGGCTGGGTCACTATATCAAGGGCAATTTTAACCCTTAAATTTTTTGCCGCTTGTATATCTTGATAAGTGTCCGCAATTTTTTGCGTCGAGACAATTAATCCCTTTGCCTCGGAATGGGTCAAAATATAATCAATTTGCTCAGGTGATTGTGTTGTATAAATCGGCACAGTCACGCCGCCAAGTGCGGTAATCGCTAAATCGGCAATCAACCAATCTGTCCGATTTTCACTATGGAGAGCCACTTTATCGGATTTTTTAATCCCTAATTGATGAAGCGACAAAGTGAATGCTTGCACTTTGTCTAAAAAACCCTGTGATTCGATAGAGTGCCATTGTTTGTCCTTTTTTTCAGTACAAACAAAACGATTATTTTTTTCAATGCCTTGTGATACAAGGTCGTATAGTAGAAAATTTGTATCAATCATATCATCATCACCCAATTTATTAACTATAATATAGCATATATATTATTGAATAAAATTAAATGAAAATTCTTATTTAATTAACAAGGTCTGGATTATTTATGATGAAAATATTTTTTATTGGGTATTGTAACTTTATATTAATACTATCATCAACACTTTATTTTAATGGTTTTGTGATTTCTCTTGATGATTGGGGGGGCTATGGCAAGGCGCATCATGATGCACGAATACAATATCTACAAAAACGATATCCTTTTTTACCAAAAGATTTTCACATTCAGTCATTTCAATCTGGTGGTTTTCAAGACCCTTTTTTGAATATAAGCTTTAACTTAGACCTTGAAGAGGGGAGGAAATTTCTTGAAGGCTTGGATAAAAAATATAATGTGCCAAGCAATAATAGATCTTATTTTTCTCAAGAGGGTCTTAAAAATATACGTCCTCGTGTAAGCAAGAGGATAGAATATAAATCTAAGATAAAATATTTAACATATGATTTTGATTTTTTGGGATATGATTTAGATGAAACATATCATAATATTGCCATAACGGCAACAGAGCCACATACATTAAACAGAGTATATAGCTATGATCCTGGGAATAGGGTAACAAGCCTCACCCCCTCTAATGAAGTCATTAAGTTCTCAACAAAAAAAGAATATTTAGCCGCAACCTCACGCTCCGAAAAAGAAAATCGGCATAAAAACAAATATTGGATTATTAATATTCGCTTGTCTACCGTGTAAATATTATATATTGCTGATTAATTATGTCACTTATTTCACACTTAATGCTTGATTGGTATGATATTCATGCCCGAAAATTGCCTTGGCGTATCAGTCCGCAAGCTTATATGCACGGTGAACGTGCTAATCCCTATTATATATGGCTATCGGAAATTATGTTGCAACAAACAACTGTTGCAACGGTCACGGCATATTATCAAAAATTTATCCAGAAATGGCCAAATATTCACGATCTTGCGGGAGCGACCCAAGATGATGTCTTGACTGAATGGGCGGGGCTTGGCTATTATAGCCGTGCACGTAATTTACATAAAACTGCCCAAATGATTGTGAATGATTATCAAGGAAATCTCCCCCAAGACGAGCAAGAATTATTAAAATTATCAGGTATTGGACGTTATAGTGCCGCATCAATTGCGGCCATTGCCTTTAATATTCCTGCTGCGGTGATGGACGGGAATATTGAACGTATTATATCCAGACTTTATTGCGTCAAGACTCCCCTGCCCCAAGCAAAAAATGATCTTTATGCCCTTATTAAAGCCTTAACGCCCTCAAAAAATGCAGGTGATTATGCACAGGCCATGATGGATTTAGGCGCAACAATTTGTAAACCTAAAAAGCCGCTTTGTGATATCTGTCCCATTAATCAGCATTGCCAAGCATATTTGAAAGATAATCCAGAATTATATCCTGTTAAAATTCCTAAAGCTAAAAAACCAACCCATGAAGGTGTCATTTTTTTAATCATTCATGACGGCAAAATAATGCTTCAAAGAAGACCTGATAAGGGTTTATTTGCAGGTATGGAGATTTTTCCCTACTACAATCCGCATGAAGACAAAAAAACATCACAAAACAACAGTTTTGCAAGCATAGCAACGGCTAGTCCTGTGGATAAAATTGTGGATAACTTTGTTGAAAAACCAATATCAAGGCAGATAATTGGGCGGATCAAGCATGTTTTTACACATTTTACTTTGCTTGCCGACATCATGGTTATTGAACTCGCTTGTGCAGATACAAGCATTAGCGATACACGCTTTGTTGGACTTCATGCACTCAATCAAGTTGCCTTGCCAACCTTAATGACCAAGGCATTTAAAATATATCAGGATATTTATATAAACCCAAAAATTTTAATCTAAATTATTGGGTACACTCTTTACTTTGTAGCATACCCAAGCTGCATCTGGCTTTTTTTTGCAATATCTTCGCCTTATCAAAATGTACTGAATTATATTCAGGGGGCCTAACGTTCTGGTAATATTGCTCAAAAAATATAATATAATCCTTTAGATACAAAGACATATTGCCGCCCAAATAAACAGTCGATAATTTTTTAATCCGTTTCAGTAAGCCAAGCCCCATTAGATAATTATCACGGGTCGCCTCAACTTCATTATAATAAGATTGGTCATAAGCACGATCAGGAGATGGCGTAATTAAGGCACATGAATTTACTGTTATATAAGATAACCAATGATGTTCCATAAGCTGATCGATGGTTTTTTTTTCAAAAGACATATTCTGTCGTGATGTTTCATAGCGTTTTAAAAAACGTGCCTCAACAACATCAAGCAATTTATAAGTATCATAAATTCTTTTTTCATAAGCCTTATAATGCCATAATGAGCGGTCTTTATTCTCTACCAATGCCTTTTTAAACCACAATATCGATAATAAAGTATCAAAAGCATTAAGCTCTTTTTGTGACATGAATTTTTTAATAATCGGCTTTATCACATGGTCAATATAAATAACCGAACGCAAACTGTCTGGAATATGTACTTTGTTAACCTCGGTTGGCAAAATTGCAATTGCTTTGTCATAAGCTCCAATCTCTTGCAGTGTATGATAGCGTAAAGCATATTTTTGTGTTTTATCATCAACGCCTTGTTTTTGATATAACCACAAAGCGGTTTCTAAATGCGCTTTAATAATATCAATCGTTACAGAGAATAATAAAGGATCATTGTTAATTTTTTCATGATTAATACTAAGTTTCTTTAATCGATTTTCATCAAAAATCATTACTTTTTGTGTATCACACAATATGTTTTTATGAATATGAAATTCATTATTATAAACATATTGACTACGCTCTTCATTGACTTCGGCACGGTTTGCTTTTTCAACTGTACGAGGCGGTACACCAATATTACGCATAATTTGCTTTGCCTTTATCGCCTCGGCCTTATGTGGCATCACAAACAAAGTGCTCAAACTTATACATAAAATGAAAATATAAAGTATGCCTTTATTAATATAGTTCATAGAAAATTATAACTCTTAAAATACTAAAAAGTAAGCAATATCAATGCCTATGTCGATCCATTGACTTTTTGTCGATCAATGTGCTAAATTTAATAGACTACCTTAATTAGTAATAACAATATATCCCAAGAAAATTTCTTGGGATATTATTTAAATTATTGTTTAAAAAACCCTTAAGCGTTTTTAATGATTTTTCCGATTTGAACCGCCGTATCTGCCATACGATTTGAGAAACCCCACTCATTATCATACCACGACATCACACGCACAAGCTTGCCTTCCATAACCTTGGTCTGATCAAGGGCGATGGTAGAAGATGCTGCAAAGTGATTTAAGTCAGATGATACTAATGGCTCATCAGTTGTGTATAAAACGCCTTTAAGAGTTCCAGAGGCGGCATCCAATAAAGCTTGGTTGATCTCTTCAACACTTGTTGCACGTTTTGCGTTAAATTTTAAATCAATCATAGATACGTTTGGTGTCGGTACACGCACCGCAACACCGTCAAGCTTGCCTTTAAGTTCGGGAAGCACAAGACCAACAGCACGCGCTGCACCAGTTGAGGTTGGGATCATGTTTGCCGCAGCAGCACGCGCACGATAAGGATCAGAATGGGCTTGATCTAATGTATTTTGATCATTCGTGTAAGCATGAATTGTTGTCATAAAGCCAACTTCAATACCAACAGCATCATTTAAAACTTTTGCAACAGGTGCAAGACAGTTTGTAGTACAAGATGCATTTGAAATAATTTTATGCTCGGCTGTAATATCTTCGTGATTTACGCCATAAACAACAGTAATATCGGCACCATCAGCAGGAGCAGAAACCAAAACACGCTTTGCACCAGCAGTTAAATGCATAGATGCTTGCTCTTTTTTAGTAAAAATTCCTGTACATTCCATAGCAACATCAACATCAAGATCGCCCCAAGGAA
>JBLHTX010000088.1:0-7194 GCA_047627635.1 Alphaproteobacteria bacterium | reverse complement strand
GAAGTATCTGAAGTATCTGAAGTATCTGAAGTATCTGAAGTATCTGAAGTATCTGAAGTATCTGAAGTATCTGAAGTATCTGAAGTATCTGAAGTATCTGAAGTATCTGAAGAGATCACTGAATCTGATGCTGAAACTCAAGAAGTTTCTGATATTAATGTTCAAATTATTGAAACAGAAGTTGAAAAGAAAATATGGTTTTGGTCACCATCAATTAAGCCAAAATCTAATTTTCGCAAACCGTTTAACAATAAGAACAAAGATAAGCCGAATACACCGAATAACGATAAAGCGACGGAGGTTAAGAGCACTACTCATAAAAAAGAAACGCCCTTTAAGAAAAAGCCCCAAAGATCGCCAAAACCCGCAAAAGATAAATCTGAGCCTTATGATAATCGTAATCATAACGAATCTGTTAATGCACCAAAGAAATATAAAATTGCAACTGAAAATAATCCTTTTGCCGCATTGCAAGCATTGAAAAATAAATCATAAGGTAATAAAGAATTTATTATTGTTTTTTGTGTGCAAGCCCTTTGTTGTCGACCTCGTATCCTATATTAATCGAGCTAACCTCGCCCTTAAGGTTACGCCGCGTAAAGGGTGATGCAGCAATAATTCCCCGCTCTTCGCTTATCCGCAGCGATTGGGCAGATTGAGCACGCTTTATAGCCGTTTCGGGATCCAATCCTCGCTGTTCAAGATATGTTGTACTATGTGATTGCCCTTTTGGGGTAAAGCTGTGTCCACCAGCTTCTACAAAGCCCAGTTCTGCAAAGCGTTTCATGCGATTTGCATAATAAGTTGGCATAATTTCAGTAATACCCATTTCATCCATATTACGCTTAAGCGCTTTGACGGGTACGGAATTTAGTGCATCTTCAGAGTAAGGCACTGTGCGTTTAATTTGTCCGACATAATCAACCGATGTAATTGTACGATTAAAAAGCGGATTAAACGCGATTTCCTTCGGAGATGATTTTTGTATTTGCGTGTGATCTTCAAGCTGTTCAAAAATCGACGATAAGCCTGTATCAACGTGACCAAGTAAATCTTGGCATAAATTATCATAGGTCATTATAAATTCTTTATAATTAAATATTACTATTAATTTGTACAGTGTATCATAAAAATAACAAATAGTAAATACTTAAGTATAAATATTACTTTACGATAAAAATAAGGGTCATAATGCTAAAAAAACTACGAAAGGCTTCGTGATTACCTAGTATTTTACCAGATACACGCTCGCAAATAAGCTCGGCAGCCTGATTATGAAGCCCTCGACGTGCCATATCAATTGTTTCAATAGCCGATGCATGACTGCACGATAAGGCCTCTTTATAAGCATGGCATATTTGTTTATACTCACGAATAAGCCGAATATAAGGTGACATAGAAAGCATAAAAGATGTCTCTTGGTCAGCATTATTTATAAAAGTTAAGATTAAATATCTTTTTTCAATGTCAATACTTAAAGATATATCAAGCAAATACGCGTCATTATTTTTCTTGTTTTGTGAATATATACTGGGATAACACCAACCATGTTGTTGAAAATCAGACGCAATGAATAGACATTCTTGTTGCACCTGATTATCCACATTGTAAAATACATTTTCTTTAAAGGTAATGCTTTTAAGACTGGGTTGCATATTTAAATATAATGCATTTCATTGTCAGCATCACCCTGCATGGCAACCATATTGATGTTCATTTCTTCTTCTGATGTTTCAGCTTCACCATTATCTTGATTATTAACGGGGGGCCTTGCATTAAGGATAATATATTGTTTTGCTTCTTTTTTAGGGGCATTAGAATAGGCAATTTTAGAGTGATGATCGCAATATGGGCTATTAGCTTTGCAATCAGCACCACAAAAAGAAAACTCAAAAGTCCCTGGATCACCTGAAGGCCAACGACAGCTTTTTTTATTAAGCTCGAGCAGTGATAATTTTTTTGCTGATAATGAATTGGGATCACTTGATAAAGCCATGGGCTTGCTGTAAGAACGGGATAGAGACGTTTTTCGTGCAGGTTTAATTCTAATAAGCTCAGCATCAGGATCGGAATCGGGAAGTAAAAAACTTGATATATCAAACATGACTTTATCAGTTATTGCTTGATCTGTCTCACCAGAAGGGGCTTTTTTAGGTTTTGGTCGATATATCTTTTTCAAGTTAATGCGGCTAGCAATGCCCAATCGATGTACTTTGCCAATAACAGCATTTCGGCTGATATTACCAATTTCTTTTGCAACTGTGCTTGCACTTTTTCCGCTCATCCAAAGCTCGACAAGTAAATTAATACGCTCTTGTGTCCATGCCATCTTGAAGCCTCTCCTGTTTATGTACTGATCTATATAAAGTTTAATAGTTACTTTTTTATTTGTTAATAAAAAGCCTACATTTTTTATTTTTAATATACAAGTTAAAATTTATTATACAATATTTTACAATTATATTTTTCTTTTAAATACTTGTTTTACCCTAAAAACAATGTTGTATATTATTGTTTATTTTCAGTAATTAGAAAAACAATAATAATAATGCGTAATAATTATTGGAAGTTGACAATATTTAAAAATTATTGCTATCCTTTATATCGTATAAAGAGTGTGATCTTTTACTTTGACACTTAAGAAAAAACCTTTCAAAGCCTAGGGAGCACTATTGCATGATTACCGTTAACGCTAAATATTTTAAATATTATATTATTTTACTCTTAATTTGTTTTTTCTCCTCAGTTGGAAATTCTGATATTAGAATTGATACAACGCATCAGACTAGACCATTGAATCCCCTGAAAATGAGTCCTATTGCTGACGATGATATTGAAGAATTTGAGGAAAATACAAGTCAAAAAGCACCCCATACTTATGTTACTAACCAAGCAAAATGCCTTGCTCAAACAATTTACTTTGAAGCCCGCGGAGAGGGTTATAAAGGGCGTGTTGCGGTCGGAAATGTGGTGATGAATAGGGTCAAAAGTCGCTTGTTTCCCAATTCTATTTGCGGCGTTATGAAAGAACGTAATAAAAGAATGTGCCAATTCTCTTTTATGTGTAACGGTCATATCAACAAAAAAGTTAAACTAAAACCATGGGCGAAGGCCAACAAAGTAGCTCAAGAAATTTTATCGGGTAAGGCCCCTAAATATGCCAAGAATGCTTTGTTTTTTCATGCAAAATATTTAAAAATGCGTGTAAGAGAAAATCGGTACACAGCGAAAATCGGACAGCATTATTTTTATAAATAAAACAATGGTCTAAATGGCCTTTAAAGTTAATATTATCTTAGCGTTTTTTATGTAATAATTTGATTATTATTTTAATGATCACATTATTTTAACAATCACAGGGAATGATTATGCAAAATCGTCAAGCTCCGATACCGGTTGATTTTATAGAAAAAAAAGGGAATCCTATGGAAAATAATAAAGCCAAATTAGTCATGCCTGATGGCAGTGAACATGAACTTGATATTTTAGAGGGTGTACAGGGGCCAAGCGTTCTTGATATTAGAAATTTTTACGCCAAAACAGGCATGTTTACCTATGACCCAGGTTTTACATCAACTGCATCGTGTAATTCTGAAATTACTTATATTGATGGCGGGGCAGGCATTTTGCGCTATCGTGGTTATCCAATTGAGCAACTTGCTGAAAATTCCGATTTCCTTGAAACCGCTTATTTGTTGCTTGCGGGCGAACTCCCAACGCCAGAAGAGAAAAAAGAATTTGTTGGCAACATTACCTATCACACAATGGTGCATGAACAATTGATGAATTTCTTTAAAGGCTTTCGTCGTGACGCCCATCCAATGGCAATTGTAACGGGTGTTGTTGGGGCATTATCAGCATTCTATCATGACTCGACCGATATTCAAGACGAAAAGCAACGCCTGATTGCAACCCATCGTATGATTGCAAAAATTCCAACCATCGTTGCAATGGCCTATAAATATTCTGTGGGACAACCCTTTGTCTATCCTGATAACAGATTAACTTATACTGAAAATTTCATGCATATGTGCTTCTCGGTGCCGGCTGAAGATTACAAAGTTAATCCAATCCTATCCAAAGCACTGGATGTCATCTTTATTCTGCATGCTGATCACGAGCAAAATGCGTCAACTTCAACTGTGCGTCTTGCAAGTTCATCACAGGCTAATCCATTTGCATGTATTGCTGCTGGTACTGCGTGTTTATGGGGCCCTGCTCATGGCGGTGCAAATGAGGCAGCACTTGCCATGCTTGAAGAAATTGGCACTGTGGATCGTATCCCTGAATTTATTGCCCGTGCCAAAGATAAAAATGATCCCTTCCGCCTTATGGGCTTTGGGCATCGTGTGTATAAAAATTACGATCCACGCGCCAAAGTTATGCAAAAACAATGTAAAGCCGTATTCGATCATTTAGGCGTTGAGGATGATCCAATTTTACAAATTGCTGTCGAGCTGGAACGGATTGCCCTTACTGATCCTTATTTCATCGAGAAAAAGCTTTATCCGAATATTGATTTTTATTCTGGTATTGTGCTTAAGGCGCTTGGTTTCCCAACCTCTATGTTTACGGCATTATTTGCCTTGGCACGCACAACAGGCTGGATTTCGCAGTGGAATGAAATGATTGCCGAGGAGGGTCAAAAAATTGGTAGACCCCGTCAACTTTATGTTGGTGAAAAAGAAAGAAATTACGTGAATATTGATAAAAGATAATTTTTTTATAGCCATTTTACCCAAAGTTCATTATCAATATATTTACTGATAATGAACTTTTATATGAAGCTATATGTCCCTTTTAACGCCCAGCTATATCCCCCCGACTCAAATGCCCTTTTGTAACAAACACAAAGCCGCTGAAAAAGCATTACAATTCATTGACAAAAATATGCGTGTTGGCCTTGGTACAGGATCAACTGCTAATATTTTTATTGATTTATTGGCACAAAAAAACAAACAAAATCCGCTAAACATTCAGTGTGTCGCCACCTCAAAAGTCTCCTATGAGCGTGCATTAAATCATGGCCTCACATTAATGCAGCCCCATGAAACCAATTATCTTGATGTTGCGATTGATGGTGCTGATGAGTTTGACCCTCAGTTTCGCCTTATTAAAGGCGGCGGCGGTGCATTGCTGCGTGAGAAAATTATTGCCCGCGCTGCACATCATTTTATTATTATTGCTGACGAAACAAAAGCAGTTGAAATGCTTGGGAAGTTTCCACTCCCCGTAGAATGCGTTTTTTATGAAGAAAAAATGATTTTTAAACAGTTAGAAAAAATATTTAATAAACACGCCACCAGTGAATCCGATGCGTTTATACCTGTATTTCGTAAAAATCATAACAATAGTAAGATTTTCTTAACCGATTTAGGGCATAATATTATTGATTTGAAATTTAATAAAATACAAGACCCTGAATGTTTGGCACACGATTTGCAAGATATATCAGGAATCGTTGACCATGGTTTATTTTTAAATGAAGCTAAAACAATTTTAACAAATAATGATGTGTTCAACAAATAAGGGTAAACATAAAGGAGGCCTTTTATATGTCCCAAGATCATCCAAACTTTAATGTCGCGCTTGAGTTCGTCAAGGAAGCTGGCACGATGGAAACATACGTTAAAACCATTGAAATCACTTATCAGCAAATCCTAGATCGTATCCGTCAATTAAACGGAACGAACGGAGATAAAGCTGTCACAACTTTTTGCGATCACTTAAAAACTGAATTAAAAAAAGAACTCAGCAGTCTTGAGATTGTACTGGCAAGCGTGTATGCTAAGCAATTCTCATCACAAGAGCTTAAACAACTTAAGGCTTTCTTTGTGACTTCTGTTGGGCAAAAACTCATTGACTTAACAACCGTTATTGCACAAGATTTTGCCACAGAATCAGTTGACTTCCAACAGAAAATGGCTTCAGTTATTATGCCAAAAATTCAGATGGAATTCAAAATGCAAGGCTTTCAAATGTAATTCTTATTACAATAAATATCAGTCTTAAAATGCCTTATTGTTATGCAATAGGGCATTTTTATTTTATAATTTAAAGGCGATTAATCCAAGAACAACGACGCCAAGGATAATGAGCATATATTGGAATGATCTGCCTAATCGCCCCTTTAAGTCACGCTTGATTTTTTCATAAAGCTCGGGCCATGTATAAGCTAAAAAATCTCCTTGCGACATAATTGTAATCAATTCCCCTTGCTCGTTAATAACAGGAAGATGGCGAAATCGTTGATCGGACATTGTTTGTATCCAGTCAATCAAATTATCTGTTTCACAGGCAATACGCACTTTTATACTCATAATATCTGACAAAGGCGTTGTTTCAGGGTTAATTTTTGTTTTAAGTACTCTAATCATCATGTCACGCTCGGTGACAATGCCAATCACTTTATTATTATTATCTGTAATTAAAATAGAACCAATATTTTTTTCACACATAATATCAAGGGCTTGTTGAACCATATCGGATTGTAGGAATGTGATTGGTTTTGGCTTTTGTTTGAAATTTGGCTGGTCTTTTATTTTCATATATATTCCGTTTTTAACGATGCGTTTTATTGACTTTTTGCGTACAATATCGTATAAAAAACATAGAGAGTAAACACAAAAATAAACTTATTTATTATCACTTGAAAAGGATTTTATCCTTTCGAAAGGTCATATCCCATGCCCGAACTTGATCCCTTCTTATTGTCTCGCATTCAATTTGCTGCCAATATCACTTTCCATATTATGTTTCCATCTATCACAATTGCACTTGGCTGGATTCTGCTATTTTTTAAAACGCGTTATAACGCCACAAAAAATGATGCATGGATGCAATGTTATTTTTTCTTCACTAAGGTTTTTGCCCTCAGCTTTGCCATTGGCGTGGTAAGCGGCGTTACAATGTCGTTTCAATTTGGTACAAATTGGCCAGGTTATATGCAAACAGTTGGCAACATTGCAGGGCCTTTACTCGCTTATGAAGTTTTAACGGCTTTCTTCCTTGAGGCAACATTTTTAGGCATCATGTTATTTGGCTTCAGACGAGTGCCAGGTTGGCTGCATACAACAGCAACATCATTGGTGGCGATTGGAACAACAATTTCGGCATTTTGGATTATTGTCCTAAATAGCTGGATGCACACGCCCACAGGCTTTGAAATGATTGCCAATGATGCAGGATTAATGC
>JBLHTX010000087.1:0-7213 GCA_047627635.1 Alphaproteobacteria bacterium | reverse complement strand
GGTTAAGAAGATAAAATATTAGTCTATTAATCTTTCATTGACTTATACAATGTAATCTTAATTCTATGGAGAGGGTCATGTACAATCCGGTCCGTACTCAAATCTGGGGAACAAAACCCGATGGTGATGTATCACTTTTACAAAGGACAAAATCCAGCGTAAAGCGACCATCAATGTATAAAGTCATTTTATTGAATGATGATTATACGCCAATGGATTTTGTAACGCATATTCTTGAGCGTTTTTTCAATAAATCAATTGAAGAATCAATCAAGATAATGCTCCAGATACATAATGACGGTTCTGCCTTGTGTGGAGTTTATACTCTAGAAGTTGCTGAGGCAAAAAGTACCGCTGTTATGGAGTATGCACAGGTCAATGGACATCCTCTAGAATGTACTACTGAAAAGGAATAGCCGTGCCATCTTTTTCTCAAAATCTTGAAGAAACCTTGCACAAGGCAATTCGTTACGCCAAGGATCGGCGTCATGAATATGTGACATTAGAACATCTGTTACTTGCTTTGGTCGATGATAAAGATGCGATGGAAGTTATGCAGGCGTGTAACGTCGAACTGAGAGAACTCGAAAATAACATTACGTCGTTTCTTGATGAAACACTTGCCCATCTTGTCTCTAATCAGGAAGATGATGCAAAACCGACGCCAAGCTTTACACGTGTAATTCAACGTGCTGCCATTCATGTGCAGTCCGCTGGTCGTGACAGTGTAACGGGTGCAAATGTACTGGTTTCGTTATTTGCCGAACGGGAAAGCCATGCCGTATTTTTCTTGCTTGAACAAGAAATGTCACGCTATGATGCTGTTCGCTTTATCTCGCATGGGATTGTTAAACCAACCTCAACTGAAACAAACGATACATCGGATGAAATAAATGACATGCCAAGTCTTGATGAAGCCGTACCCAGTAAAAAAACAACCGAAGCCTTATCAACCTATTGCGTTAATTTAAACGAAAAAGCCGCACAAAACAATATTGATCCATTAATTGGACGGGCCTTTGAAGTTGAACGTACGGTTAAAATTTTATGCCGCCGCCGTAAAAATAATCCATTGCTTGTTGGTGATCCAGGTGTTGGTAAAACAGCAATAGCCGAAGGGTTAGCCGTTAAAATTATTCAAGGAGAAGTCCCTGAAGTCCTTAAAGATGCCATTATTTATTCTCTTGATATGGGTGTTTTGCTTGCAGGTACACGTTATCGTGGTGATTTCGAAGAGCGTATGAAGCAAGTCCTCAAGGAAATTGAGCAAAACCCAGAAGCAATTTTATTTATTGACGAGATTCATACCATTATTGGTGCAGGGTCAACTTCGGGCGGTGCAATGGATGCATCAAACTTGTTAAAGCCTGCCCTTCAATCAGGAAAATTACGCTGTATTGGGTCAACAACATATAAAGAGTTTCAACAGTTTTTTGAAAAAGACCGTGCCTTAACACGTCGTTTTCAGAAAATTGCGGTCGAAGAACCATCTGTTGAAGATACAATAAAAATTCTTACTGGTGTCAAAAGCTACTTTGAAGAACATCACGAAGTACGCTATACCAGTGATGCGATTAAAACTGCGGTTGAATTATCGGCACGTTATATGCACGATAAAAAACTCCCTGATAAAGCAATCGATGTGATTGATGAAGCAGGTGCGAATCAGCGTATTCAAGTGGCATCGAAGCGTAAGAAAACAATCGGTACCAAAGAAATCGAAGAAATTGTGGCTTCTATGGCACGCATACCGGCGCAAACAGTGTCAAAAGATGATAGTGAAATATTACGTCACCTTGAAACACGTCTGAAAAATAATATTTTTGGACAAGATAATGCGGTTACAGCCTTAACAACTGCCATTAAATTAAGCCGTGCTGGTCTTCGAGAACCCGAAAAACCAGTTGGATCTTATCTTTTTGCAGGGCCAACAGGTGTTGGAAAAACTGAAGTTACCAAAGAACTCGCCGAGCAGATGGGCATTAAATTCATTCGTTTTGATATGTCAGAATATATGGAACGCCACGCTGTATCACGCCTTATTGGTGCACCGCCAGGCTATGTTGGTTATGAGCAAGGTGGTTTATTAACCGATGCCATTGATCAAAATCCGCATTGTGTCTTACTCCTTGATGAAATCGAGAAAGCGCATCCAGATTTGTTTAATTTACTCCTTCAAGTGATGGATCATGGTAAATTAACCGACAATAATGGTAAATCCGTTGATTTCAGAAATGTGATCCTTGTGATGACAAGTAATTGCGGTGCTAGTGATTTACAAAAATCAACGATTGGATTTGGACAATTCTCCGAAGATGATCGTGGGCAGGATGCGATTAATCGCTCCTTTACCCCAGAGTTTCGTAATCGTCTTGATGCAGTTATTAATTTTGCACATTTATCACAAGATATCGTGATGCAAATTGTTCAAAAATTCATCGTCAAACTTGAAGAGCAGCTTGCAAAAAGAGACGTGCAAATTTCAATCAACGATGAAGCCGCACGCTGGCTTGCCCAAGAAGGCTATGACAAGTTAATGGGCGCAAGACCCCTAGCGCGGATTATTCAGGAAAAGGTCAAGCAAGTTCTTGCTGATGAGCTTTTATTTGGCAAATTATCTGATGGCGGCAATGTCTATGTTTCCTTGGATAGCAAAGAGAATAAACTTGCAATGCTGTATGAACCAAAGCCAAAAATGCCTTCACGCAAAATTATTAATAAAAAGAAACCCGATTCAAGGGCGAAAAAATTAACAGCTTAAAAGATTCACATATTACAGTAAACTAAGTTGAATTTTTATAAAAATTCAACGATGATCTCACGCACTCATTTGTGGATGAAACAGAGGGGAAGAAATATGACTAGTAATGTAAAGCAGCACAACAAACCCTCAAGCTACAAACAGATCAACTAATTCTGTAAATGATTCTGTAAATAATTCTGTAAAATCAGAAAATATAGCACACTACAGCATGTTCGCATTAAAATTCCTGAAATTTTAGAACCTCACGCGCTGCGCTTGTGCATCAAAGACCTCAAGAAATAGATGTTAACAATATATATAATTACTTTATTATATATAAAAATATATACTTTAGTATAAAATAAATGTATAATGTTTTTATACTAATATTTATATATAGAATGAATTATGACATCAGCACTACGAACAATAAGAGATACCAACGAATTACCATTACATACAAGTATCGGGGGGAATGAGAGTAGAAATTCTTCTCCAACAATAAGACACACCGCAACAAGACCCAGCAGAAATACTTCAAAATGCTGTGCAAGAACATGTTGTTTCTTTGCGTTACTTCTGAATGGATGTGGCGTAGGATTGATAGCTTTATTAGCAACAACGAAACCCAAGACAGGTCAAGTTTTTAAAGCTAAATATAACGATCCAAATCATAACATATTAGTATGTGCGCATAATGCAGGAAGTGCTTCCACAGAATCTTCAACAAGTGTTTTTGCAAGTTCTCAGTATCTAACTTTTGATGAATTACTAACAAAAACTGATATACGCTGTTTTGAAGTTGATCTACATGTGCATAAAGATAATATTGGCAAGTCTCGAATATATCATGCAAAAGAGCGTATGTTAAATCCGAAGCCTTTTACTCTTGAAGAACTATCCGATATTCTTAATGCACATTTTATGCGTAATCCCCATGAAGTTATTGCGAGTGATGTTAAAACAAATTTAATAGAGGTAGATGCAAATATAAAACTTTGTGATGAAAAAAAAGGGGAAACGAGTACTTTAGATATAGACATTACACCCTTAGCATTATTTAAAACTAATGGAACTGATGATATCTCCGAGGATGGGACACTCTTTTTGTTAGGAACTCAAATACTTATCAATAATATACACGATTCAGAAGATCTTGATAAAATTAATGAATTTATCAATAAACTAAACAGTAATTATCAAAAAATAATAAAAAATAAGTGCCTAGAACAAAAAGTTGTTATAAATAAAGCTCATAAAATGCAGATATATTTAGAGATAAAAGAAGGAAAAATAAGTGATATCAAAGAATATTTGCAAAACACATTAAGTCAAGAAGCTTATAATAGTATCGACTTTGTTGACGATAAAAACAAGAAGCTTTTTGCGTTTGATCACGCTATATCTACCTATGGAACACTGAATAATTGGGGAGCCAATATCCTTAGAGCCTTACCCCAGCCAATTTCAAAAGCACTGAATGATAGGTTTGATCTAGGTCAACACACGCCTTGGTTGAATAATAATAATACAGATAGGTCAAATGCGGAAATTATAACAATGGCGGCCCAAGGCACTAGCATTACAGAACAAGCCTCACAAGATATTGATTTAGATGATCTAAGAAGTCTATACTATCAAAGTACAAATTTAAATAATGAAACTTTAATTGACAAAAAACTTGTTCTTTACGGAAACGATTTTTATGGGTTTGAAGGTCACTTTTATAAAATAGAAGATGGGATGTATTTGATCTCAAGAGAAGATATGCAATGGAATAGATCTCGTGTTGTTAAGCTTCCTGCAGTCGTTTCTTTGGATCAAGTTGACGCAGTTTCACCAGAAATATTAGCAGAAAAACCTTTAAACTAGACAAAATTCAAATATGTTCATCAAAAAAAGCGCTTAATTTTGGCATTCCATATTTTAATATTGCAAGACGATCAATATAGCTGAACCGGCATAAAAAAACTATATACTGGATTTATTTCATATATATAGTAAAGATAAACCAGAAGTATCGGTTGTACATGGCTTAGAAACAGGTGTTACTTATGCTAGGGTCAAGTTCTAAATTTGTTGAAAACGCTGAACCACTGCATAAGCAAGTATTAGATGTAATTAAGGATTTAGATGTTGATGATCAAGCAGCAATTAATAAAGCCAAAGACAACACCAGGGAAACATTTAATTTTTCTGATAAAAAAGAATTTTCGAAAATTCTAATCATACGCTTTTTATTAGGTGAACGCTCAGATAATGGCTTTGATCCACAAGCACAGTGCGTGGGTTTCTGCATTAAAATGCAGTTTTGAAAGAGATCCGTTCAATTAAAGTCGATAATTTGAGATAACTTAATAAAAATGCAAAATAACACTTGCATTAAATTTTTAAATATCTTATACAATCCGTGTTACGCAGTCATGCTCCTTTCGTCTATCGGTTAGGACGCTAGATTTTCAATCTAGAAAGACGGGTTCGATTCCCGTAAGGAGCACCATATTACACCACCCTCCCCCCAATAAAACATCATTTATCCTTACATTTACAATAGAATAATGCCCAAAAAGCAGTTATATATTATTAATAAGATTAAGGGGAATATATGTCTACTGTTTATTGTTATCGGGTTCGCTTTACGATACCGCACCATAATTCACAAAATTTTTTGGCGCTCGTGAGTGAGTTTTTAACACCCGATAGTATCGCCATTGATAATATTGGCACTGTTGGTGACATTGACCACAGCATAAAATCATCTCAGGCCATGGTATCGGTAGAATTATTGTTTCAAACTGAACCCAATGAAGCCGTTTTACAAATACTGTTAAAAACCGAAGGTCTAACCCCAACCGATTATATATCCGATACGCTTGAGGATCAAAACTGGGTATTGGCATCGCTTCAAGAAATGCCTTCAATTAATACAGGGCGGTTTTATTTATATGGCTCCCATATTAAACCCACAAAGCAAACGGGGAAAATTAATCTTGAAATTAATGGTGGCATGGCGTTTGGTACTGGGCATCATTCAACAACAACAGTTTGCTTGAAAATCCTTAGTGATTTATCAAAAAAGTTTAAGCCACAAAAAATTGCCGATATTGGCACAGGTACAGGTATTTTGGCAATGGGGGCGGCAAAGCTTTGGGGGCGTAAAAATATTATTGCCTCAGATATCGATCCCGTTTGCGTCACAGTAACACGGGAAAATTTAAGCCTTAATCATGTCACCCCTTCCATTATTGCGGGACAAGCCGTTGGCACAAAAGCACCCTTTATTCAAAAGTCAGCGCCCTATGATTTATTAATTGCTAATATTTTAGCCCGTCCCTTAGTGACAATGGCAAAGGATTTTAGTAAAGTAACGCAAAAAAATGGCTATGTTTTATTGTCAGGTTTGCTATGGTGTCAAAGAAAATGGGTGGCGGCGGCCTATCGATCACAAGGATTACAAGTGGTTAAATTTGAAAAATGTGGGGAATGGTGTGGATTACTCCTTAGAAAACCAAAATAAGCAACAATCATATCGCAGGCAATTATCGCAATATTGGAAGCCGTGGCGAAAAGCCATTTCGGTGCAGCGGCAAACATTATCAGCGCTTATTTTTCGTGAAACTAAAACCCGATTTGGTGAGCAATCACTAGGAATTTTATGGGCATTTGGCGAGGTCTTATTTCATATTTTTATTTTTTGGGGCTTATGGACAGTCATGGGTAGACAAGCACATAGCGGATTTTCTATTCCCGTGTTTTTGATTAGCGGCATGGTACCATATTTTATGTTTCGTAATATTTTTACCAAATCAGCAGATTGTATTTCAGCGAATCGGGCATTACTTGTGTTTTCGCAAATTCATTTTTTTGATTTTGTACTTTCTCGTGCCATTGTCGAGCTTACAATATATATGAGTGCGATAACAATTTTCATAACGGGGCTATATTTCTTTGAATTCGATGTTCACATTTTTTCTTTGGTGCGTATCATTTGGGGAATCTTGGTTTTATGGATTTTAGGAATGGGTCTTGGATTGATTTATTTACCCTTTAATGGGAAGTTTAAAATCATTGATACTTTTGTTAATCTTGCACTTCGCATACTTTATTTTATATCTGGGGCGCTTTTTCCGATTGATGCGGCACCAAGTTGGGCACTTGATTATTTGCAATATAACCCTGTCTTGCATGCTGTCGAATATATTCGTACTGGCTTTATTGATGGCTATGGCTCGTTTAACGACATAGGATATGGCTTTGAATGTGGCTTATTTTCCCTTATGATTGGGCTGATTCTGTTGAAACGCCTTAAGAAAATGATTCTACAAAATGATTAAACTAAAATCTGTGACAAAAACCTATTTATCGCCTAAAATTGGACGACGGGTTATTCTTGATTCGATTGATTTTGAATTTCCATCTGATAAAAATATTGGCATATTGGGGCGTAATGGCGCAGGAAAATCAACATTA
>JBLHTX010000086.1:0-7233 GCA_047627635.1 Alphaproteobacteria bacterium | reverse complement strand
CGCAATTAATAAATCATTTATACTTAAAGTCAGCAAAGCAATTTTATAAAAATATTTTTCATAAAGATCGATTAGCATTGAAAAATTATTTAATTGATATTGATAATCAAAATAATTTAACATCCCATTATGTGGACATTCGATATCATTATCCAGTTGACGATGAAGTTTTATGGCTTAGAGTGCAAATTTTAAATGGCAGGGGTGACGATCAAAAGCACCGATATGGTTCCATACAAAATATTACGAACGATAAATCTCAACTTATAAAAACGGCACACACCGCTTATACAGATCCATTAACTGGCTTGATTAATCGTGAGCGTATGAAGAAAAAAATTGCACTCGCAATTGGTACAGCAAATGAGTATAATATTAATCATGGCATTATTGCGATTAATATTGACTATTTAAGCACCATAAATTCTATGTTTGGCTATCAAATTGCCAATGATTTAATTGAAGAAGTTGCAAAAAAAATCAGTGCCTATAAGCGCTCATCCGATATTATTGCCCGTGTTTCTTCGGGTAAGTTTATCGTTTTACTGCTTGATACAAAGTCAATTAATATTCAGGAAAAGGGCGAACGATTTCTTGATATAATCCGTAACACTAATTTTGTAACACGATCAGGCATCATTTCAATTACAGCTTCTGGTGCTGGTTGTCATATTCCGCAAGATATCAATACAAGTGATAATGCTTTTGCGATACTTGATCAATGTTTAACGGTTGCAAAACAACGGGGTCGTGATAATTTTTGTCAATATAATGCAAATATTGATAATAAAAAAGAACATCAATCCAATATTGAAATATCTGGAAAAATTATTCATGCAATACAGAACAATCATATTCATACAGCCTATCAGTCAATCCTTCATAAGGATGCCCCTGAAAAAAGCTTTATGGAGTGTCTAGCGCGGATTAAAGGTTCTGATGGTAATTTTATACCTGCTTATAAATTTATTTCAATTGCTGAAAGCATTGGGTTTATTAGGCATATTGATTTTAAATTACTAGAAAATGCAATCCATGATTTACTGAAATATCCGCATTTAAAATTATCAATTAATTTATCTGGTCATACGCTTTACAATTTATCACACAATGCAAAGCTTTTTAATTTACTCATAGAACATCAGCAAATATCAAGTCGCCTATGTCTTGAATTGACGGAAACTATTCCATTACAAGATATTGAAAATTTAGACACAATTATTCAAAATTTTAAAAAATTAGGCTATAAAATTGCCCTTGATGATTTTGGTGCTGGTTATAATTCATTCGCAAATTTAAAGCATTTCGATTTTGACATTGTAAAAATAGACGGTAGCTATATCAAAGATATTGCGAGCAATAAAAAAAGTCAAATTTTTGTTCAGACATTGACCGATCTTGCACGTAAACTTGATATTGAAGTTGTTGCTGAGATGATCGACAATGAAGATGACTTAAAGCTTATTAAGGATATTGGTATTGATTATTATCAGGGGTATTACTTTACGCCTCCAAGTACTGAATTCGATAAAATTAATATGATTACTTACCCCGATATTGTGAACAATACCAATATACAAAAAAAAGTGATTTAACGCTTAAATAATTTAAGCGTTAACTTCTGTTTCAGCAAAAAAGAAACTAATTTCATTCTTTGCATTCTCTAGTGAATCTGAGCCATGTACTGAATTTGCTTCGATTGATTCAGCAAAATCTTTACGGATTGTGCCATCAGCAGCGTCAGCTGGATTGGTTGCACCCATAATATCACGATTTTTTAAAACTGCATTCTCGCCTGCTAGGACAGAAATAACAACTGGACCAGAAATCATAAAACTTACAAGGTCATTGTAAAAAGGACGTGCTTTATGGACGGCATAAAATGCTTCTGCTTGTGCTTTTGATAATTGTGCACGCTTCATTGCAACAATGCGTAAATCATTTGTTTCAAAACGATCGATGATTTTACCAATTAAGTTGCGCTTTACAGCATCTGGTTTAATAATTGATAAAGTATGTTCATGTGCCATTATAAAATTCCTTGTGGATATTAAGTTAAAACAAAAAGGAAACTAGTTTTTTTTTACGAATCAAGCAATCTTTATTCGATTAAAAACTAATTTATTTTTATTTTGACACGTAAATCGGATGTTTTAATCCCTAAATCTTCTAAGCAACTTCGGTAACAAGCTTCTCGGCGGATTTTAAATCAACTGAAACAAGCTGAGAAACGCCACGTTCTGCCATTGTTACCCCAAAAAGACGATCAGTATGGGCCATTGTTAAGCTGTGATGCGTGATAACTAAAAAGCGTGTATCAGTGACATTTGTCATTTCATTAATTAAATTACAATAGCGTTCCACATTCGCATCATCAAGGGGGGCATCAACTTCGTCAAGCACGCAAATGGGTGATGGATTGGTTAAAAATACGGCAAAAATAAGCGCCATACAGGTTAAGGCTTGTTCACCACCCGAAAGCAAAGACAGGGATGCGGTTTTTTTCCCCGGTGGCTGCGCCATAATATCAAGCCCTGCTTCAAGTGGATCATCGGATTCAACAAGTTTAAGCTCAGCAATACCACCTGAGAAAAGATGCGTGAAAAGATGCATGAAATGCCCGTTTACTTTATCGAATGCGACAAGAATTTTCTCACGCCCCTCGGTATTGATTTCTTTGATGGCAGCATTTAATTTTGCGATGGCTTGGAGTAAGTCATTTTTTTCGGTAATCATTGCCAAAGATTCAGCCTCAACTTCTTGAAGTTCTTGATCTGCCAATAAATTGACTCCGCCAATGGCATCACGGTTACGAATGAAAGTGCGACATTCATCTTCAAGTGTTTCAATGGGGGGATAGGTTTGGGTTTCATCAAATGCAAGTTCATGTTGCAAACTGTCAGGGGTATGGCTGATTTTCTCATCGATTTGTTGCAAAATTTCGGCTTCTTTGACCAAGGCAGCATCGAAATGTGCTTCATGCCGTACCATAATTTCACGGTTTTTTGCAATTTCAGCTTGTAATTGTCTAAGCTGTTTTGAGATCACCGAAAGCTCGCCCTCAAGGGCAAGTGATTTTTCCTGCGCCTGTGTATGACGTGATTGAGCAAGGTTTAAATTTTGAGTAATTTTGTGTTTTTGTGCTTCAATTTGTTCAGGTTGTTTTTTAGAAAAAATAATATCGGCTTGGATTTTTTCGAGTTTTTTAATCGAATCATTTGCCCGCTTTTGTGCGTTATCAAACCGTGTTGTCCATTCGACAATATCTTTTTTAAGGGTTTTAATCCGTCCCGAACGCTCTTGACCCGCACGTTTTTTGGTTTCTAATAAAGCACGTGTATCAGCAAGTGCCATACGTTTATCAGTGACTTTGCTTTTTAAGATTTCAGATTTCGATTTTAAATCGTCTGTGCCTGTGATTTTCTCAAGATCGTGCATCGCCGATTCAAATGCTGTATTGGCATCGGCAATTTCTTTTTCAATCATTGTGCGGCGTTCAATGATATTATTCAAAGAGGCTTGTTTGAGTTTAAGATTATTTTCAGCTTCATAAAGTTTTTTATCAATCGCTGCTTGATGGCGTTCACATTCACGCAATGTCCGTCGTAATTCTTGTTCATGATTTTGCAGGATTTTATGATTTTTATTTATTGCATCAAAGGCTTCTTTTTTTTGTGCAACCAGATGACGAGCTGCATCTGATTCGCCTCGCATTTCAAGGAGTTTATTGCGTTGTTCCAGCATAATAGCAGCGGAAGATTGACTTTTTTCAAGGGCAACAAAGCCATCGGAACGCCATAATTTACCACATTTAGACACAAGCATTGTACCAGCAGGGAGCTGTTTTTGTAATTGCCCACCAAGTTCAGCATCAACAATACCCACACGATCAATGGCACATTCAAGGAAATCAGGAACTTGTACATAGCCCTTGATTGGAATGACTTGGGGCGGGAAACTGACTGAGTGACGATTGTTCAAGGCCTGCCAATAGCATGCTTGATTGGGGTTATCGTCAAAATCCAGTTCCTCGGTGAAGATTGCCCCAAAGGCTTTTTCATAGCCCTTTGCGACGGTAATTTTTTGCAAGGTTTTGGCAGTTCCTTTAATTTGTGTGCGTTCGACAATGGCGGATAATCCTTTTATTTCAGCCATAATTTTATTGGCATGATTTTCACATCTTATCATCTCATCACGGGCTTGGCGTTCATTATGGGTTGATTCCGATAGATTATCTTCAATCATTGCATTTGCTTTTTTGGCTTCCCCAAGCATGGCAATAATTTTTTCTTGTTCGGCCTTGGCGAGATTGATTGATTGATCGGTTTCAATGGTCTGTTGTACCTGTTGCTCTTGGGGCTTAATGATTGAAAATTGTTCTTCTAGTCGTGTTTTACGGTGACGGGTACGGTCAAGATTTTCATTTAGGCTTTGATTGCGATGGGTTAATTCATTGATTTTTGTGCGTAAATTATCAAGCTCATTTTCAACTTCAATCAGCTCTTTTTTGCCAACCTCAACACGAGATATTAGATAATCAATCTCTTCGGGTTCGTCATCTTGTTGATCGATGATTTGTGATAATTCGTGCTTAACACGTTGTAAAACAGTTTCAGCATCGGTGGCAAGCTGGGTTTCACGTTCTTTTTCAGCCGTAATATTATAGCAGGCCCTATCAAGGCGTTGAATTTTATCAATGGCTTCATTTAGTTGCCCCTCAATGGTGAGGGCTTCAAGTTCGGTCCGTTTTAAAACAGCAGCAGCAATTGCAAATTCATCACGCAGGGGTGCGACTTGGGTTGTCAGTTCAGTTTCTGAACGTAATAAACGGGATGCATCGAGTTCTTGGATCGCAACATCAGATTTAATTTTGTCTAATTTTTCTTGTGCGGTGACGGTTTCAGCCGTGGCGGTTTGATATTTTAGATATAAAATAACGGATTCAAGTTTGCGTATTTGTGACGATAATTCTTTGTATTTTTCAGCTTGATTGGCTTGACGACGTAACGTACCAAGACGTGATTCAGTAGCTTTTAAAATATCCTCCAGCCGCTCAAGGTTTAAGGCTGCTGCTTTAAGTCTTAATTCTGCTTCATGTCGCCTTGAATATAGTCCGCCAATGCCAGCAGCTTCTTCAAGGATAATACGGCGTTGTTTTGGCTTAGCATGGATAAGCTGCGAAATTTGCCCTTGACGCACAAGGGCAGGGGAGTTTGACCCTGTTGCGGCATCAGCAAATAAAATATGTAAATCTTTGGCGCGCACTTCCTTGCCATTGACCCGATAAGTTGACCCCATATCACGGGTAATTCGTCGTGATATTTCAAGGGTATCATCATGGTTAAATTGCGGCGGTGCGGTTCGTTTCGTATTATCAAGCGTTAAAATAACTTCAGCAAATGGACGGGGAGGGCGACGATCTGTACCTGCAAAAATAACATCATCCATGCCTGAGCCACGCATAGATTTGGCACTAGTTTCACCCATAACCCACCGCAGGGCCTCAAGAAGATTTGACTTGCCGCATCCATTGGGTCCAACAATTGCCGTAACGCCCGGCTCAATATGAAGTTCGGCAGGATCCACAAAGGATTTAAAGCCATTGAGCCGAAGACGTTTAAAATGCACTTGATTTCCTTAAATATTTTTGCGTAATAATAATTTATTCCGCAGGTTTTTTGGCAGTTACTTCTTTTACTTCTGCTTGATTATTTTCTTGATCGTTTTTAGGCATACCAAGCATGATATCTAGGGTTTGTTTTAAAGGCTTTGCGTCAAGTCCACCAGTAAATTTTTGATTGTTAATGATAATTGTTGGCGTTGCAGAAATATCGAATAATTGACCGCTTTCTTTGTAAATCTTAATAATATTCTCTGAAAGGGTTTTATTATCAAAGCAAGCCTGCACTTTTTCGGCAGAAAGACCACCCATTTTGCCAAGAATTATTAAATTATTTTCGACATCTTTTAAGGATTTACCACGTGTCCATTCGGCTTGTTTTTTATAAAGTAAATCAATAAAAGCTGCCCGTTTTGAGGAATCACATTGTGCTAATAATGACCCTTTTAAAGCAGCACCATCAAGCGGATAATCACGATAAATATATTGAATTTTTTTGCTATTAATATAATCATCTTTGATGGTTGCTAAGGCATTTTTATGAAAACTTGCACAATGTGGACACGTCAAAGAGCCATACTCAATGAGCGTTACTTTGGGGGTTTTAGAAAGATCACCTTGAATTTGATCTGAGGCAAAACGTTTGTCGAACCCAGTGGTAATAATATCCCCTTTTTTAGGGATTTTCATATCATCAGATTTGGTTTGCATATTATCAGATTGAGGAGGTTGTGCAACGGCCTGTGTGTTATAGGTTTCATTAATATTAATCGATTGACCCACAAAATATGCCCCAATAAGTAAAACCGCAGCGATACCAAGCAACCCATATTTTTTAGTATCTGAGATTGGTTTTTTTTCCTGATTATTATTATGATCCATATTGTAACCCCTATGTTATTTCTGCGTTATTTCTGCGTTATTTCTGCGTTATTTCTGCGTTATTATCGTCAATTTAAATTATTCATTTATCAGGAGAATTCAAGAGAATTCTTGCGCGTTCACGCCATGCATTCAGCATTGGTGATGATTTCCTTACCTTTTTCACAGTTTCTTGTGGCGTTAAAACAAGATGTGCAAGCTTGTTTAATTCAGCTTTCAATGTTTCATTTTGACATTGTTCAGTATGTTGTGAGAATTTTAGATGTGGCCCTTTGGGGATTTTCTTTAGCATTGATACAGGTTTTTCTCGCCTTGGTGGTAAACGATCCGCACGGATAAACCGAATATCTTGGACAAGCTCGACATTTGCGAAAAGATTGATTTTTTTGATAAAATTTTCTTTTTCATGCTGAAATTCAATCGTGCGTGTATGCAGGACTTTGCATAATAATGTCTTTGTACCTGAAATATTTTTAATCGCAATCGGCAAGGAATAATTTGCATATATGGGCGTAACAATGTTTTCCCATTCAGCAGTTACATTCACATATTTCATGCCTTTAAGGCGAATTTCTTGCTTTAAATGTTCATTACTATTCATAACATTTAATTTTTTACCAAGCCGTAATTTTGTGTCGCTGGATTTGCGATCACTGCCTGGTAATACCTCAAGATCAATATTATTTAATGCGTCCATGTTACTCATAGGTTTTATGATTTGATAGAAGATT
>JBLHTX010000085.1:0-7245 GCA_047627635.1 Alphaproteobacteria bacterium | reverse complement strand
TAGAAGAGTTAATTCCCGAGGAGACCCATGCCGATTATTTTTCGAGTACTGAGGAGCTTACGGATAAAATTCGGTTTTTCAAAAATAATGATATGCAGCGTCAAGAGATCGCTCAAATAGGTGCAGCATTTTACCGAAAATATTTTAATGAACAAGCAGTCACAAATTATATGATTGATGTCACTCTTAACGGTAAAGCAACGCAAAATTATGCTTGGAAAACACAAGTTTATTAAACATCTGCTTGTTTATCAAATTTTAGAACCAATCACTGATGCTATCTACATTAAAGATAATAACAATAATGATGGCAATAATAAGTGTTAGTAGAAAAAAATGTATCATTAACGGTAATAGCCCTGCAAAGAGAGCTATGTTTGCCACTCTTTTTTCTTCCTTCATAAGCCAAGATAAAAAAGCACTAATAATAGAGAGTATCGCAATAATAATCGAAGCTGTATTTAAATAGTCAATTATATTTTTTTCCTTTACATTTTTTGATGTTAAGAAATTAAACATACCTTTTCCCTGCTCTTTAACAGGGACAAACATATCAAAAATGCCTACATAAATTAACCCTATAATCAATAGTGAGATTATTCCTAACAACACTGCACTAAATGCATAAGGATATTCCTTGAATTTTTCTTTGAAATTTTCTAGCACAATATTAACCTGTTTTGTTGCGGCGATCATTGCTTACTTGCTGACGACGATCATTATCACCCTGATATAAATGTGCATTCACAATATAATTAGGTAAATCGTCAAGGCTAATCAAGGCATCATCGCATAAAACAACAGAGCGAAATATAATATTTTCAAGCTGACGAATATTTCCTGGCCAATGATAACACAACATTGCATCAATGGCATCAGGTGCAAAGCCTTGGATATTTTTATCCTCATCGGCAGAAATTTTATCAACAAAATATTGAATAAATTGTTCTAAATCCTCTGGTCGTTTACGCAGTGGTGGTAAAGTGATTTGAAAAACATTCAAACGATAAAATAAATCTTCCCGAAATGTACCTTCACGAATCATTTGTGACAAATCACGATTAGTCGCTGAAATAATACGGACATCAACCTTAATAGATTTTTTTGACCCTACGGAATCAACGTCACCATTTTGCAAAACTCGGAGTAACTTTACTTGCATATCAAGTGGTAATTCACCGATTTCATCAAGAAAAATTGTGCCGCCATTGGCCTCAACAAATTTCCCTGTTGCTTTTTCATGGGCTCCTGTAAATGATCCTTTTTCGTGACCAAACAAAATTGACTCGATCAAATTTTGCGGCAATGCGCCGCAATTTACCGTAATTAAGGGGGCTGTATGACGTGGGGATGCTGAAACAATTGCATTCGCCATAACTTCTTTGCCTGTGCCCGATTCACCATCGATTAAAACAGGAATATTGGATGGTGCGGCACGTTCAGCTAACTTAACAATTTTTTTCATAGCTGGTGATGCGGTTACAAGCTTCGACAAGGTAACTTTGTTCACAGGATTCGCATTTTGTTTCAGCTTGGTTACTTCGTTGCGTAATGTCTGAACTTGTTTGGCGGTCACAAGCGCACTTTCGATGCGTTCGGGCGTTGTTGGCTTGATAATAAAATCACTCGCTCCTGCTTGCATCGTTTCAATAACATGATTAACACTCCCGCTAGCTGTAATGATGATACATGGAATATAAGGTGCAAAAGATTTTATCTCTTTAAGCAAGTCAAAGCCAGATACTTTTGGCATAAACAAATCAATAAAAATATGCTCGAATTGATAAGTATCGTCACGTAATAATTTTAGGGCTTCTTTTGCGGATTTAGTGATTTTATAGGTTCGGTTTAAATCTTTTAAATGTTGCTCTAGTAAGCGGCAATGTACTGGATCATCATCGACCACTAAAATATCAAATTTTTTTACCATAATTTTTCACTATTTTTATTTATTATACTCTTTTAAAATAGTGAATTAGTCTTAAAAAAATGATAATAATTTTCTTCGCATTCAAAACTTTGTAAGAATTTATTATTTAAAAGCAATAAAAAAGGAACCTTGATTGATACAAAATTCCTTTACTAGATTATTATTTCGGCACACTATATGAGAAATAGAAGCGATGTTTTTATAAATTAGGAACTCACTATTTCACCAAAATTCATCGGTAATTTGCTTAATTCTTTTTCAATGCTTGTATTTATATTTCTGCTTTGATCACGCTCAATATAAGGCCTCAAATCATTAAGTTCAATAAAGGTATCAGCTTGACGACGCAGTTCGTCAGAAATCATTGGCGGCTGTGTCACAATTGTGGAGATCACAGATACGCGGCGACCTTGCTTTTGTAAGGCTTCAGCTAACCGTTTATAATCACCATCACCTGAAACAATCACAACATGATCAATCGTTGATGAGATTGACATTGCATCCACAGCAAGATCAATGTCCATACTACCTTTAATTTTTTTACGACCAGTAAGAGCATCGGTATATTCACGCACTGGCTTGGTAACTAAAGTGTAGCCATTATAATCAAGCCAATCCACCAAGGGACGCACAGGCGAATATTCAGCATCATCAATAATTGCTGTGTAATAATAAATACGTACTAGACGTGTTATGCGAGAAAATTCTTGTTTTAATTTACGATAATCAATATCCAAACCTAAAGCCTTGGCAGTGCCATAAAGATTAGCCCCATCAATAAAGATGGCAACTTTTTCATCCGGATATAGGACGTCTTCGAGTTTAAATTTCTCTTTTGGCATAATATTCCACTTTTTTTATAATTTCATTAAATATTGTTATGAAATACAACCTATTTTCTAAATAAGCAATAAATCTATAACTAAATTCGTATATATTTATGAAAAAAACATTAACAAAATATCAGATTATCGACCACTTAAACTTAATACTTCTTTTCGGCGCTCTGGATCAGTCAATTCAGTTAAATCATGCTTAACGGCAATACGGCGGTCAAAGACGAAACAATCTCCATGCCACTTTGATTCTTCTTGAGGAACTTGCTCAAGATATTTTAAAATACCGCCCTTAAGGTGATAAACTTCCTCAAATCCTTTGGATAACATATAAGAAGAGGCTTTCTCGCATCGAATACCACCAGTACAGAACATGGCAATTTTTTTATTCTTTTCTGGATCAAGATTATGGTCAACATATTCGCTAAAATCCGAAAAACTGGTTGTCTCAGGATTAATTGCCCCCTGAAAACTGCCCACCTGTACTTCAAAATCATTGCGAACATCAAGGATTGTTACAGCGTCATCAGCAATCATACTATTCCAATCCGACGGTTCAACATAAGTACCAACTTTTTGAGTTGGATCACAATCCCCTTGCTTCAAGGTTACAATTTCTTTTTTAAGGCGTACACGTATTTCACCAAAGGGCTTAATTGTCGCATAAGAAAATTTATAATCATCATTTTCAAAGCCATAGCGATTAATCAATAAAGCACAAAAAGCATCAATCGCTTCATCTGTGCCAGCAATAGTACCATTAAAGCCCTCATGGGCGATCAAAACAGAACCCACAATATTACTATGATTACGGGCAAAATAATCAGTTAAAAAACTCTGTTCATCAAGCAATGACTTAACGGACACGAACTTATAAAAAGCGACGATTTTATACATAATCACACCAAGATGGTTTAAAAAAAATATTTTTTTTCATTCCCTAACTTACTTTTATATGCTTATTATGTAAACCATTTTATGCATCTTCTTTTATTTTATCACATAAGAATTTTTCAGCAGTAAACATTCTTTAATGATCTAATTTTATGCTTATTATTATGAAACAGTCAGATTTAGATATTCTATTAAAACTTGATAATATTGAAGCAAACAATATTAGGCGTAACCTGCAGGTTGCTATGAATAAAAAACAGGGCTTGATTGAACGCTCCGAAGCAATGAATAAAAGCTTCCTCAAGGCAAAACCAACCCTGCAAGACGCACCATATTTAAAATATGGTGCAATTGAAAATCAAAAAATAAATCAACAAATTCAACAACTCGAAACGCAGATAGAACACCTACAAAATAATATGCGTGATATTATGATACAGACAACAACCTATGATACACTTAAAGACGCCCTCGTGATGCAACATAAAAAACAGCTTGATAGGCACCAAGAATCACAAATGGAAGAGTTTAATATTTTTAAATTCAATAAAATAAACAAAAATTGACGCATCATTAATATATTTTCTATTTTATGCTTGCATGATTATTGCAAAGAAGCTAGATGTAAATTCCTAAAAATAAAAAAATTAGGGTCTGTAGCTCAGTTGGTTAGAGCTATCCGCTCATAACGGATCGGTCGCAGGTTCGAGTCCTGCCAGACCCACCATCATTATGCAAAATTTGCATAAAGCTTTTTGTCGGTATAATATCAAGCCAACACGCTCCCTCAATAAAAAACACTTACATATTAAATAAATTTAAATAATATTCAATTACAATCAATTAATAATAAAAAATATGGAATATATATGCTTTATGAACTGCTTATTATGTGTTTTATTGTGTTTATATTATGTGTAAGTTGTCTGATTCTACCATGGATTAATTTATATCGGCATAATACATTAAAAAGTGATAATACACGCTTGAAGTTAATTATTGCCGAATTATTGACGTTACTTAAAAAAGAAGAATTAAACCTCTCATCAAGCCTAGAACATTTTGCATCCTTGCATACGCCTGAAAAATCACAGGCTATACCTCAAAAACAACATAGTAATCATGAGCAAGTTAATGTGCCAAATAATAAAGAGGCTATTGTTGCTGTCGAACAAAAAATAATAATTGAAAAAGAAGTAATCATACATAAAGAAAAACAAGGGTTTGAGCAAAAAATTGGCTCTCAATTAATCGTCTGGATTGGCGGTATTGCCCTTGCCTTATCGGCTTTTTTCCTCGTGAAATATTCACTGGATCACAATTTATTAAGCCCTTTTGTACGGCTTACCCTTGGTGCTTTGTTTGGTGCAGGCTTGCTTTATGGGGCACATATAATGCATCACAGCCCCATGATTGCTAATCAGGTAAGGATTGGACAATCTCTTGCGGGGGCAGGTATTGTAGTGTGTTATATTGTCTTATTTGCCGCCACTAGTTTATATCATTTTATACCTCATATTATGGGGATTATGGGTATGGGGGGGATTACGCTTATGGCGATTATTTTATCTTTACGCCATGGTTATCCGATTGCTTTGTTTGCACTTGTTGGTGGCTTTGTAACGCCTGCTTTATTTAACTCTGACAATCCTTCAGCACCATTACTATTTGCCTATTTATATTTTATTACGCTTGCACTTATGATACTTGTTAAGCGACAAAATTGGTGGATTTTATCAATACCAACACTTATTGGGACTTTTATATGGGTTTCCTTGTGGTTTATGATGCACTTTACGCAAGCAGATTCATTGTGGATTGGCTTATTCCTCATTGCGGTTACGGGCACAATCGCCATCAGTTCCAATATAAGGGATACGACAGAAATACTAAAAAATAATACGCATATCAAAAAAATTGTTAATTATCTGTGTTTTACAGGCAGTATCATTTTAATATCAATCATGATTAATCAAGCAAATTTTGGATTATTAGAATGGGGATTATTTGCATTTATCACGCTTGGCGGCATTGGTCTTGCTTATTTTAACGCACATATTTATCGCTTTGTACCATATATTTGTTTTGGCATTAACGTAATCATGCTTCTTCTTTGGAAAACAGATGTATTATTTCCCCTAAACTTTTCCTATGCCTTATTAACATTTGCAATTATTTTTATTGTACCAAGTTATTTTATTATGTGGCGTAATCAATCTGTCTTACTATGGGCAGGATTAATTGGTGCAACCAGTCTGATTTATTATTTGGTGGCATATTTTAAAATTCACGATAAAAACTTAATTGACCATATTCCATTAATATGGGGATTAATTGCGTTTGGCTTTGCTGCATTTGCTATTGATTGTTTGCGCAAAGTCAAATTATTATACAATAATCATCAAGACATTGATTATTTATTGGCAATATTTGCACTTATGGCAACAAGTTTTATAACGATTGGATTATCAGTCGAATTAACACAACGATTCATCCCCCTTGCGATTGCGAGTGAAATATGCGTCATAAGTTGGCTTGCAATACGGTTTTCAATCAAAGCATTACGCCCTATCTGCTGTGCACTGTTATGTATCTTTACAGTTTTATTATTGCCGCAAATTATTTTATTATTCCAATTATTTTTATATAGCACCTTACATATCAAAATCGTATCAAGTGCGTCTGTTCCCTTTGTTGAATATCCAGTTTTATTTTTAGGCATTCCTGCAGGCCTATTTATGATCTCAAGTTATTGGCTAAGAATTATCAAAGATAATAAACTGGTGAATTTCTTTGAATTGGCGGCAGTCCTGTTATTTGGTGTTATGGCATATTATATAGTGCAAGATATTTTACACCCCAATGCTTATGTTTTATTCCCCAAGGTCGACTTTACGCAACGTGGCATTACAACCAATGGCTTCTTTGTTTTTGGCTTAATATGCTGTATAATCGGGCATTATTTCAAGCGTATTGTACCCTTATATAGCGGTATGGCGATTGGTGCGATTGCTATTTTCCGTATTGTTTTGTTCGATATACTTATTCAAAACCCAATCTGGACACCTGATCTAATCAAAGGGTTTTTGCCGCTTAATGCTTTATTATTACCTTATGGCTTGCCTATTATCTGGTTATCTTTGTTTAATAAAATATTAGCCAAAATCACGCTTCAACACTATACCACCTATTTAAAAGGGTTCATGCTGGCATTATTATTAATCCTTGTGACTTTGAATTTACGATTTTATTTTCACGGATCTAACTTAACTACTGGTATTACAAGTAACTTAGAAATTTATGGCTATTCTGCCTTATGGCTTGTTTTTGCAATCAGTTTATTAATATGGGGTGTCTTAAAGCATCATATTATGTCACGCTATATCTCTTTGGGGATGATGATTTTTGTTATTGGTAAAGTCTTTATCTATGATGCCTCGCATTTACAAGACTTATATAGTGTATTTTCGTTTCTAGGTTTGGGCATAACTTTAATTGCGTTAAGCTGGTTTTACTCACGCTTTATTTTTCCATCAACAGTGCAGCACATAGAACCTTAGAAAAAAATAAATTATTTTGTTGATA
>JBLHTX010000084.1:0-7415 GCA_047627635.1 Alphaproteobacteria bacterium | reverse complement strand
GCCGATGTAAAGGCAGAAACAGATATTTGTTGCACATCCTCGAATGCCTTACAAATTGTTAACTCACTTGAGTCTGACACGGTGATTTTTATTCCAGATAAATATTTAGCACAAAATATTGCTCAACAAACAAACAAAAAAATTATTACGTGGGCTGGCAGTTGTATGGTTCACGAGCTTTTCACGCCTGCCGAGATTGAGCGTTATAAAGCAGAAAACCCTAATGTTATTGTTTTGGCACATCCTGAATGTACACCCGAAGTGGTTGCCGTGTCTGATTTTACGGGCTCTACTGCAGGTATTAATAATTATGTTAAGGAAAAAAAACCAGCCTCAGTTATGCTGATTACTGAATGCTCAATGGCTGATAATATTATGGCTGAAAATCCAGATATTGACTTTGTAAAACCTTGCAAATTTTGTCCCCATATGAAGCAAATTTCATTGCCAAAAATCCTAAAGGCATTACAAACAGAAACACCAGAAATTATCCTTGATGCCAATATTATTGAACGCGCAAAAGGTGCAGTACAACGCATGATTGACTTTAAGGGTTAATTGCATGAACGATCTGGAAACGCAATCTGACATATTAATTGTTGGTGCTGGATTAGCTGGATTATTTACAGCCTTAAGGCTTGCCCCTTTAAATGTATCTGTAATGGCGGCAGCACCTTTGTCGGTTGGGGCATCTTCTGCATGGGCGCAGGGCGGCATTGCCGCAGTTATGTCAGAGGGAGATACAGTTGAGGCTCACCAGCAAGACACCATGATTGCTGGGTGCTATCTTAATGACCCTGAAATTGTCCGAATCATGACTTCGGAAGCTTCGTTGCGGATTTATGATTTGTTGGCGATGGGAATCCATTTCGATCAAGATGATGCAGGCAAATTTATTCAAGGCCGTGAGGCTGCTCATTCATCTAATCGTATTGTCAAGGTCGGCGGTGATAGTGCAGGGCGTTACGTCATTGATCGGCTTACCGAGAATGTTTTAAAATCATCACATATCACATTGCACGAGCCTTATATTATGTTTGATTTTGCATATAATGATCACCGCGAGATGGTTGGTATTTATGCACGTAAGCTTGGAGATCATAAGCCAATTTTATTTACAGCCAAAAAAATTATTCTTGCCACTGGTGGCATTGGGCATCTTTATGAAAATACAACAAATCCATATCAAATAAGAGGCGAAGGCTTTGGCATCGCTGCCCGTCACGGCATCAGATTGAAAGATTCAGAGTTTGTACAATTTCATCCGACTGCCTTAAATATTGATAAATCACCTGCGCCTTTGGCAACCGAAGCCTTGCGTGGTGAGGGGGCAATTTTAATCAATAATCATAATGAACGGTTTATGCAGTCCGTGCATCCTGATAAAGAGCTTGCCCCACGTGATATTGTTGCTCGAAGCGTTGCCACGGAATACCAAAAAGGCAATCAAGTTTTTCTAGATACACGTTATTCAATTGGATCGAAGGTTTTAACTGAATTTCCAACTGTTTCAAAGTCATGCCTTGATGCAGGGATTGACCCAGTCACGATGCCAATTCCTGTTAAGACCGCCCAGCATTACCATATGGGAGGGATTTATACCGATGCTTTTGGTAAAACATCGGCTGCCAATTTATTTGCAGTCGGCGAAGTTGCAGGAACAGGTGCACATGGTGCGAATCGATTGGCTTCTAATTCCCTCCTTGAGGCTGTGGTGTTTGCTGCCCGTGCAGCTGAGTTTATTTTAAATACCGACATTAAGACACCAAGTTTGAAAAATATTGCTTTACCCATTCAAGTTAATCGCCTTTATCCAAAGCAAAGTGCATTTGCACAGTTACGCCATTTAATGACCGCATATTGTGGCTTGTTGCGTGATGAACAGGGGTTAATATTTGCTAAGAAATCTATTATTGCACTTGATAAGCAGGGCAATCATACAGCGCCCTTTACAAATTATGCCCATGCATCGCTTGCTATTATTGATGCTGCGTTATCTCGCAAGCAATCAATCGGTGCGCATTATCGAACTGATATGCTTGAAAAAATCATTATATGATATATAGTTTATTTTATCTAAATATGCTTCATGACAAAGAATAGGAAAATTTATGAGTAGTATTAAATCAATTTTATGCCCCCCAATTCACAAGGAAGGCTATAAATTTGTTTCTATTTTTACAATAGTCACAGTTTTGCTTGGTGTTTTTGTATGGTCATTCCTTTTTTACATTGGCCTTGTTTTAACAATATGGTGCTATTATTTCTTCCGTGATCCTAAGCGTTGCGTGCCGCAATCTGAAAAGCTTGTTATTAGTCCTGCTGATGGCAAAGTATGTGTTGTCGATAAAGCCACACCACCAGCTGAACTTGGATTGTCAGATGTACCGATGACACGCATTGGGGTTTTCATGAATGTATTTGATTGTCATGTTAATCGTACGCCAGTGGCGGGTACTGTCAAAAAAATTGCGTACCATAAAGGACAATTTTTTAATGCGTCGCTTGACAAAGCCTCACAAAAAAACGAACGCAACAGTTTAATTGTCCAAGATACCCATGGCGATAATTATGGTGTTGTACAAATTGCAGGATTAGTTGCACGTCGCATTTTATGTGAAACAGAAGAAGAAACAGTTTTACGTCGTGGTGATCGATTCGGTATTATTCGCTTCGGCAGCCGCGTTGATATTTATGTGCCCGATCATGTGATCCCTGCTGTTGGCCTTGGTCAAACTTGTTATGCTGGTGAAACAATCCTTGCACATAAGCATGGTGACAAGCCTGAAACATTTGTAAAAATATAAAAATATAAAAATATAAAAATATAATAGGGAGTCTCGTATGATTGATAATTTTAAGGCTGATATTTTTTTTACAGATAATGACAATCAAGCAACATATATTAATTTAGTCCATAAAAATGATTATGCTGACTTTGTGCAGGCATTAAACGATACACAAAAAAACTACTTAGAAAAAAATGCATTCGATATTGAACGGGATAGCTATTATATTCTTCCTAATATCTCCGATAATAATTTAGATTATGCATTTATTATGGCATTTGATGGCATTGATTATCATGATATTTTAAATAAAATTGATAAATTGCCAAAACCCATTAAATCTATTGCTTTTAAAAGCTATAACCAAGCATTCGATATAGATAAAATGGCGTATTTATGGGGTGCACATTTCTATAAGTTTGATTTTTATAAGAAAAGCACTAAAAAAACACCTCAATTATATTATTCACAAATTTCCGATAAAGTTCAAAGTCAGCTACGCGCTTTATTTTTAGGGCGTAATGCCGTCAATTTACCTGCCGAGGATTTAACCCCTTTGGTATTACAGCAAACTCTTGAAAGTTTTGCCACTGAATTTCAGGCAGAATGTACAACAATTATTGGGTCAGAATTGCTGGAGCACAAGCTTAATCTTATTCATGCGGTTGGACGCAGCATTACTGATGCTGAGCGTCAGCCACGTCTGATTGATTTTTACTATAAATCACCCAATCATAATAATGCAAAAACAATTACCTTAGTTGGCAAGGGTGTCTGTTTCGATACAGGCGGATTGAATATTAAAACAGGGAACTCTATGTCTTTAATGAAAAAAGATATGGGGGGTGCAGCAACTGTTTTGGCGGTTACCTTAAATTTACTATTACAAAAGCCAAATTTCAATTTACGGGTTTTAATTCCCACTGTCGAGAATAATGTGGCTGGCAATAGTTTTAGACCAAGCGATATTTTTACAGCTTATAATGGTAAAACAGTTGAAATTACCAATACAGATGCCGAGGGGCGTTTGATTTTGGCTGATGCACTTTCTTATGCAGCTGAAAAAAACCCTGATTTATTGATCGATATTGCCACGCTTACAGGTGCTGCTCGTGTTGCTGTTGGTCCTGATATGCCTGTTTTATGCACGAATAACAATGATCTTGTTGCTCCCTTTATGGAATCTGAATGTTATAATGATGATCCCATTTGGCAGTTACCCTTATGGCAGCCTTATGCATCTAAGCTTAAAGGTACAATTTCTGATCTTATTAATGCCCCTTCTGGTGGCATGGCAGGGTCTATTACCGCCGCGTTGTTTTTACAAAATTTTATTGGTGATACTAAAAATTGGATTCATTTCGACAGCTATTGTCATGTACCAACGGCTAAACCTGCGCATCCAAAAGGCGGGGATGTTATGCCCTTTACGCTCCTAAGTGATGTGATACAAAAGTTTTGTAGTTAATAATAAGGTATTGCTATGCATCACATTATTATTGCTTGTGCTGATTTAAAGTCTAAGTCAAATATATCTTCGGGTACGGATACACAAATTCTATTTGGCGAGACTGTTCAGGTGTTACAGCCTGCGCCTGATGATTTTGTTTACGTTACTGTGCAACAAAACAATGATTCTTATCAGGGGTATCTACAAAAATCAGCATTAAACAAAACATCAGAGCCAACGACGCACCGTGTTCAGACAAAAAGCACCTTGTTATTTTATCATCCTGATATTAAATCAGCATCCCCAATAACGCTTAGTCTTGGTGCGTGTCTTAATATTACGCAAGATTATGACGCAATTTTTTATAAAACCAAAGATAATTATTATGCCCTTAAAAAGCATTTAATGCCACAGGGTACTTATTTGAAATTTACTATCAGTGCATGGATTAATTATTTACGAAATAATTTTTATCATACACCCTATTTATGGGGCGGCCGAAGTAGTGCCGGCATTGATTGTTCTGGCTTGTTACAATTATCTTTACAAGCATTTGGTATTTTTTTGCCACGTGATACGGGGCCGCAAGAGAAATTCTTGACGGATAGTGTTGATATTAGTGAAATATCACAGGGTCATATTGTTTTTTGGAAGGGTCATGTCGGTATTATGGTCAATGATACTGATATTATACATGCAAATGCATTTCACATGAAAACGGTGATTGAGTCTTTGACTGATGTTATTTCACGCAGTGATTATGCAATCAGTACAATTAAAGCGTTAAAAATTTAGCGTTTAAAAATAAAGGCTTCACATAAAATATTTTTATGCAAAGCCTCAAAAAACTATTTTATCAAGTGTAATACTTGATAAATTCTTTAGAACGGTGATTAAAAAATACCGCCATATTTCTTAGTGAATCGAGACACACGCCCACCAGTATCAAGAAGCTGACGCTCGCCATCTTCACGCCAAGCAGGATGGGTTGTTGGATCAACATCAAGTGTTAATTGCTCTGATCCGTTTGGAAGAAGCATTTTTAAGTCGTACTTAACACCGTCATTCATGGTAACTGTAACGATCTTTTTTTCTGGATGGATATCTTTTCTAGCCATATCTTGAAGCCCCTAAATTATAAAGGATAAATTTATATTAACCAGCGTTTTAAACTTAAAATAATATAATCGCAAGAATTAATTTGCAAAAAATGTAAAATCACGACATAAATTTTATAAATTATGTTCCCTAAGCGAGTAAAACACCCATGTCCACAGATTTTCATACGGTAAAAACCGATCCTAACATCCAGCAAAATAATAAAGACAATGCGTCAAAGCGTCTTAGTATGAAAGAAAATTTCATTCATTTGCTGGAATTTATAAAATTATGTTTTGGTACAGGACGGATTTTTATCTTAACTTTATCATCCCTTATTATAACAGCAGTCATTACGCTGACTATTCCATTTGCATTTCGTATCTTGATCGATCAAAAGATAGAAGAAGGGTTTAATGTTTTTACGATTGGCATATTTTTAATGCTAATTATTGGGCTGGCCCTTGGTACGGCACTGCGTTATTACTCCATTACAATTACTGGGGAGCACATTTATAATAATTTACGAGAAAAAACCTTTAATCATTTACTTCGCTTTTCGGAGCATGAATTTACGACACTAAAAATATCTGACATTATGTCACGCCTTTTATCAGACACTGAAGTAATTAGAGACTTTACAGGCTCATCATTATCTATTGCCATTCGTAACATATTGCTGCTTGTTGGCGGTTTTACAATGATGTTGTTTACTGGATTTTTTATGACATTAAGCGCCTTGTTCCTGATCCCTTTTTTGGTGATCCCCATTATTTTTATCGGTCGACAATTAAAGGTACTTTCTAAGCAAGCACAGGAGAAGCTTGCCGATGCAAACGGTGTTTTAAATGAATCGCTGTATGCTTTATCGACAATTCAAAATTTCAACCAAGAACATAATCAGCTTAAACTGTTCCTGCATTCAGCCGATAATGCCTATAAAGCCTCTCGACAACGCATTATTAAGCGCTCTATTTTAACGTTCTGTATTATTCTATTTGTCTTTGTCGCAATCTTAGCAATCGTTTTATATGGTTCTTATGCGGTAGGGCAGGGCACAATGAGTGTGGGTGCGTTTACTCAGTTCATACTATATAGTATCTTTACGGCAGGAGCCGCTGCTGCATTGTCTGAAGTTTTGGGTTCTATATATAAGGTACGTGCTGCTTATGATCGGTTAAATAATTTATTATTAATTGAGCCGAAAATACAAGACCCCGAAGATCCTAAATTATTGGGCGATTTTAAGAGCATCGAATTTCAAAATTTAAGCTTTCAATATGAAAATCGAGATTCCATGATCTTGTCAGGTGTGAATTTACAAATCACTGCGGGGCAAAAAATCGGCCTAGTGGGTTTATCAGGCTCAGGCAAGACAACATTATTAAAGCTCTTATTAAGAGAGATCAATCAGACATCGGGACACCTACTATGGAATGATAATGATATCGCTCATTATACAATCGCAGATATTAGGCAACAAATAAGCTATGTCTCGCAAAATATTGTTTTATTCTCTGGCACGGTGATGGAGAATATTGCCTTTGCAAGCCCTAAAGCCTCTATGGATCAAGTTATTGCGGCTGCCAAGGATGCTAACCTCCATGAAGACATTATGGCCTTACCAATGCAATATCAAAGCACGATTGGCGAAAGAGGGTTTCAGCTATCGGGCGGACAGCGTCAAAGGGTGGCAATTGCAAGGGGTGTTTTGAAAAATGCATCAATATGGATACTGGACGAGCCAACATCGGCTCTCGATAGTGAGACAGAAAGCAAAATATTAACGACCTTATCCATGCTTACTAAGGATAAAACAGTGATCACTGTGACTCATCGCTTAAAAACGCTCTCTCAAAAAGATATTATTTACGTCCTTGAGGGGGGCGATATCGTGGAATCGGGTACACATATTGATTTATGGCATAATAATGCGTCACGCTACAAACAATTTTTTAATTACTAAAATCCTATATGTGTCAGTGTCTTGGTGTGTGTTTTGGGTGTATTTTGTGAGTAAATGGGAATCTTTTTTAAAGAAAAGTTAATAAAAAGTTAAAAAGGGTGTTGACAGGTGG
>JBLHTX010000083.1:0-7432 GCA_047627635.1 Alphaproteobacteria bacterium | reverse complement strand
TTGTGTTTAAATTATGCTTTCATCCTGAAATAGGTTAACGATAAACTCTATGAAAAATTTCAGTTTATATCTTTAAAATATAACGGGTTGATCCGTATCTATATATCGCATAACATCACTGCTGAAATTTCGTGCCACAGGAATATCAGCAATATCGGGATCAATATTATCTGGTTCTAGCCCCAAGCTATAAGCTTGTAGAATATTGTTAATATTGCCGTTATAGCGTTTTGATAAGTCCTTTAAATAGAGCCCTGCAATGTCAAAAGCTTTTTGGGGGTCAAAAAAATCTTCACGATTGATTTTATAATAACGCGCAATGTTAAAATGAATTTGCATGACCCCTAACTTTGTCCCTTCTTCAGCAATCTTATTTTGATCATATTCAGAGGATACTTGTGCAATTGCCAGAAGAAACTTTATGAAAATACCATGTTTGTTAGATGCAATACGTGCCATATTGATATATTTTTCTGGTGCATTCAATTCACGTTTTTTAAGGCTTCCGCGTGTTAAAGCTTCACTTTTTATATATCCTGCTTTAATGGTCGATGGAATAGTATAATTATTTAAATTCCAATCAACCTCTGGTTGGTCGCCATAACGTAAATTTTTAACAGTATCAATATTTAATTGTGGTCTTATCTGCTCAATAGGGGCAGGGGATGGGGCCTGTGATACAATAATATTATTATGTGTATTAGGACATTGTACGCGTAAAAAATTTTGTCTTGTTGCAGAAATAATGGCAACATTGGCGGGTTTTCTTATGGGATCAGAATCATTGCGATATTTATAAGCTTCGTGAAACCATAAATTTGTTACATTACCATTTTTGGGTAAATTTTCAGCTCCAATATAAACAGCTCCTGTGCTTAAGCTGTCATTGGTAAAATAATCACGTCCAGTAGGGCAATAAACCATGTGATTCATTGGTGAAACAAGTGTGCGATATTTAATTTCATCTGCTAATGCCTGTTGAATTGTGGGGCGATTACTGACGTAAAAAAAAGGTTCAACCAGGCCATAATTATCACGACGCAAAATTTCGGTAATGCGTTTTTTATCTTGATATTTAAGAGGGCTTTCAGGCGTTGTATATAGTTGTTGTGCATTGCCATAAGTAGCAAATAATAAAAAATAGAAACAAATACGCATTATAATCATACATGATTTATAGCATTTTTTATTATAAATTACAAATAATTTTAATAAAAATATTTTATATGAATTTAAACAAGTATTTTACCGGCTTCATCAATAGCGCCATCTTGATCGGAAGCAGAAAGGAGCATTTCATTATGTGCTTTACCTGATGGAATCATTGGGAAACAATTTTCTTTTTCATCAACGCAACAATCAAAAATAACGGGTCTATCGGTAATAGAGAGCATTTCATCAATTTTTGAATCAAGTTCAGAGGCTTTCGTGCATTGAATACCATAACCACGATAAGCAAATGCAAGCGCTTTAAAGTCAGGAAGTGCCTCGGAATAACTTTCGGAATAGCGGCTTCCATGGAGTAATTCCTGCCATTGGCGTACCATACCCATATATTGATTATTAATAATAAAAATTTTAACAGGGAGTTTGTATTGAACGGCTGTTGACATTTCTTGCATATTCATCAAAATAGATGCTTCGCCCGCAATATCAATAACACAGGCATCAGGATGTGCAATTTGTACACCAACAGCAGCAGGAAAACCATAGCCCATTGTACCAAGCCCACCCGATGTCATCCAGCGTTTTGGTTCGTCAAATTTATAATGTTGTGCGGCCCACATTTGATGCTGACCAACTTCGGTTGTAATATATGTTTTAAGGTGCTTTGTTTTTTCATAAAGTCGGTGGATTGCAAATTGCGGCTTAATAATATCACCTTCTTGAACAAACCCAAGGGAATTTTTTTCTCGCCATACATCAATTTGTTGCCACCACTGATTTAAAACATCAGGGTTTAAGCCCGTATTCTCAGCTTTCCAAAGTCGTATCATATCCTCAAGAATAATGGCAACATCGCCAATGATTGGCAAATCTGCAATGACTGTTTTATTAATAGAAGAGGGGTCAATGTCGATATGAAATTTTGTTGAATTTGGTGAAAATGCATCAAGACGGCCCGTAATACGATCATCAAAACGCGCACCAATATTAATCATAACATCACAGTCATGCATCGCCATATTGGCCTCATAAGTGCCGTGCATACCAAGCATACCCAGAAACTTTTTGTCTGATCCAGGGTAAGCGCCAAGCCCCATAAGCGTTGATGTAATTGGAATATTTGTTAAGTTTACAAATTCACGCAACAAAGTACAAGCCTTATCACCAGAATTTATCACGCCGCCACCTGTATATAAAACTGGACGCTTTGCATGACGAATAAGCTGTAAAGCCTCACGAATTTTAAGCATATCGCCTTTTACTTGTGGGCTGTAAGTTGTTACCTTAACAAATTTAGGCGGTGTATAGGTTGCAGGTAAAAACTGTAAATCCTTTGGAATGTCAACAAGTGTTGGTCCTGGTCTGCCTGTTCTGGCAATATAAAATGCTTCATGCAATGTGCTTGCAATTTTATTGCTATCTTTAATAAGCCAATTTTGTTTTGTACAAGGGCGAGTAATACCAACAGTATCACATTCTTGAAAAGCATCTGTACCAATTAAATGACTTGGCACTTGACCCGATATACACACCAAAGGCACAGAATCCATAAGGGCATCGGTTAAGCCAGTGACGGCATTGGTTGCCCCTGGCCCCGAGGTTACTAAGACCACACCAACCTTGCCAGTTGAACGTGCATACCCTTCGGCGGCGTGAACCGCTGCCTGCTCGTGACGCACAAGGATATGACGAATTTTATCTTGCTGAAATAAAGCGTCATAAATTGGCAAAACTGCACCACCAGGATATCCAAAAATAACATCCACGCCTTGATCAACCAGGGCTTGCATCACTGCTTCTGCACCAGAAAAAGTTTTTTTGGTATTGTTTTCTTCGGTTAATGTTGGATCGTTCGTGCTCGGTGTCATTATATCATATCACTTAATTAGAGAATAACTATTCAGGTTTTTAGTAATTTTCCTTGAATAAGTCAAGTTTGATCTGTTGGTTTATATTGTAACATAACATCATGGCATCTTTTACATATATTATTTGTTTCGACCAGAACTTCAGGTAAAATTTTCCAACAACGCTGGCACTTGTTCCCATCAGCATGATCGAATCCGACCACAACACCTGTAACATCGTCTAGGGTAAATATATCATTTGTAGGCGGCGTATCTGTTACGGCAATCTCGCCAACAATACATAAATCAGCAAAATCAATGCTTTTAATTGTTGCTAATATATTTTTATCCTCGATATAAACAACAGGCTTGGCCTCAAGAGAGGCACCAATTGTTTTATCCGCACGTTTTTTCTCAAGGCATCCATTAACAACGCGACGCACTTGTCGCGCCTTTGTAATGGTATCAAAATTATCTGTAAAGATATAATTAGGAAACACAAAGTCATAGTCATGTATAATGATATCATCATTATTTTGTGTCAAATAACCCCAAATTTCATCGGTCGTAAAGGGAATAATGGGGGCAAGCCACAAGGATAATGTTTGCGTTAAAATATGAAGTGTTGTCCGACATGCACGCCGATTAGGGGCATTAATATCATCACAATAAAGGCTGTCTTTGCGGATATCAAAGTAAAATGCACTTAGATCATTCGTGATAAAATTAAAGATACTTGTGAAAGCACGATTAAAATCATAGCAATCATAATATTTTTTAACGTCAGCGCCAACTTGGGTTAAGCGATGCAGAACCCATTGCTCAAGGGGCGGCATTTGCTTTGGGGATATAATTTCGGTTTTTTCAAACCCTTCCAATGCCCCAAGCATCCACCGCATTGCATTGCGAAGTCTGCGATAAGTATCTGCCGTACCCTTTAAAATTTCCTTACCAATGCGTAAATCATCATGATAATCAGAAGTTGCAACCCAAAGGCGTAGAATATCGGCACCATAATCTTTAATAATTTCTTGTGGCGTAACAACATTTCCCTTGGATTTTGACATTTTTTCGCCTTTTTCATCAAGGACAAAGCCATGTGTCAAAAGTGCCTTATAAGGGGCATGCCCCCTTGTGCCACATGATTGTAGCAATGATGAATGAAACCAGCCACGATGTTGATCTGAGCCCTCAAGATATAAGTCAGCAGGAGATTGTAAATTATCACGTTCCTCAAGGACAAAAGCATGTGTAGAGCCAGAGTCGAACCAAACATCAAGGATATCAAAAATTTGTTCATGTTTTTCATTATCAAATTCAGGGAAAAAATCTGTCGCAGGAAGCTGCCACCATGCATCAGCACTTTGTTTAGTGAAAATATCAATAATCCGCTGATTCATCACGTCATCATTAATAATTTTCTGTGTTTCACGATCAACAAACAAAGCAAGAGGTACGCCCCATGCGCGTTGCCTAGACACAACCCAATCGGGACGGGCTTTAATCATAGATGTAATACGATTACGCCCATTATCAGGGTAAAACTTAACTTTTTCAAGCTCGGATAATGCTGTTTTTCGTAAATCATTTTGTGACATTGAAATAAACCATTGCGGTGTATTTCTGAAAATTAGGGGTGCTTTTGATCGCCAAGAATGCGGATAAGAATGTTTAATACGGCTATGACCAGCAAGGCAATTAACTAATTTTAAAGTCTCAATAACTGCGTCATTGGCATTGCCTTCTTTACCATTTGGCTTCAGGATATAGATATTGTCCTTATCGGCATATTTGTCTGTATGTTTCCAAAATTGTGGCACATGATCATAGTATCCGCCATCACCACGCACTGTATGGGGCAAATCAACTGCAAATTCTTGGGGAAAGCAATCCCGATTATTAAGCCATAGACCATAATCATCTTCACCGTGACCAGGGGCAATATGCACAAAGCCAGTACCAGCATCATCGGTTACAAAATCAGCACAAATTAAACGTCTTTGATGTGCAAATGCTCCACCGAAGCGATGTAAAGGATGAGCACAAATTAAGTTATTTAAATTCTCGGCATCTTTGATACGTTGATATCCATCTTGAGGGATACGGGCATTTTTAAAGACGTTTGCTGCTTGTGTATCAGCAAGTAAGAATTTTTCGCCTTGTTTAACCCAGTTTTCATCAGGTGTTTCGGCAGTAACTTCATAGATGCCATATTCAATATGCTCGCCAAATGCAATGGCAAGATTTGCAGGAATCGTCCAAGGGGTTGTTGTCCATATCACAACAGATAAGTTAGCATCATCACCATTTTGAACCGGAAACTTTACCCATATTGCTTGCGATTCCTTATCTTGATATTCTGTTTCAGCATCAGCAAGGGCTGTTTTTTCGACACATGACCAAAAAACGGGCTTAGATGAACGATAGAGTCCGCCATTCGGTTGTGCAAATTTTAACAATTCATTGGCGATAATGGCCTCTGATTTATTGTGCATTGTTAAATATGGATTGCCCCATTCACCGCGAATACCAAGGCGTTGAAATTCTTCTGATTGAATATCGACCCATTCTTTGGCATAGTCACGGCACTGACTACGGAAATCATTAATGGGTACATCATCTTTGTTTTTACCAGACTTGCGGTATTTTTCTTCTATTTTCCACTCAATTGGCAGGCCGTGACAATCCCAGCCAGGAACATAATGTGTATCAAAGCCAGACATTTTTTTGGAACGCACGACGATATCTTTAAGGATTTTATTAAGGGCATGACCAATATGTAAATGTCCATTAGCGTAAGGCGGACCATCATGCAAGGTAAAAGTCGGGCGTTTTTGAGGGTCGGATGGCGGATCGATAAATTCTTCATGGCACTCAAAAAGAGCATGATTTTCAGCACGCCAATTTAAGGCCTCAAGCTGTTTGCCGACACGCTTGGCGTTTTCACGCCATTTATCAAGAATGCCAGGTTCTTTTTTCGGCAAACCTGCACGCATTGGAAAATCAGTTTTTGGCAAAAAAAGGCTTTGTTTATAATCTTGATCTGGTGTGTCTGTCATGCTTGCATATACTTAGATAATTATCATAAAATTTACATGCTTTTTATCATGTAAAATTAATTGTGCAAAGGCTTAAATGAATGTCAGTTAATTTTTATCAGCATTTTTGGCATTTAAAATGATGCTATTTTAAAAAATGCTTGCATTTGTTTAAAATAGCTATATAAGCATGGCACTTCTGTTTTTACCAATTGGTAGAATCAGATTTACCTCCCTGTTATATGTAGACTTACCGAGCTTAATGCTCGGTTTTTTTTTGCTTTAAAGCTTGTTTTACTTTAAGATCAATAAAAACAAAAAGTAAAGAGATTTTTTATGAAAACAACCTTCGATTATGATTTTTTTGTTATTGGCGCTGGTTCTGGTGGTACACGAGCCGCAAGAATGGCAGCAAGCAAGGGTATTAAGACAGGGATTGCTGAGGCTTCTCGTGCAGGCGGCACTTGCGTTATTCGGGGATGCGTTCCAAAAAAACTCTATTCTTATGCAGCGCATTTTAACGATGATTTTGATACTGCCCGTTTTTATGGCTATGATGTGCCAAAAAATATTGCCTTTGATTGGACAAAATTACAAGAAAATAAAAACAAAGAAATTGCACGACTTGAAGGTATTTATCAAAAACTGCTGAAAAATTCTGGTGTTACTTTTATTGAAGATACAGCATCATTCCTTAGCCCACATGAAATTTTATTGAAAAATACAAATAAAGTTATTACGGCAAATAAAATTTTAATTGCCACAGGTGCAAAACCGAGACCATTACAAATTGATGGCATTGAAACAGGCTTTAACTCGGATGATATTTTTGGCTTTGATACTTTACCAAAAGAGATTTTAATTTATGGGGCAGGGTATATCGCCGTCGAGTTTGCTGGCATTTTGCATGGTCTTGGCGTTAAAGTTACCTTGGCATATCGAAGCAGTCATTTATTGAAAAACTTTGACCATGACCTTTCAAAAAAACTTGAAGCAGTCTATCTTAACAAAGGGATTACTTTAATCCCTAATACACCGCTTGATCAGCTATCTCTTGATAATGGGTCTGTTATTGTGCCTCACGGTGATAAGCATTTAAAATTTGACACAGTTTTTAATACGATTGGTCGTGTGCCCAATATTAATGGGCTTAACCTTGATGTCATCGGGGTTGATACGGATAAAAATGGCACGATTATAACCAATCATAATTTTGCGACTTCTATTGATACTATTTTTGCGATTGGTGATGTGGCTAATCATGCTAATTTAACGCCTGTTGCAATTCAAGAAGCTATGTGTTTAACGCAAACTTTGTTTGATGCACCGCCGCAACAAATGGATTATGAGACTATTCCAACAGCAGTGTTTTCAAATCCT
>JBLHTX010000082.1:0-7545 GCA_047627635.1 Alphaproteobacteria bacterium | reverse complement strand
ACGCGACACAGTCGAAACACTGATTGCACGTGCTGATTTGGCATTATATGCCTCAAAAAACAAAGGGCGTAACCAAGTTAACTTTGCAGCATAGCATTTATAGGTCAAGTCCTGAAATAGGTTGACAATTTTTGTTGATGGTTTTCCGCCATCAGTTTGCTGTGACGTAGCCGTTTGACAAAAGAAACCACCGCTTTTTATCAGAGCTCAAAGCTTTTTTTGAGACACGTTTATCCACTTCTTTCAAGGCAGATTCTGAGGATATTTCACGCCAACTTTCTTCTCGTAATTCAGACAAATAATCCTTCACAGCATGATTTCCGAGGGCTTGTTTGAGGCGTTTCTGGCTCCCGTATAACACAGACCAGTTTTGTAATAAACTGCCGCAAGAAATATCCAATAATCGGCATATTTTTGTACGGCTTTTACCGCTTGCCTCATAGGTTGCGATGGCTTCTCGCTTAAAATCCTCGCTATAATGCCGACGACGGGGCTGCTTTTTCAAATGCGTTAATAAATCTTCGGAAATTTTAAAAATCATATCTTTGGGGTTATCGCTTGCCTCCAGTAATTTTAAATAATCTGTTGTTTTATCTTGCCAAGATGCGAATAAACTTTGCATCTGTTCAGTAAAATATTTGAATTCAATATGGTTTAATATTGTTTGCTTTAAGTCCGATGCTGGCACTTGCAGGCTTACATAATGCTGTTTTTTTAGCTATCTTAAGGTATTCCGCCACTTCGTTGATTGTCATCATTTCTTGATTAGACATGATTTGAATATCTCATTTTAATGATTTTGATTGAAAGTAGTAGAAAAAGAGCGTTATATCACGTCATAATTAATATTTATGGATACATGCGTATGAATAATACATCCAATAAACTCGCTTATTTTCTGACATATGCAGGGGCATTGCCTTTTGTTTTTTGTGCAATATCATTAATGATTGGTATATCTCAATTCCCATATTTGGGCTCTGTAATAACTATATTAAGCGTATATAGTTTGATGATTGCTTCTTTTATGTCAGGCATTCACTGGGGACAAAGTTTAGATTTAAAAATAAAATGGTACAATCACCTTAGGGTATTAAGCAATGTAAATGCATTATTGATATTTTTTAGTTTTATATTTCTTAAACAGTCCAACTTTTGGATGGTGACTATCATCGTGTTTGCTTTTATTATATTTATTGATTGCCATATTTATAAGCAGACCATAATAACAAAGCCATATTTTCAGATGCGAATAATTGTTTCATGCATTGTAATATTTTGCCTAGGCATTGCAGTATATGCCGCATAAAAAAGCCCTAGGATACACCTAGGATACAAGTGCTAAATCATCCCAGCTTGTTGTATAAAGCCTCGAACGCTTGTCACACTTCATACGCCAATCACGTTTTATGCCTTGTGATGCATAAAAAATTGTGTTTTTTCCCATTTTACGATTTAAATCATCCATGACTTGCATAAGAGCTGGTGTTTTTTTAATTGGTTCAGCAACAAATAAGTCATTTTGATTGTAATCTTCACAAATAATATCTAAAAGCATGACACCGCATTTATGATAGCGATACCCCTCTTTGAAGATAGATTTTAATAGTTTTTTGGCGACAATAATCATTTCTCCAGTATCATTTGTTGGTATAACAAAGCCACATGACATATTGTGGCGATATTGTTGGTCTTGCTGTCTGAATGGATTAGTTCTGATAAATACACTAATCCCTTGGGCTTTGCCTTTTTGTAAGCGTATTTTTTCGGCAGCTCGGGCTGTATAATTTGCTAATGCTTCTTGAATAACTGATAAATCCGTTACCGTCTTACCAAAAGATTTTGAAGATAAAATATTTCTTTTGGGGCTAATTTGCTCAAGCTCAAGGCATGATATGCCATTAAGCTCATAAACAATACGCTCGCCGACAACAGAAAAATGCTTGCGGATATGTTTTGGTTGCGCATTTTTAAGATCAAGTGCCGTATAAATCCCAATACTTCTAAGCTTTTTTCCCCATCGATGAGAAATTCCCCATATCTCCTCAATCGGCCAATTTTGCATGACTTTGTTTTGTAAAACAGGATCACGCATATCAAATACACCACTTAGTGTCCGTTTTTTTGCTACATGATTGGCAATTTTTGACAGTGTTTTGGTCGGTGCAATACCAATCGATATCGGAATACCTGTCCATTGTATTACTTTTTTACGAATATCATGGCAGTGATTTATTAAATCTGTAAAACCATCAAGTCGTAAAAAAGCCTCATCAATCGAATAAACTTCTATGTCGGGTACAAAATGGTTAAGACTTTGCATAACACGTGCCGACATATCTCCATAAAATTGATAATTTGATGAAAACACATGAATGTTATTTTGATGAATCATGTGCTTATATTTAAAATAAGGCGCACCCATGGGAATGCCAAGTGCTTTGGCTTCGTTAGAGCGTGCAATAATGCAACCATCATTATTTGACAAAACAACAATAGGTTTACTTTTTAAGGCTGGATTAAAAACACGCTCGCACGAGGCATAGAAGTTATTGCAATCAACCAGTGCAAAAACTTTATTGGACATAACAGCTTTGCAATGCATTAAGTGGTACAAAATCAAGCGCTTTATGATGTGTAGCTTCGGGCTTAACAGGTGGTGCAACGCCTGCCTCATAGGCTTCAAACCAACGCAGTGCACAAACGCACCAGCCATCACCTGATTTCAACCCCACAAATCCAAAATCTGGGCGTGGTGTACTGAGGTCATTGCCTGATTTCTTGCTAAATTCTAAAAACTCATCTGTCATAATTGCACAAACAGTATGTGATCCTTGATCCATTGCATTTGTGTTACAATAACCATCTCGGAAGAATCCTGTTATAGGATCAATGCAACATGATTGTAATGCTGTACCAAGGATATTTTTTGCCTGATTATCATTCATATTAATGCCTTTTTATAGTTTGTGAATAGTGTTCGTAACAATACCCCATACAGAGAAATTTTCTGTCTTATGAATATGTATGGTCGCATAATTTTTATTACTTGATACAAGACAAATACCATTGCTTGTTTTTTGTAACCGCCTAAGGATTAATTCTCCGTCATATTCGGCAATAATAATTTTATTATGATCTGGATTAAGGCTTTTATCGACAATTAGTAAATCGCCTTCATAAATGCCGCACCCATTCATTGCATTGCTGTTACAACGTATAAAATAAGTCGCAGCAGGATGTTTAATAAGATATTCGTTTAAATCAAGTTTTTTATCAATATAATCATCTGCCGGCGATGGGAAGCCTGCTGATACAGCATTATTGAATAGTGGGATATATGTTGGCTGATATGTATGCATTTGATATAATATATTGATTTTTGTACAAAATTCAATATATTATTGCTAATATCTCTATAAAAGGTACATTAATAATGTATGACATACAAAGTAAAACAAAACGTGGTGGTAAACGTGAAGGCGCAGGAAGACCAAAAGGCATAAGTCAATATGGCGAACAAACAAAGCCCATACGTATCCCTCTTAGTATGATTAATAAGGTAAAACGTGTTATTAATAAAAAAAGTGATAAAATTCCACTTTATGGCAACGCCGTTCCAGCAGGTGAACCAACCGAATTAGCAGACTATCTTGAGGATATGATTGATATTGGCAGCTATATGGCACCCAATCCTGATACAACCTATATGGTGAAAGTGATCGGTAGCTCGATGATTAAGGCAGGTATTTTTGAAGGCGATTTATTAATAGTAGATACATCAATTGAGCCAAAACACCAAGATATTGTTGTTGCAAATGTCAATAATGATATGACAGTTAAACGGCTTTACCATCAAGATGGACATATTATTTTAATGCCTGAAAATGATGCCTATGACCCTATTTTATTGCAAGAGAATGAAGAGCTTGTTATTAGTGGTGTTGTAAAGTTTGTCATTAAAAAGACAAGTTAAAATGCAAAATATTCTCCCGCAAGACGGAATAGCTTATTATTACAGCGCAATCATCCCCTCTCACAAGGCAGATTTTTATTATCATCAGCTTATGCATCAAATTGCTTGGGAACACGATCAATTAGTAATATTCGGTAAATCAATTACCACCATGCGTAAAGTTGCTTGGCATGGTGATAAACAATATGCTTATCGGTACTCGCAAAACACAAAATATGCACGACCATGGCAGCCCAACTTATTAGCCCTTAAAAAATATGTTGAACAGATAAGCGATACATCCTTTAATACCTGCCTTCTTAATTTGTATCATGATGGCTCTGAGGGTATGGGGTGGCATAGTGATGATGAAAAAGAACTATCACCAAATGGTGTCATTGCTTCTTTAAGTCTTGGGGCAGTGCGTAAATTTTCCTTTAAGCATAAGCAAACCAAGGAAACAATATCACATATTCTAGAGCATGGTAGTCTTTTGATTATGAAAGGCATGACACAAACATATTGGCAACATGCCCTTTTGAAGACAAAGAAAATTCATACACCTCGGATTAATTTAACTTTCAGCCATAATCACCTCATTCTTAATCTGCTCCATAATCATTTATGGAAGCACTGTGGAAGCAAGAGGCAACGTAGCTATGCGTAGTTGAAGTTTTTATAAATTTTTATATGTAAAAAATTTTTTCATATAAATTAACCAGAAATTTATAACTAAGAAATAACTCTTATAAAAATTAGGAGTAAATTATGACTAGAAATATTCCTCCCCAATCTAGATATAAAAGAGAGGTTAAAAAATTCTCACGCTACTTGATAAGCAATCCCCCTCATTTATTGATATACTATAAAGTAGTGGGGGTTTAAATTGTTATGATGTTCGATTTTATTAAGTCTTATATGAAAGAAATATGTGGCATTTGGTCTAAACAAAAATTTTGTTTTATCAGTTTTGTAGTATATGCTTTTACGTTTGTTACTGGCTCGTATAATTTTTTATCTTCTTATATTTACTCTGCTCTTGCTATTTCTATAATATTTTTCGTATGTATTTTTATTGTCTATTTTTTTAAAAGCATCAAATAATTATTAATCTTAATTTTTATTCTTTACTTTTTATATTTTATCTTCTGATATTGTCGATAACTAGCATAATGTTTGGAGATCCTAATCAAATTAATAAAGAGATATTAGTAGAGACTAAAAATAATGCACAAAAAATTGATAGAAATTATATAGAAAATAAAAAAATACAAAATAGTGTAGAAATTCTTTCTAATAAAATCAGAAATGGTGACGAGTTGTTTGCAACTGCTAATCAATATTTGCATGATAACAATGAGTTTAAGGCAGAGATGTATTTTTCCTCTGCAAGAAATAAATATAATACGTCATTAAATGATTTTAAAATTTCTGAAGAGCAAAAACAGTATGTTACTGGCAAAATAATTGCCTCGTATTTTGGTAGTGGTGAATATGAAGATGGACTTATTTTTCTATGTAGGCGTTATGAAGAAATACCTAAAAATGATTATCGATACAGGCATGATGCACATGCACTAATACGAATGCTATCATATAAACATTCATTTGATACAGCTAGGGAAGTAATTAAAAGATTAGAAACACATCATAATTGCAAACGAAATGATATTAATATTATTTGGTCTGCTATTCCGCTTGAAGTTATGCGAAGATTGGATAAAAGCGTCACAGAAGTTAATGTTGGATGCTCTTCAAAAGAAGAAATTAAGAATTTTGAATGTTTAAGACCCGAAGATATTGATCTTTTACAAACGATTATCAAAAAACAACCATTAAATCCTTTGATAGATTATGCAATCTACACACTGGCTGATTATAAAAAAATAATTAAAAATAAACCTAATTCTTACTTATATGATACAGCACTTTTAGCTCAAGCTGAAAGGCTACGAACCAAGAAACAATATACTAAATCTAATCTTGTTATTGATCAATATATTACAAAATACCCAAATGGTCCACGCATTAAAAAAGTATATGAATTAAAATTTGAAAATTTTATTGATGTGGGCGCTATCGCAGAAGCAGAAAAAATTAAAGATGAGTTTAAAATTTACAAAGATAATAGTTTATTATCAGATATATTCTCATCTCATCATGGCAGAAAAATAATTAAATATTTTAATGAGGGTCAACTTCATCAGGCTTATAAAATACTCTCTAAAATTATATTAAACAAAACCTCATCTAGTGACACGATAAAAATTATAAATGACCTTAAATCAACAATGTTTAGGTATAGCAATTTATATAAGAACCTTGAAGTTGATAAAATAAAAAATCTTTCAAAATTATTTACTTCATGTGGGTATGATAGAAATAAATTCAAATATATAAAATCATCTAAAAATAAACGTGATTGCATTTTTATACTTTCAAATCTTGGCGATAAAGTTCACTTTCATTCAGCAGCGGCTAATATTAATAAGTGGATTTATCAAAGAACAAATGATGGAGATACTTTGTTTTTGACTGCTCTAATGTATAAACAAAATAAAGAGTATGAAAATTATTTAGAAAATTTAGAAAAATTTATTAGTCTTAGAGATTCACAAATTTATCTTGATGATGCATTCACTGAATTAGGCTGGTATCAGATGGTTTTTCAAAAGAAATATAAGCAAGCTGAGAAGAACTTTTTGCATGTAGTAAATAATTTTTCTAGCCATAATAGTTATGACAACGCACTAAATTGGCTTATCATTTTATATAAAAATCAAGGTAGGTATGGCAAAGCACTAGAATTTTCATATTTGCTAACTAAAAACATAGTTAGCACTCGTTTGCTTCCTAAAATTAAAGGCCGTAGATTTGATATTCAAGAAGGTGTTGAGCTTAATAGAGATAGTGGCTTTTCAATAGGGGTAATTGATGATTGGAACTCATATGTTTGGGGATATGATGATCATAATAAATATGTGGTTATTTACAAAAACGATACAGCCAATAAAAATATATTGGTTGGTAGTATTATAGAATATGTATTACTTGACCATAAAAAAAGACAAATCACCTCGGTAAAACATTTATTAAGCATACTAAAAAGATTGAAAAATAATTCAATCACAGAAGTTATAATTGGTATTCAGTCAGATAAAGAAAATAATAGTGATAATTCAATCGTTAAAGTTAGTGATTTCGGTGTTTAATTTGTTTTTTAATTTTCTTTGCTCGCCACAGATAAGCCTGCACAAAATGTCAATATTTTACTGCTACTAGAAGAAAGTAGTAGTAGCTGATTTGACAATATTGAGTGACTAGCTCTCTGGTCTTAAAATCTTGTGGTTTGCACAAAATGGCGATCAAAAAATCAGTCGTCAAGAATTACAAGAAAAACGTCAAAGAATTCATGATAAGCGTGTTGCCCTTGATCAACAAACTTACGTCAATCAATCGAAACGCGCTATTGAGCTGACAAGGGTATTTTCTGAGTGCAAGCCTGCGACACAAAATCACCCTTACATACAAACAAAAGCAATTAAGCCTTTTGGATGCAGAGTTTTCTCTGATGGTAGATTGGCTATTCC
>JBLHTX010000081.1:0-7571 GCA_047627635.1 Alphaproteobacteria bacterium | reverse complement strand
CCTCCTGTGTGCCCTACAATGCCACCCACTGCTGACCGACGGACATAGCCTCTGCGTTCTGCTTCGGCAATAAACTTGTCAACATTGCTTTTTAGTATTCTAAAAGCATCATCTTTTGCTGTCTTTTTTTCTGGATCATTTGCTTGTTCTAAAAATAATTTTGATTGTTTTGCTCGATTTTTTATATTATCAACAGAAAAACCTGATGCCATCGTCTGATTAGCAAAAAAAGCACTCCCTAATAGAGCAATAAGACATACAGCTTTAAGTTTCATTTTATGTTCCTATTTATCAATATATATCACAAAATATAACATATATTTAAATAAAAATATATATTTAAATAAATTAAATTAATACTTTATTGTGACGATCTATACTTACTGATTTTCGTCACTTTTTGCGTATCTATGTAAAAACAAGAAAAAAATATGGGCTTCATTACAGACTTATTCTATTTTAATAATATTCGGTAGTTTTTGCAGTTTTGTCTTAAAGCCTGCCGTGATTAAATAACCATTAGACAGGGATATTTTTGCAATTTGACTATGTTTATTGATTGGCACACAAAATGAAATTTTACCTGTACCTTGTTTCAAGCCTTTAACCAAAGTTTGAATTTTAGGCATTAATATGGCGGCTTCTTTGTCATTGTAAAAATCAAAATGAATGTTTATGGTTTCCTCGGTTTGTGGTAAATCGTCAAAGGATTGCACGCCATGCACCCGTAAGCGGACTTGCTCGCTATCTGGTTCGGTTTCACCCTCGACCGATAAAATAATCGATGTGCCTGCTTTTAATAAATCACGCACTGCGTTCAGCGTGTCCGAGAAAATCATGACCTCATAGGCACCCGACGCATCGGATAATTGAACAAATGCAAACCGATTACCCTTAGCAGATTTGCGTTCTTTAAAGCCCGATACTGTACCTGCAAGTTTGGTTTTATTCATGCCGCCTTTAAGGATTTGAGCCACAAATTTGCTATATTGCATAATATTGGCTTTTTTCAAAATCGTTTCATAATCATCCAGCGGATGGGCGGATAAATAAAATCCAAGTGCCTGATGTTCATGGCTTAGGCGTTCAAGCATTGGAAATTCAGCGGTTTTAGCAATCGGGATGTGTGACGATATAACGCAATCATCGCCAAATAATGAATTTTGTCCCGATTGTGCTTCGCTTGTTGTGCGGTTCGCTTCGGCGACAATGCTGTCAATCGATTCGAGTAATTGCTTGCGGTGATAGCCAAAGCAATCCATTGCACCCGATTTAATTAAAAATTCAAGGGTACGTTTATTAATCACGCCTGTTCCAAGGCGTTTGGCAAAATCGGTAATATCTTTAAATAATCCGTTTACTTCACGCTCCTGCACTAACTGCCCCATGACGGCCTCGCCGACATTTTTCACAGCACATAAAGCATAATGAATTTTTTGATCTCGTACACTAAAAGTCACATTGGATTGATTAACGCAGGGCGGAATTAAGGGCGTTTTTAACCGATCAACCTCTTGCTTATCAAGCACTAATTTATCGGTATTTGACATATCGAATGTCATAACGGCAGCCATAAATTCAACAGGATAATTGGCTTTTAAATAAGCTGTTTGGTAAGATACTAATGCATAAGCCGCCGCATGGGATTTGTTAAAACCATAGCCCGCAAATTTTGCCACAAGATCGAAAATACCCCCTGCTTGATCGGCGTCAACCGATTTTGAAATGGCACCATCAACAAAGCGTTCACGTTGTTGATCCATTTCGGCTTTAATTTTTTTACCCATTGCACGGCGTAATAAATCGGCTTCACCAAGGGAGTAGCCCGAAAGAATTTGAGCAATTTGCATAACTTGCTCTTGGTAAATAATAACGCCATGTGTTTCAAGCAAAATATCTTTAAGCCATGGATGCAAATAATCGGCATCTTCAGCCCCTTTTTTAACGGCAATATATTGGGGAATATTATCCATTGGGCCAGGGCGATACAGGGCAACTAACGCGATAATATCTTCGATACGGTCAGGTTTCATTTTACGCAATACATCACGCATACCTGTACTTTCCAGCTGAAATACGCCTGTTGAATCGCCCTTACCAAGCATCTCATAGGATTTTTTATCATCAAGCGGTATCAGAGATATATCAATATCAATGTTACGATCCCGCAAAAGGTCAACTGCTTTTTGAATAACCGTAAGTGTTTTAAGCCCTAAAAAGTCAAACTTTACCAATCCAGCAGGCTCGACCCATTTCATGTTAAATTGGGTCACAGGCATATCCGAGCGTTCATCACGATATACAGGCACAAGTGCATCAAGCGGGCGGTCACTGATTACCACACCAGCCGCATGGGTTGAGGCATGACGATATAACCCCTCGAGTTGAATGGCTTTGTCGATCATGGCAGATACAGCTTCGTCGGAGGCCTTGGCACTGGCAAATGCTTCTTCGCTATCAAGGGTTTCAGTCAGTGTCATGGGGTGGGCTGGATTATTGGGCACCATTTTACACAAGCGGTCAACCTGTCCATAGGACATTTGCGATACACGACCCACATCACGCAGAACGGCACGAGCCTGTAATTTTCCAAACGTAATAATTTGTGCCACACGATCTTTGCCGTATTTTTTTTGCACATACTGAATAACCTTTTCCCGTTTTTCTTGGCAAAAATCAATATCGAAATCGGGCATGGATACCCGTTCAGGATTCAAAAATCGCTCGAACAGCAGTCCAAATCGTAACGGATCAAGATCGGTAATTGTCAAAGACCATGCCACCACAGACCCCGCTCCCGAACCACGACCAGGCCCAACGGGAATATGATTGTTTTTTGCCCACTGAATAAAATCGGCAACAATCAGGAAATATCCCGGGAATTTCATGCTAATAATAATATCAAGTTCAAATTCAAGGCGTTTCTGATAATCGTCAATTGATGCGAAATGTTCGACTTTCTCAAGTCGTTTTGCTAATCCCTCACGGGCTTGACGACGTAGCTCTTCGGATTCTGCATCAAAATCCCCCCCTTGTACAAAGGCAGGCAAAATGGGCGGATGAGTTTCAACCTTAAACGCACAACGCTGGGCAATCGTAACAGTATTTTCAATGGCTTCGGGTAGATCAGCGAACAAGGCTTTCATTTGTGCAGGCGTTTTAAAATATTGCTCGCCCGATACTTTTCGTCTGTCATCTTGGGAAACATACGCCCCTTGCTTGATGCAAATAAGGGCATCATGGGCTTCGTGCATGTGTGCTGTATCAAACATAACATAATTTGTGGCCACAAGCGGAATATCCCGATTATAAGCCTGTGCAATTAATTCGGCTTCAATCGGTTTTTCATACGATAATCCCAAGCGGTTAAGTTCGATATAAAGTCGATTGCCATAAATTTTGTGTAAGCGTGTGAGTAAAACAGCAGCTTCGGTTTTTTTATTGACTGCAATTAATCGCCCTAAAATGCCATCAGTACCGCCTGTTAATAAAATTAAATCCTCGTTATAATCACATAAATCATCAAGCGTGCTATGTTCAATACCGCCATTATAAGAATGCACCGTATAGGCACGAGAGGCAATTTTAAGCAAATTCTGATAGCCATTTTTATTTTTTGCCAATAGCACGACAGGAAAACAATAATCTTTGGTTTTTTTCAGATCATCAAAATAACTGCCAATATCAATATCCATTTGAATGCCAACAATGGGTTGAATCCCTTGGGCGGAAACAATTTCAGAAAACTCAAGTGCCCCAAATAAATTATTTTTATCGGTCAAGCCAATCGCTGGCATTTGATTATCTTGGCATAAATTAATAAGTTTTTTAACAGGAATTGCGCCCTCAAGCAGGGAGTAAGCCGAATGCACCCGTAAATGAATAAAATCGATACTCATAACGCGTACTCGATGGCAATCGGGACATGGTCAGAGGGTCTTTCGTGATTGCGGTAATCTTGATAAATATCAAAGCTTTTTATACTATCCTTAAGACTATTCGAGCACCATATATGGTCAAGTCTTCGCCCCCGATTAGATTTTTGCCAATCTTTAGAGCGATAAGACCACCAGCTATAAACCTTTTGCGATGCATCGTGGAAATGTCGGGCAATATCGCAAAAATCGCCTGCTTGTTTGAAATCATTTAACACATCAACTTCTTGGGGCGTGTGCGAGACAACTTTAAGGAGTTGCTTGTGTGACCAAACATCATGTTCATAGGGGGCAATATTAAAATCGCCCAAGATAATTTGCGGAACATTCGGTGTTACTGTATCACGCAAACTGCGGACAAAATCCATTTTATGTTTAAATTTAACATTCTCAGTCTCATCGGCAATATCACCGCCTGCTGGAATATAATAATTTTTCAAAACCACGCCACTTGGTAAATTAGCACTGATAAAACGAGCACCATCTTGGTCGCCCGTCACATTGGCAATATTGATATGAGTAAGCGGAATTTTTGAAATAATCGCTACGCCATTATAGCTTTTTTGCCCAATCACATAGCAATTCTCATATCCAGCCTGTTTAAAGGCATCATAGGGGAATAAATCGGTTTCGCATTTTATTTCCTGAAGACATAAAATATCTGCTTGGTGAAGTTGTAAAAAATCTAACACCATATTAATCCGTAAGCGAACGGAATTAATGTTCCAGCTGACTATTTTCAAGGTCTTATTCATGGTTTTGTCCTAATTTTGCAATCGCAAATGTAAAGGATTTACGCCATAAATACAATAGGCATTAACGCATATTTTATTTTTTAGCGTTCGATATAGCCATTCGATTTTTGAACAATGTAATAACGAGACAAGTTTTTTATTTCATGAATAGTATTTAAAGCCTGTTGAGCATCTTGTTGACTAATATTTGACTGTCTTGGTAATGTTAAAGTGTTGCTTGGATTATTGGGGGGATAACAAGCTAGATTGATTAATATTTAATTGTAACGGTTCTCTTCCAATTGACGAAAGGTATGATCGAATTCTATTGTTCTGATCTTCTTGACTTAAATTTATTACATCTCGCATAAGTGATGAAAAATTGGGATCAATTGCACTAAAAAAGCTTATTAGATCACTCCTTTTTTCTTGTAATTCCTGAATATCTTTCTTTATATTTGCTAATTTCTGTTTTACTTCAGGTTGTAATTCAGACTCTATAGCTTCTGGTATATTTGGGAATGATGATGTTTTTTTAAGAATACTTTGTGTTGATTGTTTTGAACCCCGTATGTTATATTGATCGTCACGTTTTTTTCCTGTAATAACCTCTAAGTCAGAGTGTGAGCGTGGTAAGCCTGCAACTGGGAAAGGTGTTCCTTGACCTGCACTCGGTTTGTTAATAGCGCCGTCTGCTACAAGTTTTTGTTGTAATGCTTTTCTGAAACATGCTTGAATAGTTGTAGCTGCATTATTGTGTGTTTGCAGTACAGAGCGCACTTGATTGCCTCGTGCGCGTGCTTGAATAGTTGTAGCTGAGTTATAATTAATAATTTGTACTGGTAAATCTGAACGATTATGTAATCCTGTTTCATAAGCCCTTATTGCTCTTGTTAAACCTGAAGTAGGGAATGTTGACATGGTTTTTCCTTTATTATTAAAAATGTTTAAAAATATAATTGTTAATGCGAATTTTATTCAAGTGTTTCTATTTTTACTAAATTTTTCTTAATATTGGGAAGCCATAAGAATTTTATCTCTGCTTCTTGATTTGTAAGCTGTGGCTTGGCTTCTATGTGCTCTATATATTGCCCGATTAATTTTTTTTGCTCATTCTTATTTAGCTCCCTGATGCCATCAAAATGATTAGCTGCATTTGGGTCTAGTTTTGTTAAAGCACTAATTTTATTAAGAAGAACAGTGTATTGTTTCGCAAGTGCTACTCCCTCATTTCTTATGAGTGCTTGCTGTGTCGTTGGTCTGCTGGGTGTTGCTGCGGAGGGTGTGCTTGGTGTTGATGTTGCTTTACTGATTGGCTGTCCCATGAATCTAACTACCTTATGTTGTTATTGTAATTACATATTAATATATTTTAACTAATTTGTCAAATATTAATAATATATTACAGTTAAAACAAATTATAAGGCAGGTGCATTTGTTTTAGAAAATAAAATTTTATTCAATCCATGCATATCATGTTGTTTGTCAATTAAGTTTTGCGGAGGATTTAAGACAATGATAGCAGTTTTTCGTAAACCATTTTGAGTTATTGAGGGCGTTGTTAATGGAGCATTATTCGGAATTTCAAGCTCGAACAACAAGGAGGGTACATTGGTATTTTTTAAAACATTAAAATGTTTATTAAATTTTTCAGGCTCTTTTACTGGGTACCATAACATAAAAGTGCCATTGGGCCAGCGTTTAAGGGCATTAATAATGGCATTTTCAAGGGTTAAAATTTCATCACGCTGCTCGAATGGGGGATCGATCAAGACAAGCCCTGTTTTTTCACGAGGGGGCATAAAAGACATTAAAGCCTCGTATCCATCACCGTGAACCAGTTTAATATTTTTCTGCTGATGCATTAATGCATGAAGTTTAAAAAATTCTTTTTCATTTAATTCGCAAAATGCCGCCCGATCTTGGGGACGCAAAGATTGTTTAATAAAAAAAGGCGATCCGGGGTAATACACCAAGTCACCGCTTTTATTTTCCTGTTTGACTGCATTAATATAATGCATAACAGTTTCGGGCAATTGATTTGTGGGCTGATTAAATAAATGCCCAATGCCTTCATGGAACTCGCCTGATCTGTGGGCTTCCATCGATTTCAAATTATAGCGTCCACGCCCTGCATGGGTATCAAGGATAAAGATAGGGCGTTTAGCGACTTGTAACCCCTTTAGGGTCTCAAGAAGAATAATATGCTTAAGGACATCTGCAAAGTTGCCTGCATGATAAATATGTTGATAATTCATAATTTATAGTTTCAATTCTTATCCATTATACTTATAGTAGCATCAAGTTTCAATTTTAATTTTACCTAGATTCAAAGTTTTTTTATGACATTGCTTAATTATCAAACGCATATACCCGATATTGACCCTTTGGCCTTTGTCGCACAAGGGGCAATTATTATTGGCAATACACAAATTGCTGCCCATAGTAATATTTGGTATAATTGTGTACTGCGGGGCGATGTTAATAATATCCGTATTGGCAAACGCACAAATATCCAAGATTTAACCATGATTCATGTCGCAACATTTGGGCAAGGCTGTTATGTCGGCGATGATACAACTGTGGGGCATAGCGTTGTTTTGCACGCTTGTACAATTGGCAGTCGGTCCTTTGTCGGGATGCAATCTTGTATTCTTGATGGTGCAATTATCGAAGATGGGGCAATGCTTGGAGCAGGCAGTTTGTTAACCCCCAATAAAATTGTCCCCAAAGGTGAATTATGGGCAGGCTCGCCTGCAAAATTTATGCGGTTTATGACCGACAAAGATTATGAAATGATTGATTGGAGTGCAAAGCATTATGTACGCCTTGCGACAAATCATCTTGAATCCGTTAAGTTAAATAAATCAGTTAAATAAATAATAGGGGGGGGACTTTATGA
>JBLHTX010000080.1:0-7579 GCA_047627635.1 Alphaproteobacteria bacterium | reverse complement strand
TTGGATTATTAAAGAAATCAGGGATTTCAGGCTCTTGAATGATTGTGATTTTTGCAGTTTTATAAACAAACTTTATATAATAACCAAGCAAATTTCCCAGTGCTGGTAAAATATATTTTTTCAAGATTAATTTATAATAATAACGTGATGTATTCATAAAAATATAAAATATTATAATTGTTTTTTATATGTTTGCTGTTGATGCAAGCGTGCGTAAAGCCCTTTTTGTTGCAAGAGAAAATCATGGCTTCCTTGTTCAATAATCTTTTGATTATCAATAACAATAATTTGATCAGCATTCATAATAGTTGATAAACGATGGGCTATTGTAATGCTTGTCTTGCCATGGGTTAAGCGTTCAAGAGCCTCAAGAATATAGCTTTCTGAATGAGAATCAAGGGCAGAAGTTGCTTCATCCAGAAGAATTATCGGTGCATCTTTTAAGAATGCACGGGCAATAGCAATGCGTTGTTTTTGACCGCCCGAAAGTAAAACGCCACTCTCACCAACATAAGTATGCTCTTTATTGGGAAGCTCTTGGATAAAATCAAAGGCGGCAGCATTTTTCATAGCATTAATAAATTGTTCGGTACTCGCATTTGAATTGCCATACATAATGTTTTCTTTGATTGTGCCATAAAATAAAAATGCGTCTTGGGAAACAAGTGAAATATGCTGTCGTAATTCATGGGGATCAATATTACGAATATCAACATTATCAATCCTAATGCTGCCAGAGGAAACTTCATAAAATCGAGGGATTAAATTTAACAATGTGCTTTTTCCACCACCAGAAGGGCCAACAAGGGCAATTTTTTGCCCCGATTGAATCTCTAAATTAATATTCTTTAAAATTGGTGTCTGCGAAGAATATGCAAAAGACATATTTTCAAAACTAATATTACCACTACATTTTTTAAAAATCACAGGCTTTTCAGGCGCTTTAATATGATATGGCATATCTAATATGTCATAAACACGACTAGCTGCAACAATACCCGATTGCATTTTTGTTGCAAGCCCCGATAAAGCACGCCCCGGTTGATATGCCATCATCATAGATGTAAAAAATGCCATGAAATTATTAATTTCCATATCGCCATCAATCCCCCTCATGCCAGCATATAAGATAGCGACAGCAATACCAATCCCTGTAATGGCCTCAGTAATTGGGGACGAGGCAGAACGGGCACGCAATTCCTTGAGAAGATAATATAAACGATCCTTAAAAATTGATCGGATACGATTTAATTCATAATTTTCTTGGTTATAGACCCGAACAATCCGAATACCGCGGATTGTTTCCGCAAGAGCTGAAGATACATTGCCTGTTTTATGAAAAATTTGAAACGCTGACTTCATGGTTTTTTTCATTAGTCTTTTTATAACAACAATTGCTGGTAAAAAAATAAACAAAGTTAAGCCCGCAAGCACTGCATCTTGGTAAAACATAACCGAAGCACAGCCAATTAATGTTAATGTATCTTTAATTCCTGCTACAATAACGGTGGTCGCTGTGTCGCGCATATGATTGGCATCATTAATAAACTGCGATACGATTTCGCCTGAATGATTTTTCGTAAAATAATCTAAATCGCAATAAAGGATTTTTTGAAGCATTTTAATTTGCAAATTATTGACAATTTTTGTCCCAATACCACCCATTAAATAGGCTTGACCATAGGTTGATAGACCACGCAAAAAAGAAACAGCAATAATAATAGCAGGTAACGTATAGAGCAAATCTGTATTTTTTTTAATAAAAATTTCTTTGATTGCTGGATCAATTAAATAAGCCGTTGCTGCCGTCATGGTCGCTGCAATAACCATACAAATAATAGCAATAGAAAGCTTAACCTTATGACGAGGCAACTCATCACGCATTAAACGCCATAGCAATTGATATGCTGACTGATTTTTTGTATGAACCACTTAAAAAACAAACCTTGATATAGAACAGTGTTAAACTAGCTTGTTTTCATTCATTATAATATTGTTTTATGCTAATTCTATTGAATTCTCTTGTGATTGTTGCTTTAATAAAACAGATTTCTTTTCTTTTATCGATGAAGACTTAAGCTGTCCACATGCTGCCAAAATATCGCGCCCTCGAGGCATCCGAATAGGCGATGCATAACCACAATCATTGACGTAATCTGCGAAAGATTCAATGGTTTCCCAATCTGAACATTCATATTGCGTACCTGGCCAAGGATTAAAAGGAATTAAATTAATTTTTGCAGGAATGCCTTTTAATAATTTCACAAGACCTTTCGCATCTGCCAAGGAATCATTAACCCCTTTTAGCATAACATATTCAAATGTAATACGGCGAGAATTTGAAAGCCCCGGATAGTTACGGCAAGCATCCATTAATTGTGCAATTGGATATTTCTTATTTATTGGCACAAGCTCATCACGCAACGTATCATTGACGGCATGGAGTGAGATTGCCAAATTGACATTAATTTCATCACCTGTACGGTAAATATCGGGCACAATACCAGATGTCGATAATGTAATACGACGCTTACCAATAGCAAGTCCATCACCATCCATCACAATTTTCATAGCATTAAAGACATTGTCAGTATTATAAAGCGGCTCACCCATACCCATAAGCACAATATTGGTTAATCTTTTTTTATCAGAGGCCTGATCCCATTCACCAATTTGATCCTTGGCGACTAAGATTTGACCAATAATTTCATCGACTGATAGATTTTTTACAAGTTTTTGGGTCCCCGTATGACAAAAAGTACAATTTAATGTACACCCAACCTGCGAGGAAATACATAATGTACCACGGTCATCTTCGGGGATATAAACAGTTTCAATCAACTGTTTATCTTTAGTCTTTAATAGCCATTTAATGGTACCATCTTTTGATTTCTGCTCAGTCACAATTTCGAGGCGATCAAGGTGATGATGCTCACTAAGCGTTTCACGAAAAGGTTTTGAAAGCGTTGTAATATCACCAATTGATTGATGGCCCTGCGTATAAATTGCAGACCATAATTGAGTGACACGCATATTATGCATTTTTTCGGGGATATTAAGCTGTGACAATACAGATTTTAACTCTGAACGTGAAAGACCAATTAAAGAAGAAGGCAAAGACATGAAAAAACCGCTATCAATTAAATTAAACGTGTCTTACCACAGTTTTTTCATTTATGCCATTGTAAATTAATACAAAATCTTAGAAACTATTTTCACGCAAAAATAAATGATCAGATATAAATCCGCCCTTTTCACGTGCGGGCTGCAAGGGTTTTCCAATTGTAATCATCATCGCAATTTCATGGTCTTTAGGAAGCTTAATAAGGGCTGATACTTTATCAAACTCAAAACCAATCATAGGGCAACTATCATAGCCCAAGGCAGTTACTGATAACATAATTGTTTGTGCAATTAAGCCTGCCGAACGCATAGCTTCATCCCGTTGCAATTGAGGATTATCATGATAAAAATTACCAATAGCCCCCACAAGCATATTTTTTACAGCCTCGGGTGCATTACGCCAATATTGGTTAGGATCGTCAGCATGAGCATTTAAATCGACGCAAATCATAAGAACCATTGAGGCATCGGTGACTTGTGCTTGATTCCAAGCGGCTAAGCGTAATTTTTGACGGATTTCAGTATCAACAATGTTAATTAAACGCCAATGCTGAATATTGAATGAAGAAGGCGCTTGCTTAGCTGCCTCAAAAATTTTATGTTGTATTTCAATCGGCATATTATGAGAAGCATCGAAACACTTTACAGAACGGCGCGCATATATCGCTTCTAATGTATCCATTATAACAGCTCTTAAATAAGATATTGAATAGGAAATTTTGTCTAATAAAAATTTATGCCTATACAAGATTACATAAGCTAGTAAAAGGAATAATCTTGTATATTGACACAGTTTTAAATTATACTTCTACTGCTTGAAGATATAAATCGGTTAGGCTTTCAAGCTCTTCACGTTCGGCTGGTTTCATTTTACGCAGTGCCATCACTTTACGAATAACTTTTGTATCAAAGCCTTCATTTTTAGCTTCATCAAGTACTTCTTTGTTATGGTTTAAAAGTTCTTTTTTTTCATTATCGAGATTTTCAAGACGCGAAATAAAAGAACGTAAACGCTCAGCGGCAGCCCCATCGACTGTGTTGTTAAATTCTTCTGACATTATTACACTCCTTAATGGTATTTTTATAACTGCTTCTTTATTGCCATATTTTAAAAATTCTGGCAAGTGTTTCAATCATATTCATTAAATTTTTTATTGAAATTTCCTCGGGCAATGCTTCATCAACCTCACCTGTATTACTATCATAAAAACAATGATCAGCATATATTTTTAAAATTGCTGATACAGGCAAGGCTTGTGCAATCATACGATATTTCATAGGCAAATCATCAATATGGCTATCTAAAAGAAAGCACATTGGACAATTATCAAACTCTTCTTTTGAGTCTAAAAACTCTTTATAAAGCGTGCGTGCATAACTTATAATACGCTCTTCTTCAGCATCAATGGGTAATTCTATGCCTGCAACATGTGCACGCAATAAATGTACTATTTTAAAAATCTCTTTTTTCTCTAGGGCATCAGGAATTACATCCTCTATATCTAAAAAATAAGCTTGTATTAATAATTTTAACGCAGGATGAGGCTTAGATCCCCATATACGCTGATAAATTTGTCTAATTGTTGATGTTACATCAAGATTATCAGCATAACCAAAAGAATCAGTTATCTTATTAGCATTCGTGTTAGTGATATATTCTCTGTCATTATCTTGTTCTAATATATCTGTATTATTGTCAAAATCATCAAAGGCCTGCAACAACTCATCTTGTTCTGTTTTCTTGTCCAAGGCATGATTAATAATGTCATCCAGATTTTCACTACAATCATATTGTGTGTTCTGCAAAAACCACAAAATATGTGCCAATGCTTCGATGCCGCCTGCACTCTCTATTTCTTCAGTCGTAATTCCTAAATCATTCAATTCAGATTGTGTAATACTAAGACCTTTACCTGACAAATCAAATTCCTTTTTAAATATATTGTATATAATAGTATTATTCATAGAAACAATCAATATAAAAAGATAAATAAAATACTTTACTTTAGTAATAAAAAGAATTACTATATACGTTGAAAGGAATTTGTTTTATGTCAACAGGAATTATATCAGCAGGAAGTCCTGCATCGGCAGGAGGTGGCATATTAGACGTCCCCTCACAAAATTATATAGACCTTAGTCAACAGCAGCAACTTTTTGCACCTAGTGGTAACAGTGAGCTGACAGGAAATAGATTGAGTGCTTTGTTTGAAGCAGGGGGCAATAAGCAGCAAAATTTTCAAAATCAAGCTGATTCAATATCTACAAACCATACACGTGCGCTTGAAGTTAGTGCCTTTTCGCTTAATGCTGATCTTAAACGCCTTGGAATTGCGCTCCAAGAAAAAACACTCGGCTTACATGAAGAAACTGTTGGTTCACAAGCGCTTGCTACAAATGTTCATTCATTTTCAATTGCATCCCTTAATAAAAAAATTGATGAGCTATCACTCGATGATCCTCAATATGCAAGAAAATTAAATACACTTGTCAACAGTATTACATCGGTCTCACAAGCGGCATCCCAAGTCAATGCAAATATTACGACATCAACCGCAAAAGGGCATGGGTCACTACAAACCAGCCAACAAGGAGCACTTGGTGTAACAAGTACAACCTCGAATCAAGGTATTGATGCGGACATTGTCAAAACTGAAATTGGCTCTGATACACAACTTGGTCTTGCAGATCGTAAGGTAACGCTTGATACAACACTTGGTGGCTTACAATCAGGTGTGGCCAATAATCAAATTAACTCTGTTGGCGCAACCGTCGCACAAGGTCAACAAAACTACCTTACTGGAATAGGACAAAATACTGCTGGTTTTACTAATGGCTTTAATTCAAACGCAAACTATAATATTAGTGGCCTTTCTGGAGGAGGCATTGGTGCATTTGGAGCACTTGGTGGACTAGGCGTTGGTGGACTTAGCGGTGCAGGCGGACTAAGTACGGGGGGACTAGGTGGCGGAGGTCTTGGTAATTTTACTGGAGGGCTTTCAGGTGCACAAAACGGGAATATAATTTCACCATTTTAATTATAAAATAACACTACTCACGTAATGTAATAATCAATAACATCTGATACTATAATAATATTATTATCAAAATCTATATCAATCATAATTTCAGGTGTTAAAGGTGCCGTAAAAACAGTATCTTTGAGTATGTCTAGTGTATCTTCTAATAATTTACACTCAATAATATCACTTGCACCATAATTATCAGCTTTTTCAACAATAGAAAATGGCTCCTGATTGATTTTTTGCAAACGCATACCAACAAAATCATCAATCGTATAGCTGTCTTTATCAACAGGTGGTAATAATTCGATGGGTGCAGTAACATCGCCTTTTGATAAAACCTCAGAGGCATTCCGATCTGGAACTTCAGTAAATTTAAAGGCTACGCCTTTGGGGACAACACGACAAGCAGTTGGTGTTAAGGTCATATTATCTAGGACAGAACATAAAGGCACTTTGTTTTTGACTAAGTATTTTGCAAGTTCAATATCAATAAACTGTAACCGCACTTCGCCCGTCAAAGAAAAAGGACCTTTTAAGCGTGCAATAACTTTGGTTGACATAAATATTATCCTTGTATTTTTCGAGCTGAAACAGACACCGCATAAAGCGTAATTGCCAAGGCATTGGAAACATTAAGACTTTCAACGTGATCGGCCATCGGTATTTTAAACAAACAATCGCAATTTTCTTTGACTAATCGGCGCATGCCGCTACCTTCTGCACCCATAACAATAACCGATTTAACAGGGAAGTTAATCGTATCTAGCGATGTTTCACTCTGACCATCAGCGCCATAAACCATGAATTTTTTTGCTTGAAGTGATTCAAGTGCGCGCGATAAATTAACAACCTTATGAATACGCACTGCTTCGACAGCACCCGCGGCAGCTTTTGCCAAAGCACCTGTAACTTCTGGTGACCCTTTATCCTGCATCACAAGATGATGTACACCAAATGCGGCACAACTCCGTAAAATTGCGCCAATGTTTTGTGGATCACTAAGGCCATCAAGTATAACAACCGGTGTTTTAGATGCTGTAAAATCTTGCGTTGCAGCAACTTCTTTTAAATCACTTAATAAAGCAATACCTTGGTGAACACTGGTTGCAGGCAACAAGGAATCCATCTCTTCCTTTGAGACAGTCCGTAACTTAACTTGTTTACTATAGGACTCGTAATCTTCTTGCCTGTTGGGTGTGACATAGAGCATTTTTAAAACACGGTCGGGATTCTCTAGGGCTGCATTAACAGCATGCGTGCCATATAATAATAAATGTGGATTTTTTACATGAAGCTTAGGCGTGTTTTCTTTGTCAGTTTCATAATCGTCAAATTTTTTACTTTTTACCTTCAGTGAAGGCTTTTTAAATGGCTCTTTTTCTGACTTATTAAAACGTTTTTTATCAAAAGGCTTTTTATCAAAAGGCTTT
>JBLHTX010000079.1:0-7599 GCA_047627635.1 Alphaproteobacteria bacterium | reverse complement strand
ATGGGATTTAATGCATTAACAGGCGTTAATAAAACCATGCGTACAATCTCAGCGTTTCAAACTAATTTTATCTCGGGCATGTATTTGCAAATAAATAATGGCTATCCCCCACAATATGGCCCTGTTTATAAAATGATGCAAAACATTAAAGATGAAAAAAACGGTCTTACAACACGCATGGGTAAAATACGGCTTTTAAGTCGTTGGCCTGACGTGTTTAAATATTCTATCAATAGTGGCTATTATGACGAAAATACCAAATATGTAGAAAAAGGGGAATTACCAGGATATTATACTTCGGCCTCTATTTTTACAGCTTATGCTCGTGCGGCACAGGCAATGCTTTATAATGTTACCAAAGATCCTCGCGCGCTTGAAGCCTATGGGTTCTTGGCTCAATATTTACCTGCGGCTTTTGAAAGCTATCATGCAAAGCCAGCCTTTTTAATTGTTCCTGAAATTGGCAAAGGCTATTTAACCCTCAAGCGTACCTTTAATGGGGATAGCGGCGATGATGTGATGAAGGCCGAATATAATTACAGCTTGCTGCATGGTCAAAACGGGGATGATTCACTGTTACTAGAGAATTTCTCGGGTGTGGCATTTGGCGGCAATGGTAACGATATTTTATTTGCAGGTAAACAAGATAGCTTTTTATTTGGCGGTAGCGGTAAAGATACGCTTGTATCAGGCGATCAAAATGATTACCTTAAAGGCGATGAAAATTACGGCACAAACCCCGATATTTTTGTCTTTACCAAGCAAAAATTTGGCGAAGACACAATTGCAGATTTTACCTCTGGTATTGATAAAATAAAATTTACCCCCGACACAGGTATTTTAAGCTTTTATCACGAGAATAAAGTTTATGGCCTTCGCCGCGATCAAAAAGATAATCCTGTTGAATATCGTAAAATTATTACGCCTGATTTGTCAAAAGCTTCATCGGGGGAAACGAAAGAGGAAAAACTTAATACACTGCTTGCAGATGCTGCACGAGGTGATTTAGAAGCAAGAAAAGCCTTAAAAGCACAATCGCAAGTCAACTTTGGGATTAAACATTATTTACGCCCCGATGGACAAGGCGGTACTTATATTAATTTTAATCATGGCCGCACGCCCGAAGAGAAAAAAATAATGCTCAATAAACACGTTCAAAATTATTATGGCATCATCCATCTTGTCGGTGTGCCAATGGATAAGCTGAAGGCATCGGACTTTATTTTTTCTGAATAATTTTTTACTATTTTTAAAGGTTATATGCTTATTCTGAGTCATAATGGATTGAATATATTATTATGACTCCCACACTGATTCCTGATTATCACCGTATTAATGGTATTGTTAATTTCATGCGTGAAGCAACCGCAGTCATTAACCCCGAGGAAGCACTTGTAAAAATTGGGCTTGATGATATTGAAAAATTCTCTCCAAGCCAATTAACACATTTATTTGTCCGTGAAGGGGTGGAGAATCCTAATATTAAGCAATTATTTCAAGTGCTTAACCCAATATCAACAGCAGATATTCGTTTTATTAATGCTGATGAAGCAATTTTCAAGCAATTTATTTTTACTGTTGGTGGGCTTTATTATGCAAAATCTGTGCGGCGGCTCATTAAAAAAACTGACATTATGGATATTAAAGTTTTTTTATCCGATAATGAATATCGGTTTATCTTTAACTTTGCTACAAACAAAGCGTGCCTTGCGGATTATCCGCTGATGGAGGCATTTGAGTCCTATTTTTATGCGGTTGGGCATCATATTTACACAGTGTTTATGACCCGATTTGATCCTTTGATTATTCATTATGTATCGCATAAGCTGGATTTACCCGAGCCTGAAACTGAACCAGATAAATCTATTAAGCATTTAAGAATTAGTAATGAATATGCATTAAGCTTGGGTATGATCGCCCAGCATTTTATTATCAAACAAATGGAGTAAGCAGTTTTGCGTAAGTTTGAGATTGCCAGTGACCTTGATATTTTCGATAGCATGATTTTGCCGCCCGACTTTTTAGAAACAGTCGTCAGTGCAGAACATGTTGTGCGGGTCGCCCATGAACATGCACAACGCATTATTCAAGATGCAGAGGTTGAGCGACATAATATTATTGCCGAAAGCCGCAATGAAGCCGAAACCCGTTTAATAGAACTTAAAGAAGCCATGCGTGCCGAGTTTGAAAGTGCAAAGGGACAAGTCATCACCGAAATGTACGCACAAATGGAGGAGTTTTTAACAAAATTCCGTAGCGGCATTCCTTACTTAGTAGAAAATATTTTATATAAAATTATCGGTGAATTTGATGCACAGCAGCTCATTGCACGCTGTATTGCGATGGGTATCGAGGAAATGCGAGATGCCACTCAAATTATTATCCGTGTCAATAGTGCCGACGAGGAGGCCGTTAAAGCCCTGTTAAAGCCATGGCTTCGGGATCAAAAAGCAGGCGGCGGCTTTATTCACCTTGAGGGCGATACATTTATTGCTGAGCGTGAAGCGGTTATTTTAACCGAAATTGGATCAGTAGAATTGTCAATCGATAAGCAATTATCGGTTTTTGTAGATAATTTAAAAGAAAAATTCGGCACAAACATTAAAGCACCAGGGGCCACACAAGGGAAAATTGCATCATGACACAATCCAGTGATGGCAGTGATGGCAGTGATGGCAGTGATGGCAGTGATGGCAATAATCTGACGGATAATTTTTTTAAAATGATGCTGCAATCCAATGAAAGTGTTAAACCCAAAACGCCTTATGGAAATGTTATTCGGGTCATTGGTTCTTTGATTAAAACGAATGTTAAGCAAGTTGATATTGGCGAGCAAGTGCGGCTTATTAATCCCAAAGACGGCACTGAATCGCTGGGTGAAGTCGTGGGAATTGAAATTGATGGTGCCGTTATTTCCCCCATTCAAGAGCTTGTGGGTATTTCACCTCGTACACGGATTGTGCCAACTGGATCACCCATGATGATTAAAGTTGGCCCTTGGTGTATTGGCGGAATTTTTAACGGTCTAGGTGAACCTATTCAGCTTAAAACCCCCGAAGACCCCATGCAAACCTCTTATGTTCCTGTTGTGCGTGCGCCGCCTAAACCGATGGAAAGACAGCTTATTCATAATCCGATGCCGATTGGAATTCGCTCTATTGATGCGTTGTTGACCACAGGATTGGGGCAACGTGTTGGCATTTTTGGCTCGGCAGGTGGTGGTAAATCTTCCCTTATGGCGATGATGGTTGGTGGGGCAAAAGCCGATGTTTTTGTGTTTGGCATGATTGGTGAGCGTGGACGAGAAGTACGTGAATTTGTCGAAGATGTCCTTGGCGAAGAAGGCATGGCCCGTAGTATTTTGGTTGTGTCAACTTCTGATAAAACATCGATTGAACGGATGAAAGCAGCTGAAACGGCAACTGCAATGGCCGAATATTTTCGGGATCAAGGCTTGAATGTTATTTTATTCATCGATTCCGTCACACGTTATGCCCGTGCATTGCGTGAAATTGGGCTTGCAGCTGGTGAACCGCCTGCACGGGGTGGTTTCCCCCCTTCGGTTTATGCCATGCTGCCCAAATTAATGGAACGTGCAGGCCCTGCAAAAGTGGGCACAATAACCGCATTCTATACTGTGCTTGTTGAGGGCGACATTAACTCGGATCCTATTGCCCAAGAAGTAAAATCTATCTTAGATGGTCACATTATCCTTGATGGTAAGCTAGGATCGGCAGGGCATTATCCTGCCATTGATGTGTTAAACTCGAAATCAAGGGTTATGAATGCCGTAACCTCGAAGGAGCATCAAAAATGTGCGAATGAATTTCGTAAATTACTCTCTAAGTATAACGATATTGAAATGCTGGTCCAAGTGGGTGAATATGAGGCAGGGTCTGATCCTGTTGCTGATGCTGCGATGCAAAAAATTGATGTGATGAATAATTTTCTTAAACAGACGCCCGATGACTTAAATGAATTTCTTGATATTGTGTCACGATTACAAAAAATTGTCAGTTAAAAACGTTTATGATTTTTTTATATGTATTTATTATCCTTGCCTAAAAGCTTGTTTAATCGCATTAAAGATATGGGTTTTTTGCGTCCCCGATGGCATGCTAACTAAAGCACTCATAACGTCATTATTATTGAGATTATTTTTGTTAGGAATATATATTGTAATGTCTTCACGCATTACCATTGTTGAATTATAGCCCTCATAGAAATAGGTGACATCTATTTTAAGAATTTGGGCTAATTCATAAAGCCGTGCAGCACTGATACGGTTTGTGGCTTTTTCATATTTTTGAATTTGTTGAAATGTAATACCCACTTGATCGGCAAGCTGTTCTTGTGTCATGTTAACCATAATACGCCGCATTTTCAAACGTAAGCCAATATGTTGATCTAGGGGCACTGTTTTTCGTGACATCTAATATTCCTTAATCAGTGGCAATTAAACACGCTATATCTTAAAAACCATCCATAGGTAAATCTTTTAATGATGCTTAATAAAAATATTAAGCGGTATATCAATAACCCCCTTGTGGTTAATCGGTAAAGACTGCGTAATAAGCCCATTTTTATCAATATAAGCACTAATGCCCGTATTGGCACTGCGAATAATGGGAATGTTATTTTCAACAGCCCGAAATTGTGTTTGTACCAAATGTTGATAAGGGCCAAAACTATCCCCAAACCATGCATCATTGGTGACGTTAATAATGAGGTTGGCATTGTGTTTTTTAATAATCGCACTATATTGCGGGAAAATTGCCTCATAGCAAATAAGCCCCGATGCCGTCACAGTGTCGGTTAAAGCAAATGGTTTAAAGCTGGATCCCGAAGAAAAGCCCGATTTAAAAAAATTGATTTGTGAAAATCCGATTTTTTCAAGGATAAACCGAAGCGGCAAATATTCCCCAAATGGCACAAGATGCACCTTGTCAAAGACTGCTTTAGATGCTCCATCGGGGGTGTATTTGAAAATTGAGTTATAATAATCATATTCCCCTTTTTTGGCAGGCTTTTCGATAAAGCGCATTTTTCCAGTAATCAGGCTATGTTTATTGTCTAGCAAATCGGTGATTTGTGATGCTGCTGCAAAATCATATTCGGGATTAAAAGGCAGTGCCGTTTCAGGCCAAATAAAGATATAACGATAATTTGCTTTTAAATTTTCCTTAGAAAGCGTTAGGAGTTCAAGGAAATTATTGCGGGATTCATCGGGAGACCATTTTAGTTTTTGCTGAATATTGGGCTGAATAACCCGTAACATTGTTTTCTTTTGCTTGCCTTGCTCAGTATTGTGTATCTGAGATATAGGATTGGTATGCAGATGGGCGTAGCCATAAATTGCTAAAATTGAGATAAAAAGATAATGCCCCAAAGCAAGACGCAACCAATGTGATTTTTGTAATAGAAAATAAAAGCTGAATGAGCCCGCAAGCAATAACCATACAAAATTATAGGTATAAATTCCCAATAGATAGCTTGGTTGCATTAAAATGGGCATGGAAATTGTGGTGTAAACAGGTAAATTCCACGGAAACCCCGTAAAAATAGTGCCACGTGCATGATCCATATACGCCAGAATCATGGTAAAAATAATAAAACGCACAAAGATATTATGATAATTTTTCTTGTTTAAATAACATCTTATTTCCCCATAAATCCAAAGGGCAATGGCATAGAAAAAACCAAGCGCAAAAGGAAGACCAAGATAAGCAAAAGGTAAAAAGATGGCAAATTGCGCTGTATCGGTTAATAAAGCATTCCCAATCCAGTGCAACCCAACCAAAAAATATCCGAAGCCGAAACAATGCCCTGCCCAAAACAAGCTTATGTTTTTTTTATACATGATATAATAAAAAAATGCGCTAAAACCAAGAACCGAGGCCCAAATAAAATTTAAAGGTGCTTGCGACAATGCCGTAACAGAACCAATAAGGAAAAATAAACTATATTGCCTTAAGAACAGCACAATTAAAGGTCGAATTTTAGACATCATAAGCGTATCAAAAAAATTTCATAAATTTTATTATGAAACAACTTTTAAGCTATTATTACTTTTTTGTCTAACGATTCGTAAGCGTTTGATTTTTTTTGGATCGGCATCAATAATATGGAACTCACAATCTTTGTGATATTCAATGATTTCACCTCGTTGCGGCACACGCCCAATGAGTGCTGTTACGAAACCGCCAATGGTATCAACATTATAATCAATAATTTCATCCGAGAGCTTTAGGTTTGTACTTTGATACAAGTCTTCAAGCTCAAGGCGTGCGTCAACCTCGTAGATGCCAGCGGATTTCTCTTGAAACATATTCACATCAATTAAATCATGCTCGTCGTTGATTTTTCCAATCACGCATTCAATTAAATCTTCAATGGTCACAATGCCATCAGTGCCGCCATACTCATCAATCACAAGTGCCATGTGGACGTTCCCCGACTGCATTCTGAGTAATAATTCACGGACAGAAACCGAATCAGGTGTATAAAGCACATTCCGAATAATATCGAGCAAGGTTTTATCCAGCTGATTCCCAGAACGAATCTCAAGATGCAGCGCTACGGCATCTTTAATATGCACAAAGCCCACAGGATCATCGAGGGTTTCACGATAAACAGGTAGCCTTGAGTGCTGAGAGCTTTTAAAAATTTCCAAGACTTCCTCAAGGGATGTATCTTCGGATACTGCCAAAATATCTGCACGCGGCACCATAATGTCATCAATACGTAATGTCCCAAGTGCGAGGACATTTAACAGCATTTGATGCTCGCCATCTGAAGGCCCGGCATCTTTGGCAGAGATTAAATCTTCAATTGCTTCACGATAATCATTATCACGCGATTTAAAGATATTGGTAATGCGACTGAATAACTTGGGCTCTTCAGTATTGGTCGATTCGTCATGCGTCATTTTTATGCTATTGTTTATTGTTAATCTCGATTTTATTTTTAACTCGTAATTTGATTATAAGCAAAGTTTCTTAAATTACTATTATAATTTTAAATTTCTTGATACGGATTTTCAATATTAAAGTGATTTAAAATTTCAATCTCAAGCGTTTCCATAATTTCAGCCTCATCATCGTCAATGTGATCATAACTTAAAATATGTAAAACGCCGTGTGTAATCATGTGTGCAATATGATTATGAATTTTTTTATGCGTCTTTTCTGCTTCACTTATACAATAATTATAGGCAATAAAAACATCGCCGAAAATTTGAAAATCACCAAAACAATAAGTCTCAGCATCAAGCTCGTCACGATCATAGGTTGGAAAAGATAAAACATTAGTGGGTTTATCAATGCCCCGATGTTGTTGGTTTAGATTCTGAATAAAAGAATCATCGCATAAAATAATATTAATTTGATGCATACGATCAGGGTTTTCCTTTAAATCGCCCTCTTTAAACGCAGCAAACCCAACTTGGCTTAATAAAGTTTGATGGTGCGTATAAAAATCAAGCCATTGCGGTGTCATAATAATGAACTCGAGCCTTAATTGATTATCTTGCATCACAAAAGATGCTGGCTCATTTGCCAAATCAGTAAATTGCTCAGTCAATGGCTCTGGCAATAGCTC
>JBLHTX010000078.1:0-7605 GCA_047627635.1 Alphaproteobacteria bacterium | reverse complement strand
CTTGGCAGCTTTTTCCGCAATTATGGTCACAGCATGATTAATACCGATTGATAAAACATCTTCAGCTTGAATTTTACCATACACACCATCATGGGCAATATAAGCCCCAAAACGGCCAAAGCCTGAAATAATATCAAGCTTGGTTTCTGGATGTTGCCCCACTAGTCGAGGCATATTTAATAGCTTACGAGCCAATTCTTCGGTCATTTCATCGGCTTGATAAAATTTTGGAATGCCGCCACGCTTCACTTCTTTGCCTGTGCCATATTCTAAATAAGGACCAAAACGCCCGACTTTTTTAACAATATCTTGGCCATCTTCGGTTTGCCCAATAATAATAGGGCCCGATGCCGCTTGAGCAATATCGTCAGTGCCTGTTGCCGTCAAAGAACGGGTAAATGCACAATCAGGATGCCTAGAACAGCCTACAAATGCACCAAATTTTGATAATCGAATTGACAATGTCCCCTCTTTGCAGGCAGGGCAAGAACGCGGCTCGCTTTTATCCTCACGAGGCGGAAAAACACGATCATGTAAAACTTCATTAAGGCGATCAATCACGGCAGTAATGCGTAGAGGCGAAGTTGCATCAACGGCTTGTTTGAAATCTTGCCAAAAGTCCGCCATTAAATCTAACCATTCAAGCTGACCATCTGATACTTTATCAAGACGTTCCTCAAGATCGGCGGTAAAATCATATTCGACATAGCGTTTAAAGTGATCCTCAAGGAAGCACGTCACAATACGCCCTTTATCTTCAGGGATAAATCGGTTTTTTTCAATCGTCACATATTGACGATCCCGCAATACAGAAAGCACAGAAGCATAGGTTGATGGGCGACCAATGCCTAATTCTTCCATTTTTTTCACAAGCGATGCTTCTGAGAATCGAGGTGCAGGCTCGGTAAAATGTTGGTGACATAACACATCTTGGGTCTTAAGCGCTTCACCAATTTTAAGCGATGGCAATTTTGCGTCATCTTCATCGTCCGATGTTTCGTCACGCCCCTCAAGATAAAGCTTTAAAAAGCCATCAAACACAATCACCGTACCTGTCGTTCTGAGTTCGATTGAAGATGCCGCATTATTAATTGTTACGGTTGTGCGTTCAGTTGTTGCCGATTCCATTTGGCATGCAAGGGTACGATTGCGAATTAAGGTATAAAGCTTAATTTTATCACTATCTTTACTGACGGCAATCGGCTTTTGGGTGATATCGGTGGGTCTGATTGCCTCATGGGCTTCTTGGGCATTTTTAACTTTTGACTTATAAACTCGCACATCGGTGGGGACATATTGCTTGCCAAACTCATCGGCAATGGCACTACGAATATTGCCAATCGCCTCAGATGATAAGGTTACGCCATCGGTTCGCATATAGGTAATGTAGCCATCTTCATAGAGTTTTTGAGCCACTTTCATGGTGTGCGATGCACTGAATCCTAGTTTTCGGGCGGCTTCTTGTTGTAATGTGGAGGTAATAAAGGGCGGCGTTGGGTGACGCTTAACAGGCTTTGCCTCGATATTCGTCACTGAAAAACCCTCAGTAAGGAGTGTTTTTTTAATATCAAACGCTTGTGTTTCATTGTTAATGGAAAGTTTTTTAATTTTTTCCTTATTAAACATCACAAGACGGGATTTGAAATTAGTCTTCGATTGCCCTATAAAGACGTTCTCGATTGTCCAATATTCATCGGATTTAAATTGCTCAATCTCTTGCTCTCGCTCGGTGACAAGACGCAAGGCCACCGATTGCACACGCCCCGCAGAACGTGCCCCCGGTAGTTTACGCCACAAAACAGGTGATAAATTAAAGCCCACCAAATAATCAAGCGCACGACGTGCTAAATAAGCATCAACCAACTTATCATCAATCATTCGAGGCTGACTCATAGCGGTTAAAATAGCGGATTTTGTAATTTCATTAAAAGTAACACGTTCAACATGCTTATTTTTAAGGAGTTTTTTCTCGGTTAAATATTGTAGTAAATGCCATGAAATAGCCTCGCCCTCACGATCTGGATCGGTTGCAAGGATAACTTTTTCAGCACCTTTAACGGCCTTGGTAATTTCGGCCAAATGTTTTTTAGAAGTGTCGGACACTTCCCAAATCATTTTAAAATTATCGTCGGTATCGACAGAGCCATTTTTTGAAGGCAAATCACGCACATGACCAAAGGATGCAAGCACATGATAGTCGGTGCCAAGATATTTATTGATTGTTTTTGCTTTTGCAGGTGACTCAACAATAACGACATTTGCTGGTTGTGTCATATCACTCATCCTTAATTTCGCACGCCTGAGGCAGTATTTTTAAATTATTATTAATGTGCAATAACAGAGTTAACGAGATATTAATAGAAATAAAAATAAAAAATGGCCAATAAATGACCATTTTTTTAACAATAATGTCTCTTAAAAAATATTATGCGACTTCATTATTCGCAACATATTTCGCCAATAATGGCTTTAAATAATGGGCAGTATAAGAGCCTTCAACATCAGCAATATCCTCAGGTGTGCCTTGGGCAATAATTGAACCACCAGCGTCACCTCCTTCAGGGCCAAAATCAATAATCCAATCAGCGGTTTTAATGACTTCAAGGTTATGCTCAATCGTGATAACTGTATTGCCTTGATCGACGAGCTCTTGCAGAACAGTCAATAATTTACGGACATCCTCAAAATGCAAGCCTGTTGTTGGCTCATCAAGGATATAAAGTGTGCGTCCTGTTGCCTTGCGTGAAAGTTCTTTGGCAAGTTTAATTCTTTGTGCTTCACCGCCCGACAAGGTGGTTGCCTGTTGCCCAACTTTGACATAACCCAAACCAACACGCACCAATGTTTCAAGTTTTTCCCGAATTAATGGCACAGCTTCAAAGAAAACAAGCGCATCGCTGATTGTCATTTCAAGAACGTCAGAAATAGACTTTCTTTGATAGGTAATTTCCAAGGTTTCACGATTATAACGCTTGCCTTTACAAAGCTCGCACTCAACATAGACATCGGGCAAGAAATGCATTTCAATTTTTAGCATACCATCGCCTTGGCAGGCTTCACAGCGTCCGCCCTTGACGTTAAAGGAAAAACGGCCTGATTTATAGCCGCGTGCTTTGGCTTCTGGTAATTCAGAAAACCAATCACGAATATGAGTAAATGCCCCTGTATAAGTCGCAGGGTTCGAGCGTGGTGTACGCCCAATGGGGGATTGATCGATATCGATGACTTTGTCGAAATATTCTAGTCCCTCAATACGGTCATGTGGTGCAGGCGATGTTTTGGCGTTATTGAGCTTTTTCGCCGCCACTTTATATAATGTTTCAATGGTAAAGGTCGACTTACCACTACCCGAAACACCTGTAATACAGCAAAAAGTACCGATGGGGATTTTCCCTGTAACGCCGCGTAAATTATTCGATCGAGCATTAAAGACTTGAAGCCATTTACGCTTTAAAACTTGGCGACGGTTTTCAGGAATCGGCACTTGAAGTGCGCCCGACAAATATTTTCCTGTGACTGAATCAGGATGTTTCATCACTTCTTCTGGTGTACCATGGGCAATAATATAACCGCCATGAACCCCAGCACCTGGTCCAATATCAACTAAATAATCAGCACTCATAATGGCTTCTTCGTCATGCTCTACGACGAGCACTGTATTACCAAGATCACGCAAATTGCGTAATGTATCGAGCAATTTTGTATTATCCCGCTGATGCAGACCAATTGAAGGCTCATCGAGGACATAAAGCACGCCCGTTAAACCAGAACCAATTTGTGAAGCCAAACGAATACGCTGACTTTCACCGCCCGACAATGTTCCAGAAGAGCGTGATAATGATAAATATTCAAGACCAACATTCATTAAAAAACTAAGGCGATCAGTAATTTCTTTGACGATTTTTTGAGCAATCGCTTTTTGAGTTTTATTTAATTTTGGCTCAAGAGTTTGAAACCACACAATGGCATCACGGATAGACATTGCACAAACTTCACCAATATTTTTATCACCAATTTTAATTGATAACGTCTCTTCTTTAAGGCGATAACCGCTACAAACATCGCAGGGGGCGTTGGCTTTATATTCATCAAGCTCTTGACGCACCCAGTCGCTGTCGCTTTCTTGCCAACGGCGTTCCATATTTGGAATAACGCCTTCAAAGGTTTTTTTGGCATTGTAACGACGCACACCATCATCATAGATAAAATGAATTTCGTCTTTGCCCGAGCCGAATAAAATAACTTTTCGGACAATTTCAGGTAGATCACACCATGCATCATTAGCCGATACATCGTGATGTTTAGCAATTGCATCAAGGGTTTGCATATAAAGCGGCGATGATGATTTTGCCCATGGATGAATTGCACCGCCCTTAAGGGATACTTTTTCATTCGGCACAACCATATTGGCATTAAAAGCGGTTTTAACCCCTAACCCATCACAACGCACACACGCACCTTGCGGGGCATTGAATGAGAACATACGCGGTACAATTTCAGCAATTGTAAAGCCTGAAACAGGACACGCAAATTTTTCAGAGAAAATAATTCGCTTTGCTGAACCATCTTCTTCGACATTTTCTTTTTTCTTGGTATCTGAAAATTCAATAATCGCAATACCATCGGTCAGGCGTAAGGCTGTTTCAAAACTATCGGCAAGGCGTGTTTTAATATCTTCACTGACAATAATACGATCAACAACAACTTCGATTGTATGCTTAACTTTTTTATCAAGAGCTGGTACTTCGGATATATCGTAAAATTCATTATCAACTTTAAGGCGTGCAAAACCCTTTTTTTGTAAATCAGCAAGTTCTTTTTTATACTCACCTTTGCGTTGACGCACGATGGGGGCAAGCAAATATAACTTTGAACCCTGATGAAGATCAAGCACACGATCGACCATTTCAGAGATTGTTTGCGAAGAAATTGGCAAGCCCGTGGTCGGTGAATAAGGAATCCCTGCACGTGCCCATAAAAGCCGCATATAATCGTAAATTTCGGTCACTGTGCCCACAGTTGAGCGTGGGTTTTTGGACGTTGTTTTTTGCTCAATGGCAATCGCAGGCGATAATCCTTCTATGTGATCAACATCGGGCTTTTGCATTTGCTCAAGGAATTGACGGGCATAAGCAGACAAACTCTCGACATAGCGACGTTGCCCTTCGGCATAAATTGTATCGAAGGCCAAAGAAGATTTTCCAGACCCCGAAAGCCCCGTAAAAACAATCAAAGAATTTCTGGGAAGCTCGATAGAAACGTTTTTTAAATTATGCTCACGTGCTCCTTGAACAATAATAGATTTTTGCATTTTTTTATCCCTTATAGTAAACTAAGCTGAATTTTTATAGAAAATTCAACGATGCGCTCACGCACTGCGTTTGTGAATAAAAGGCCTAAGCTTAAGCCTTTTATCATAGCAGATTAAGGCAATGTAAAAACATCCATTTAATCCACTATGGCTTATTCCCAAATCTACGATGAAACCATATTTTTTTACATTTATATACGATTATCACCATAAATCAATCTTTGAATATATTTATGTATTGTTACATTCTTTTTTACTTAAAATACTGAGGTAAAATCCATCTACATCATGCTCGGCAGGGTTAAGCGCTAGACCAAACTCTGTTACATTCCCTAATGCTGCATCATTTAAAGGCACAACACTAAAGCTTGGATGATCGGCAAGGAATTTTTCAATAATGGCATCATTTTCACTTTTGAACAAAGAACATGTTGTGTATGCCAAAAGCCCATTATCAGCAACAAAATCACACGCCTTGGCAAGAATATCGGCCTGCATAACATTATATTCAGCAATTTTTTCGGGTGTTGTTGTCCATTTATCATACATATTTCGACGCCATGCCCCCGATCCACTACATGGGCTATCGACAAGAACCATGTTAAACAAGCCCTTATCAGGCGATAAACGATGTGATGCAAGAATACGAATATTTTTGCTGCCTGCTCGTATTGCCCGATCTTTGAGGGATTTAAGACGAATTTCAGAAATATCACTTCCAACAATTTCAGGCTTATTCGGTAATAAGTCTGCAATCGCAAGTGTTTTGCCACCGCCACCTGCACAATAATCAAGAATACGTCCATTAACCTCAGTGACTTCAGCGACCTTAGTAATATCATCAGTTGATTGCTCTGTTGATTGTAGAGATTCTACTTGTTGCTGAAATTTTTGAACCAATAAATGACAAATAAATTGTGATGAACCATCTTGAATTTCAATTTTGCCTTCTTGATAGAGTTCCGTTTGCTTGATATTAAGATTTTCATAAGTACGGATTAATGTTGGAATTTCTGGTCTTGAGATAAAATCAATTGTGTTGAAATTTTCCTCAAGAATATAAAGGGCTTTATCTTGAGTGATATGTGATAAATTAACCCGTATATCAAGCGGTGCGCGTGGAATAAGACTTAATAAAATGTCATGCTTTTGCTCACCAAGCGATTGCGTTAATGAATCCTCAAGCAATGCATTAATATTATATTGCGACTCGAAATTAGGGGCAGGCAATTTATTATATTTCAAGAGATCCGAAACATCCTCGGGCAAAGGTGGCGCAGAATGACGCTCACCATCAAATAAATCAATTACGTCTGATTTGGTTTGCTCTTTGATGAAAAAAAGCCACCCTGCCACAAGGCAATAAGGCTCTTTTGTATTCATATAATAAGATAATTTACCGTAATATCGGATTACATCATAGACAGTGTCATGGATAGCACGTCGATCTGACGAGCCTGCAAAACGGTGGGCACGCCCCCAATCAAGAAGCGCCTTTTCGGGCGATATGCCGTCAAGTGTGATTGCACGTAAAATTTCAATTGCCCCTTGAAGGCGTGCTGCTGGCTTCATATACTCTATACTCTTACTATTTAAATCGTATTTTTTTGACTAAATCACTCAAGCTAAATACCGTATTGGGGCAAAACTTTTGCGATGATGGGGGGTTATACCATATTTAGTAATCGCTGCCAAATGTTGTTTTGTGCCATATCCTTTATGATTTTCAAAGCCATATTCTGGATATTCAAGCGCTAAATCTTGCATATATTGATCTCGGGTTACTTTTGCAATAATCGAGGCCGCCGATATTTGTGGCACAAGCCCATCACCGCCAATAATCGCCGTACAAGGTATTTGTGTATTAGGCGTTTTATTCCCGTCAATATAAGCCGCAACAGGATTTAAAACCTCCAGCGCAAGGCGCATGGCTTTAAGGGTTGCTTGAAGAATATTAAGCGTATCAATCTCATCTACATCAATATGGACAAGATGATAATCACTGATTTCAAGGATTTGTGGGTATAAAAAATTGCGTTTTTTTTCGGAAAGCTTTTTTGAATCATTCAGATCATTATTAAGTGTATCGTTTTTTAAAACCAACGCACACGCCGTAACAACACCGGCCAAACAGCCACGTCCGACTTCGTCAACACCGGCATAAGCTAAATTAAAATTTATATCTGTCACCCGAATCTCGACTTTAATTGAGTATAGTTTGGAAGTTATAGGCGAGGATTTTTGCTGCTATTTTAGAAGCATAAGAATATATTGAGCGTGCTTTTGTGCCTGCA
>JBLHTX010000077.1:0-7691 GCA_047627635.1 Alphaproteobacteria bacterium | reverse complement strand
ATTGGCGCTGGTGCCTTTGGCAAAGCTGGCAGTATAATCTGTCCCTGCACCGTCGGGGTCAAAGCCACCACCCAGCGTAATATTACCGTTATTCGATGTCACATTGGCATTTGTGAGAGCAATTGCCCCAGCGCCTGAACCATCTGCATCAGATGTCAATATAACATTCAGCGCATTCGATGTTGACGTAATATCTTGATTAATAAATATTGAATTATCAGCCTCCAGCGTGAATGTTGCTGCTGTGCCCGCTGTTTTATCAATATTATTATTAAGGGTAATATTCCCATCTTGGGCATTTGTACCCGATGATGTCGTTTTAATTAAAACATCTGTCCCCGCATTAAGGGCTGATTCAATGGATGCTGTTGTTACAATTGCACTGTCATTTGTCGTTGTAAAATTTGGCGATGCATTCACATTGGTATTTGACCCTGCATCCTGAATGGTAATATTATTGGGATCTAATAACCATAAATCAGCCTCGACATGACCCGTTGCATTTAAAATATTCTTGCCCGATGTTTCTACGAAACCAGCATTCCCCTTTGAGGCTCTAGATAGCACTGTACCGCCAAAATCTGTGACATCATCTGACCAAATAATTGTACGCCCTGCATCGCCTTCATTAATTGCATCATTTAATATAAGAGTATCAGGCGCAATAATTGTTTTATTGGCACGCTGCGTATCGCCCGTCCCAAGGTAATCACCCCCAATTTTAATACTGCCGCCTGCACGGTTTTCATGCTTTAAAAATTCTGCCTCTGTACGCACTTGCTTACCTGATGTTAATGCTGCACTACCGCCATCATCAACAATTGGTGCCATGCTTACTCGCGATGAACTATGTCCCGAGGTATCTATTACCGTGCCATCAAATATTGCAACATTATCAGCCAATATTTCAACTATACCCCCTTGCTGTCCTTCACCATAACCAGCTGCACTAATAAGCGCATTTTGGGTAATAACCGTCGCAGATTTCTCTAGGTTGCTTTCGGCACGAATAATAATTTTCCCACCTTTTTGCTCAATCACAGGGGCATGAAGCTCGCCCTCGACATGAATTAAACTATCGACAATTTTACGACCAGCAGCAGCCGTCAAGAAAATCTCGCCGCCCTCGTTAATAATTAAGCCGCCATTGGAAACCAACTGTGATTTTACGGCATCAGACATAGAAATTTCTAATAAACCATCACCGTATAAATCAACAGTCATTGTATCACCCGACGCCAAATGCACAATGCCGCTTTTAGCAAGAATAATTCCATTATTAATCACATTCGGTGCCACAAGCCCCACTAATCCTGCTTCCTTGGCTGTAATCAAACCTTCATTTAAAATTGTCGCATTTGGATTGCCAGGCTTATTAAATTTCAGCTTGCCATCCATAAAATCTTGAGTGTTAATATCTGCGGTTGTCGCAATTAAGCCATTAACATCAACAACAGAATCTTTACCAAAAAACACACCATTGGGGTTAACTAAAATAATATTACCATTAGCAGTCAATTTACCCATAATCCGTGATGGATCAGTATTATGAACACGATTCACAGTCGCGGCGTTGCTTGAAGGCTGGTGAAACTGTGTGTGCTCGTCTACTTCAATATCGAAACGACGCCAATCAATAACAGCTTTGTTAGTTTGCTGATGAATATCAAGTTTCTTGCCGTTCAATTCAATTGTGGCAGACCCAGACACAACTTGTCCATCTTCGGGATTCGCATAAGCAATACCGATAACACCCAACATAGATATAGGGATATAATATAATGCAACCTTTTTAAACGCATAGTACTTTGCCATTATGAGAGAATACTATGTAAAACTTAAGGCATTGTTAATAGTATTTTTTTAGATTACTTTTGGATAACCTAAAAACCATGGCCTATCTGAAGTAAAATCCGTGGATTTTTTTGATGTCCATAAGTAGGATTTTCAATATCTTTTGAAAGTGGCCATGCAAGACCCACATTCCCTGAAAACCCATTAGTGTGATTAAAGCGTAATCCTAGTCCAGCAGAAGAAGCAGATTGATTGATGCCATCAATATCTCGATTCCATACTTTACCAATATCATAGAAGCTGTAAGGGGAAAAAGTGATTTTTTGCCATTTATCAAATCCAAGATAACGCAATTCAAGACTTGCCGCAGCACCATGATCACCAGTGATTTCAGAAGGGTCATAAGCACGACCAAAACGTTGCCCACCAAACCCAAACTCTTGTGCTGAGAATAAAGCACCCGAAGCAAGTTGCCCTGAAAATTGTCCAACTGCCATCCATTGATTGTTAATCGCTTGTTGCCGCGTATAGTTTAATTGTACTGTTGTAAAATTGGGATCGGCATTAGCACGAGATATATTACTATCACCTACTTTACTAGCCCCTCCTAGTTCTAATCCTTGCGTTGCATCAAACGCTATATAATTATATCCATGCCAAGAATCAGACGTATCATAAGCAAGACGCCCTTGAATAGTACGAATACGATCACGCGTTAAGGGTGAATTCTCAAAAATATCACCATTAATATTGTTGCCGTTAAGCATTACAGAAGTAATTAAATTTTCTTGGCGCTGGCGTATTGGTTGCCAATTAATACCAATGCCTAGATTGGTTGAGCTGCTCTTAATATTTCTTGGTTCCAATGATGACCCTGGAGCAGATCTTACATGACTTGCAGACAATTCAATTTGCCAATCAGGATAAATTGGTATCACATGACGAAAAGCAGCATATTTTAATTCATCGGTCGGGATACTTGTAAGTGCCGAGAATGTTGTTTGCTGTAAAGGGACAATACTTGTTTGATATGTCGCAATTGCCTGATAAGGCCCTAAGAATCGTGAACCGAAATTATCAAAATTAATAGACCCCCTTCCTGTTTCCTTAATAGAACGCAATAAAAGCTGTGTTGCACCAGCTTCAGCGTTTTTCACAGGGTCAAGCACAGCACGAAATTCCTCCCCAGGCAATGCATTCATTTGTAACATAAATGATTCAAGGTCTTTGATATTAACAGGTTTTTTAGCTTTAATGCGCGTAATTAATTGCCTTACTAAGGAATACTCACTCAAGGATGTATCCTCTAAAACAACATCGGCAATAAAACCTTCTATAGCCTTTATTTTTACAATGCCGCCATCAATTTCTTGCGCTGGCACATAGGCACGAGAAAGAAAAAATCCTGATTCTTGATAGTCTTGTGTAATTTTATTCGCGACCTTCCAAATGGTATCAAGCGTAATATTATGACCAAGATAAGGGTGATAAGCAGGCAATACAAAGTTTTCAAAAAAGGCTGAAACATTTTCTAATATTATGTTATTCAACACAAAACGCACATGTCTGGCTGACTCTGGAATGGCAACCTCTGATTGAATTTGAGGAATAACCAATTTAGTAGATTTTTTTTGAGGTGTATTAAGGCGATCAAGTGAATGAATGCGTGCAGGATTAGCCGTAGTAGGAAGATTTTGAAACTCTAATGAACTTTGCGCAGCCAATGAATAAGGCGCAAGGATAGACGTCGCCATGAATACATAAGGTAGCCCAATGAAATATTGTTTTTTTTTATTTATCATCAGTATCAAATGCCATTTTTATGTATTATAACATTTTATTTAAACATATTTTTATGATAGGTCAAGGTCTTAAAATAAGATCTAGCTATGGCGTGCAATTGATGGATAAACACGCCGACCACTTGCATGGCTCCTTGGTAATCGTGATGCAAATACCGTAAAACAGCTCATTGACAAGGTTAATGATGGAAAATGTGTCTTTATAACCGATAAATCTCAATCATTTTTCAAGCATATCCACGAAGATAGGCCTTATATTGGTGCTTTATTGCCATCATTCTCGATTGAGACTTATAGCCTCAGTGGTGCAATTGGTGAAATCATCATCTATGATCGCCTACTGACGGATACTGAACGTGCCACTGTTCGAGCGTATCAAAATCAAAAATGGGGTATTTTATGATCTATAATAAATGACTAAAACCCTCCATAAGTCGTTGATATAACTTGATTAACTATTGAATAGAAGCGTTACTGTCATTGTAAACAATAAAGGATAAGCCCCATGAAAACAGAATTTATGAAAGCCATTATCGAAGACCTCCACGTCACAAATTGTGAACAGAAGCAAGTCGATGCACTGCTTAATTGCTATGAGGGTGTCGTTAAAAGAATGGCTGCATTACTTGCACGCACAGCCACTTTTGAAACAGACGACTTTTTTAGAGCCACCGAGCGCGGCATTGCAGGCTTTACCCTCAAGATTGAAAAAACCCATTACAGTGATACTGACCAATGGTGGGGAACTTTCACCAAAGGCGATCAAGAAGTCAAAGCCATGGCAACGCTTGATAAAATATAATATGTATTATAAAATAATATCACACAAAACCATCAACAAAAACTGTCAACCTTATTTAGAACTTGACCCAGCCTAAATCAAAGCTTAGATTAAGAATAATTATGATTTAGCAATTCTGACAGGTGTTATATCAAGATAATCCGTATTAAATCTGAAGAACGACAGAAGATCTTTTAGCTTTTCAGCTTCTTTATTTAATGATAGTGAAGTCTCCTTACCGCCTTCCGAGCAAATAACATTTTTGTCTGAGATATTTTTAAGCGATATAAGCTCGTTTTGTATCGATTGAACATTATCAAATAATCGAGAATTTTCGGTATTAATATCCTTGATAATTTTATCGAGGTGATTAATCTCATTCATAATTTTTTGAAAACTCGCTTTTGTATCAACATTAATCGAGGCACCAATATTCACTTGGTCGCTGCCATGATTAATCAGTTCACGAATAGTTTTTGATGCATCACTGGATCTTCCTGCTAATGCGCGTACTTCTGAGGCGACGACAGCAAATCCTTTGCCATGCTCACCAGAGCGTGCAGCCTCGACCGATGCATTGAGGGATAATAGATTGGTTTGCGATGAAATTTCATCAATTGTATGAATAATATTCGAAATTTCTTGGGTTGATTTTACAATATTTTGCATAGAATCTGTCGCTCGATTAATGGCGCCCATACCATCATGGACATGTGATATCGCATTTTTTGAGATACCACTGGCACTTTGAGTACAAGTCACACTGTGATTTGTAATTTGTGAGATTTGATTAATATTATCCACAGTATTGGCAATCGCACTTGATTGTTGCTCGACTTGCTGGGATAAAAAGCCGCTTTGATCGAGCATCTCCATTGATGTTGTTGATAATATTTGTGTTGTTTGCTTAATTTGATGAGTGATATTCGATATTTGATCCACTGTATTGTTAAAAGCATCTTGAATTTGCAGGAAAATCCCTTTGAATTTATCATTCTTCTCTTTTGAGAAATCACCCTCAGAGAATCTTTCAAGCCGATCTAGCGTTAATTCTATGGGCTCTTTGACTGTTGTCATCATACCGTTAATGGACACGACAATTTCCTTGAAGAAGCCATCAAATTCATTGGCATTAATCGTTTGATCAAAATTACCGCCTGCAATTGATTGAATGGTTTCATGAATTTTTTGACGGGATAATTCAACATTTTTATCACGTTCTTTTTGCGCTTCTTCGGCATGAATTTGTTCAGTCACAGTATTCATATTAAAGTAAATACTGATTAACTGACCATCGGGGGCACAGTTTTTATGCAACGTAAATTGTAAATGTTCTTCGAAGCATTCAACGATGATTGATGTAGATTTCTGAGTATCATTATTTAAAAATCCCTGAAATGCTTCTTGTAAATTGCCATGTAAAAGGGAGAGGGAGTTTGACCGTAAATTTTCCAGATCAAACCCAATATTCTTTAAAAAGCTTTCGGCAGCATCATTCATAAAAATAATATTACCGTCACGATCACAATTTACCGCAGCATAATTTTGCGTCATCTTTTGAAGTGTTTCTACCTTTGATATAAAAGGGTTTAAGATGCGTGCAAAATCTGCGGCTTCATCACCTGAACCTTCATTCAGGCGTTTCGAAAAGTCGCCGCGTCCATCGATTATGTTAAAAAGTGATTTTTGAATTTCTGATGTCCCTAGTGACGATCCATGTTCTGCTTCATTAAGGCCTTTTTCTTCTTCTTCTGCCGTAACACGCATACCACCAAATTTATCAACGATTTTAAATAATATATAAGAAATTCCGAATGTCCAAACAAAGGCAACAGCAACACCTTCTGCTTGTATAATAACTTGATCAAGTCTAGTGGCACTGACCAATTTTGAATCAATCACAAATATACCCGTTAAAATTGTCCCAAGCGCGCCGCAAACACCATGAACAGAGACTGCTCCAACAACGTCATCAAGCTTAAGGAATGATTCAATAAATTCTTCTGAGAAAATAACCGCAATGCCGCAAATTAAGCCAATTAACACAGCTGAATGCGGATCAACAGCGTCACAGCCTGCAGTAATGCCAACAAGACCAGCAAGTGTTCCATTAATTGATCTACCGGGTAAGAATAACTTATCCTTGTAACGTCCAAACAGCATTGATGCGACGCCGCCAAAGACAGCTGCCAAAATTGTATTGGCAACAATACGTGCAAAATCACCAGAACCCGTTGTTGTTGAACCGCCATTAAAGCCAATCCAGCCAACCCATAATAAAATGACACCGCCTGAAGCAAGTACCATTGAATGACCATTCAAGCGATTAGGTGTGCCATCAGCATTAAATTTTCCACGTCTAGCCCCAAGCACAACAATACCAGCAAGGCCAATCCATGCACCCACTGAATGCACAACTGTTGACCCAGCAAAATCAATAAAGCCTGCCTCTGCAAGCCATGCTGTATTCTCAGCAATTAATAAATTACCCCATGCCCAATGACCAAACACTGGATAAATGACCAAAGCCAAGACACAAGAAGCAAGAATATAGGCACCGAATTGCATACGTTCAGCAACAGCACCCGACATAATTGTTGCAGCTGTTCCAACAAACACAGCTTGGAATACAAAAAATGTGTAATGCCAATCATCCATCATGTTCCAGAAAAATTGATCGCTTCCGAATAAGCCACCATAAGATGCACCAAACATAATGCCAAAACCGAATAGATAGAATATTGCCACAGAAAAAATGAAATCTGTTAAATTCTTTTGCGCGACATTAATACTGTTCTTAGAGCGTACAAAACCTGCTTCAAGCATCATAAAACCAAGTTGCATGGCTAAGACAAGCGCAGCAGCAGTCATTGTCCATACATGATTTGCATTATCCTGTTGTTTTTCAATCAGACCAGAAAATTCTGTCTTTTGTGCTGATAACGCCTGCTTTAAAGATTCTATATCACTATTGATTGTATCCAGTGGCATGTCATTGGCATAGCCAGCTGAGATTATACAACAGAAGAGTAGACTCGATAATAATATCGAGCAATATTTGATAAATTTATTCATGGGGTAGCCTAAAATTAAAAAATAATTCGGTTTGCAAGTTTTTATTTATTAGTTATTTTAACTAGAATAAAGCTTAAGTTTTTTTAACATTCTTAAACCTTATTGAAATTAGTCTTACTTAGAAAGTATAAGAAAGGCTTGCAACGACGCGCGCATCACAAATTTCACCACATTCAGATTGTGAAAAGTCTGTATCTGTATATTTAACATTGATATCAACGTTTTTCACTGGAATTGTT
>JBLHTX010000076.1:0-7715 GCA_047627635.1 Alphaproteobacteria bacterium | reverse complement strand
TATGCTGAGATAAATGAAGAAAGAGAGGATCAGACACCAGTACTTGCCCCTCTTGAATATACAGCTGTAACATGACCAGGTAATTCTTAAAAACCTTCCTTAAAAGCCCTCCCTCTTTTTTTTGGGGGGGTGTTGGGTGGGGGTATTTCGAAATAAAATCCCCACTTAAAGCATATAATCGCACTAACAAGAATAGCGACAAGCTCGCTCGTGAAAATTATGACCAAACAATTTTCACGAGCGAGCTTGTCGCTATTAGGCGCAATATCGGGGGGTCAAGCTCTAAATAAGCTTGACAGTTTTTGTTATTTAATGCGCAAGCTGATAAGCAAAGTCATTGCGGATTGCATAATATTGACACTCAGGGACAGAACCAAAAAAAGCTAAGGCCTGCCCTTTATCAGATAACACCATATAAATTATTTTATGACCATCAATAAATTCTTTGGTGATGGGTTTAAAAAAAACCTGTGAAATATCTTTATGTGGTGCATAATCTTCTGTTTCAATGTCATTATATGTTTCAGTAGGTAAAAGCATTTAATTATCCAATAATTTCATTATATTAAAGTATACAATTCAATTAATGTGCCACTATACTTTAATATTAAATATTTTACTATAAAAACTACCTAATATTTGTGATTTTATAATAATGTATTTTCTATACTTAACAAAGTTACTCTCAATGACTTTGCCAGGTTGTTTCCAAAACCGTGCTAAAGACCCCTGATACGTCAAGCCGCCCGTATCATAAAATGCATTGCCTAATACTTTGACGGGGGTTTGATGATGTAATGCCGAAAGCCCAACAGTAGAATTTATGGTGATTACCCCTTTTGCGTGGCGTAATATTTTGGGTAATGACACCTCATGGACATAAATGACCCGTTTTTTAATCCCCAGTTGTTTCGAGCGGTTTTTAATAAATTGCTTATAATGGCGATGCCCTCGATCAAGAGGGTGATGCTTAATGACTAAATATATCCCCTTTGGGGCATGATTAGCAAAAGATTCAAGTACTGTTTCAATGAAATCAGTGACATCGTGAAACGGACTATGATTAAAAATTTGTGCATCATTATAAACTTGAAGTGGCACAACAAAATAACGCTTGGAAAGATTTGATAAAATAAAATTTTGTTTTTTAAAATCGGGTATCCGATAGCAATATTTACGCATAAACGATAATATCCATAACGCAATCTCAAAGGGTGATACAGATTTATGATGAATATAAAACGGATATTGATAGCGTTTTAAGCGACACATACAAAAATAAATAAAGCCCCATAATACCATTTTACGAAACGAGCCATAGCCCATAGGGGCATTTTTAGACGGATTACGCCCTAATATTGCTTGGTATTTATGGCACTCAAAATCAGGGACTTTGCCAATCGAGGTTATTTTAAGTGATGAATTGCCATTTACGCCCCCCTGTTCCATGGTGATATAATTGGGGCGAATATACCCTTCTTCGAAAACATAATAGGGAATATGATGCTTTTTAAAAACATTAATAGCAATATGATGAATAAAGCGACAATCGCCAAATAAATAGACAGCATCGATGTTGCGGCTTTTAATAATTTGGGTATAAAATGCTTCTAATTGATGAAATGGCTTGTTATATTTAATCGTTGGCTGGTGCTTGTAATAAAAATCATCGCCTGCATTAAAGTTAATTTTAATAATATTTTTTGCACCGCATTGTTTCAAATGACCATGCAAGTCAGAGAAAAAATAACCAACTGGCCCTTGCAATAACAAAATATTATCGGCAATTTTATGGCGTAAAATGTCACTTATTATATGCGTCATAAATTATTGCTTAACCCATCAACCATTTTTTTGCTTTATACATATATCGTAATACAATCGATTGCATTATAATATGCCTTAATGGGTCTTTTTTGCCTTGTTTTTGGTCGATAATAATATTAATTGCCGCTTCGGGCAATATAAATTGTCCCTCATATTGATAAATCGGATAATCAATGAGGGCAGCATGAATAAAATTATCAAGTGATATGGCTTGGCTTTGCGGCGTATCATTGGCACAAAGCCCGTAATTTTTATAAAAAGCATTGCCGTAACAATGCACTTTTTTCCCTCTTATTAAGGCATCAAATCCTGTTTGCGATGTTAATGTTGCCGTCATATCGGACACTTGAATGCAGTCGATAATTGATATCTTAATAATTTTTTGATCGTAAATAGCTTCACAATAAATATCGTTTTTGCTTTTTTTACGATTGCCCTGCGTCACATCGGGGTGCGGTTTATATAAAATATAACTGGCTGGATAATCCTTACGCACCTGCGATAATAGCCCAAAATCATCTTTTAAATGGGCTTCCAGACCGCCATAATTTAACGATGCATCACCTGAAACTTGCCCTGATACGAAAATAATATGTTTGTTTTTGGGCACATTAATATTTATTTTGGGTTCAACATTATATTTACTGATACGGTTATCGTGCATAATTTTTACAAAATCCTGCACCCGTTTTAATGCCATATCGTGACAGCTTGATTGCCTGATTGCCGTATGAAAATCGGAATTTTCTCGGTTTTGAGCATGAAAATGTAAATCGCCCGAATCAATACAGAGCGAAAGCGGGGCAAAGAAATCTGACCCAAGACCATAAGAGCGTAAAAAGCCATCTTCGATTCGCATAATTTCAAGCTTTGGATAAGTGCACTTAACCTGCTTAATTATTTCTGGTTTATAATAGCCCCACACAATTAACTTAAAATCCGTTTGCGGATTTTTCTCAATTTGTTGTTTAATATCGGCATAAGAACCACAAAATGAGACTTGGTTATAGGGCGTTTTTACCCACGGATAAAAATCTTTTTTCTTCCAAGGGCGAATCCCAATCGCCAAAATATGCCCTTGCATCATATTAACATGGCGTTTTATGCGTGCAAAAAAATGCATAATGGTAAAAATATCCAGCCTTTGCTGAGTCATGGGGTCAATATAATGGGTATAATCAATATAGGCGGCATGAAATAAACTATATATATCAGTTGTTTTACGCCTATCCCTAAGGGGTTTTATATCGGGGTGATAATCATGGGTTAAACCATAGCCACAATACCACGGCAAGCCAAATGTTGTAACATTGCATTGATGCAACAAGCCTTCAAAGCCTGCTAAAGATGTTAAGACAAAAACTTGAGGGCCTTGAGATAATAATGTTGGTAAATCGCAATCGGTGACGCAAATAATATCGGGATCAGTGTGACAAAAATCAAAGCACCCTTGTTTCTTGCCTGCTAAAACTTCGGGATGTAATTTAAGGTAAATTTTTTGATCAGGATAATTTTCTTTAATATGTTCATAGGCTTGCTGAGCAGTCTTAGAAGTCACACCGCCATAATGAAGCGATAAATCGCCTGCCACTTGATCGATTAATAATAGTGAATTTTGTCCAAAATCTTTGGGGAGTGCGGTATTTTGCTTGTCGTTGGTAATGGCAAATTTACCAAGCTTGTGGGTTACAAAAAAATTAATGGCTAATTCTGCCTTATCCTTTTGTGCACCTGATAAGGCTGTTGTGCAAATCAATGTTTCTAAATCTGTAACCACCGAATAATCATAATAAGCGGCCTTGGAATCTTTTACCAAGCCATAGGGCGCTTTAGAAATTGAAGACACAAAAGGCGACCGCAAGAATCCATCTTCAAGGAATGAAAATGGCTTGTTATAATGCGTGGCCATTTGAAGTGCTTTTTTAGCATACACGCCATATCCCCACCCCACAAATTCATCACAGTGATGGGCACGATTAAACCCAAATAAAGCTTGACCCACATAAGTTGGGCGTTGACCAATAACGGATTCAAGACTTTTAAGCCGTGATAATTTATATGAGGCACATCCGATTGTCACAAGAACCCATTATTTTTTGAAATTAACCATATCTATTATATGTGAAATTAACCATATTTTTGCATCTTATCCCTAGAATAATCAAAACTGAACTGAATACAATCAAAATAGCGTGATACAAGGTAATTTATATGACATATCAAGCACCAATTCAAGATTATAACTTTATCCTTAATCATGTCTTGTCGCTGAATTGTGTTGGACAAAAAGGTGATCCGCTTGATATTGATCTTGATATTGTGAATGATATTTTTGTACAAGCTGATAAATTTTGTCAAAATATCCTGCTGCCTATTTACCATACTGGTGAAAAAACAGGCTGTCAGTTCAGTAATAATACCGTAACAATGCCCGATGGTTGGCAAGAAGCTTATGGGCAATTTGTCGCAAATGGCTATAATGCAATTAGTTCAGATATTAAATATGGCGGTATGAATTTACCAAAATCGGTCTCAACTGCGTTGTTTGAAATGATTTCCAGCAGCAATTTATCGTTTGGTTTATGCCCGCTTTTAACGCAGGGGGCAATTCATGCTCTTGAAAAATGGGGCAGTGATTCGCAAAAAAATCTATATCTCCCCAAACTTGTGTCGGGTAAATGGACTGCAACCATGAATTTAACTGAACCCCAAGCGGGGTCAGATGTCGGAAAAATTACCGCAAAAGCCGTTAAGTCCGATGCAGATACCTATAAAATTACAGGCACAAAAATTTATATTACTTTTGGCGACCATGATTTAAGCGAGAACATTATTCATTTAGTGCTTGCCCGTTTACCCAATGCGCCTGAGGGGACAAAAGGCATTTCGCTGTTTCTTGTACCAAAATTTATGGTCAATGATGATGGCACGCTTGGTGAACAAAATGATATTATGACAACTTCAATTGAGCATAAGCTTGGCATTCATGCATCCCCCACTTGTACCCTAACATTTGGCGAGCAAGGTGGTGCAATCGGCTATCTCATTGGGCAAGAAAATCAGGGGCTGAAAGCCATGTTTACCATGATGAATGATGCACGCCTGTCGGTAGCGGCACAGGGCGTGGGCGTGGCTGAAATTGCCTATCAGAAGGCTTTGGCTTATGCCAAGGAACGTATGCAAGGCAAGGATTTGACCACCAAGCAAGATGTTGCCCTGATACAGCATCCCGATATTCAACGTAGTTTAACCGATATTCGCAGTCTTAATTATATTAATCGGTTGCTTGTTTTGCAAACCGCACATTATCTTGATAAGGCCGATGCAGGGTGTGAAACGTCACAGCAATATGCAAATTTTTTAATTCCAATTGCCAAAAGCTGGGCAACCGATTTGTCAATCACACAAACCTCGAATGCGCTGCAAGTTTTTGGTGGTGCTGGCTTCATTGAAGAAACACAAATTGCGTGTCATTATCGTGATGCGCGTATTTTATCAATCTATGAAGGCACATCGGGCATACAAGCCATTGATTTGGTAACACGCAAATTATGCCACGATGATTTGCGCTTATTCCGCAAAATATGTTCTGATATCACAGACCTTGCGACAAACTGCCTTGAGCATGGCGATGAAAGACTTGCGATCATTGGGGATCATCTTGATTTAGCGGTTGATGATTTATTGCAAGCGGGCGAATGGATGTATCAAAAATGGGGCTTGCTCGATCAAGGATCAGAAGCACTTGCAGGCGCAACACCCTTTTTAAAACTAGCCGCCATTGTGATTTCTGGTTATTACGCCACCAAGGCGGCCTTTGCGATTGTCGATCAAGAGCTTGATGTTAGCGATGCATATATTGATTATACAATTTTCTTTGCGGAAAATTATTTATCAAACGTCAATGGGATTTCCCTTGCTTGTACCCGTGGGCTTGAGGGGATTAGGGCGCATCATTGGTTATGATTAATATCAGTTATACCGATATTTTTTGCACAATTACCTTTGATAGGGTCTCTAAGAAAAATGCGCTTACCAAGGATATGTATTTACGCATGATTGAGGCCTTTGAAAAATCTCTTGCATCGAACACAGTCAAAGCCCTGATTATTCGGGGCAAAGGCGATTATTTTTGTTCGGGTCACGATGTCCAAGAATTTATTAAAAATCCGAAAAACCTAACCCAAGATCACCCTTTGTTGCAATTTTTGGGCTATTTGGAAAGCTTCTCGAAGTTTCTTATTTTCGTGCTTGATGGTCATGCCGTTGGGATTGGTGCAACCATGTTATTGCATGGCGATTTTATTATTGCCCAGAAAAAAGTTGAAATATCAACCCCCTTCATTCAAATGGGTCTGTGTGCCGAGGCAGGATCAAGCCAGTTACTGGAGCCCATAATCGGCAAAGCGCTTGCCCGTGAAATGCTGTTATTAGGGAGAACCATTAAAGCTGACCGCCTTAAGGGGACATTAATCAATGAACTCACCACCAGTGTTTTGCAATCAGATGCGATGCTATCTTTGGTGAAAAAGCAAATTAGTGCTTTACCCCTAAGTGGTATTTTAACCAACAAAGATTTAATGCAGCCCCGTTTTGAAAATATTACCAAAACGATGGAGCGAGAAGTACAATCATTCGCTTTTTTATTGCAATCGCCAGAAACACAAAAAATTATTACCGAAAAAATGAATAATCTTAAAAAATCAAAATCCCAATAATGAGGCCCCTATGACACAAAAAACATTACAAGACAAAGTTGCCATTATCTCAGGGGCAAGCCGAGGCATTGGTGCACAAACCGCATTAACCCTTGCCAAGCATGGCTGTCATGTTGTGATTACGGGCAAAACCAGTGAACCGCACCCCACGCTTGATGGTACAATTCACACAGTGGCAAAACAATGCCAAGAATTTGGCGTTCAAGCACTTGCCATACAATGCGATGTCAGAAACGAAGATGACATTAACAAAGTCACGATGGAAACCGCCAAAAAATTTGGTAAAATTGATATCTTAATTAACAGTGCATCGGCAATTTATTTGCACGATACAACCAAAGTTACCAGCAAAGAGTTTGACCTCATGCACGATATTAATGTACGCGGCACTTATTTAATGTCAAAATCGGCGGCATCTTTTTTAAAATTATCTGATAATGGGCATATTGTTAATTTTGCCCCGCCCCTTGCGTTAAATGCAGGCTATTTTCATAAGCATACCGCCTATACAATGTCAAAATATGCCATGTCGATGTGTACCCTTGGTATGTCGCATGAATTTTATCACGATAATATTGCTGTTAATTCTTTGTGGCCCAGAACGGTAATTAAAACCGCTGCCACCGATAGGCTGATTAATAATACAAAAATTAGCGATAAATATATGCGTAAAGCCACCATTATGGCCGATGCCGTTATGCACATTGTTACCAAGCCTGCCAAAGTATGCACAGGCTGTTTTTTAATTGACGATTTAGTGTTAATGGGTGCAGGCGTAACCGATTTCGATCAATATGCCCATGAAGGCAGTACAGTTTTGTTACAAGATTTATTTTTGCCCCATGACCTACCGCCCCCACCCGAAGGCATTACCCTGAAACAATGGCGTTAGGGATTATAAGATTAATCATCTTGTTCTAAGTCACCCTATTCAACGCCAATATATGAGACATCTAACTGATTGATGATTTAACTAAATTGATAAGAAATATTACTGCAAAGCAGCCTTAAGCAGGTGTAGCAATTACAACAATATTCCCAATAAAATCAATGCTTTATTAATGTTATTAACCCGACTCTCGACTTTAATTGGGTATTGAAAAAGAATTAAAAGTTGTTCATTTTGTATTTGAAAAAAGGAAACAAAATGAACATAGACACACTTATCAT